>NZ_LR134338.1:0-7500 GCF_900637055.1 Brevibacillus brevis
TTGGATGCAGCGATTAGCGAACTATGGCGCAAAGTACTCGCCAAGATAGAAAAATCGCTAAGCAAACCCAGTTTTGATACCTGGCTGAAGGCGACAAAGGCAACTACATTAGAAGAGGATGCACTGATCGTCGTCGCACCAAACGACTTTGCTCGTGATTGGCTAGAAACTAGGTACGCACAACTGATTACCGATACACTATATGAAGTGACGGGTATCAATATGAAAGTAAAGTTCGTCGCGATGCAAAATCCTGATGCGGCTTTTGCCGATGAACAACCTGCCCCACGGGTGAAAATGAGCGAACCGCCAACAGTCGCGGATGACCAGCCACCCAGTATCTTAAATCCCAAATACACCTTTGACACGTTTGTCATCGGCTCAGGGAATCGATTCGCTCACGCCGCATCGCTTGCGGTTGCTGAAGCTCCTGCAAAAGCTTACAATCCCCTCTTCATTTACGGAGGAGTCGGACTTGGCAAAACCCACTTAATGCATGCAATTGGCCATTATGTCATTCAGCACAACCCATCGGCGAAAGTGGTCTATTTGTCGTCTGAGAAATTCACCAATGAATTCATCAACTCTATTCGTGACAACAAAGCCGTCGAATTCCGCAATAAATACCGGAGTGTTGACGTTCTTTTAATTGATGACATTCAGTTTTTGGCAGGCAAAGAATCGACACAAGAAGAGTTTTTCCATACGTTCAATGCTTTGCATGAAGAAAGCAAACAAATCATTATCTCCTCCGATCGACCTCCCAAGGAGATCCCGACACTGGAGGATCGCCTCCGCTCACGCTTCGAATGGGGACTGATTACTGATATTCAGCCGCCAGACCTCGAAACGCGGATTGCGATTTTGCGCAAAAAGGCGAAAGCAGAAAATCTCGATATCCCTAATGAGGTAATGGCGTACATCGCCAACCAGATCGACAGCAACATCCGCGAGCTGGAAGGCGCACTGATTCGTGTCGTTGCCTACTCCTCCTTGATTAATCGTGATATCGACACGCAGCTGGCAGCGGAAGCTCTGAAAGACATTATTCCTTCCTCCCGCCCACGCGTGATTACCATTATGGACATCCAACGAACGGTCGGAGAAGCGTTCAGCCTGAAACTCGAAGATTTCAAGGCGAAAAAACGGACAAAAACCGTCGCTTTCCCACGTCAGATTGCGATGTATCTCTCCAGAGAGCTGACGGATGCCTCCTTGCCGAAAATCGGTGATGAATTTGGCGGCCGTGACCATACGACAGTCATCCATGCCCATGAGAAAATCTCTCGTGCGCTGGCAAATGACCCTCATATGCAAACAACCATTCAGTCGCTCATTGAAAAGTTAAAAGCAAACCATTAAACCTGTGCATAACGCAAAAAGCCTATACACAACTTACCCACATGTGTATAGGCTCTCTTTTACGTAATGGACCCACATATCCACAAATCCACAGGCCCTATTACTACTTCTGTTAAAAAGATTTATCCTAATAAGTTATGATAAAGGCGCAGCCATTATGCAGATTCCAACCAAAAATAATGGCGCCGGAGAGGGAGGCTCACGTCGATGCATATTACCGTTCAGCGTGAAAAGCTGTCGAACGCCGTATCGCATGTTAGCAAAGCAGTTTCTAGCAGAACTACGATTCCAATTTTGACCGGGATTAAAATCAAAACGGATGATGAAGGTTTGACACTGACAGCAAGCGATTCTGATGTGTCTATTGAAGTTCAGATTCCGCTGGAAGAAGCGGGAGAATGGGGAGTAACGGTACATCAACCTGGTAGCATTGTGTTGACTGCACGTATTTTCAGCGAAATCGTGCGCAAGCTGCCAAGCAATGAAATCGATATTCAAGTCGATGATCGTCTCGCAACCAAAATTCGTTCCGGACAAGCTGAGTTCACCATTAACGGAATGGATGCCAGCGAATATCCGCAGCTGCCGCATCTGGAAGAAGATAAAGTCTTCAGTGTTCCCTGTGATTTACTGAAGGCAATGATTCGTCAGACTGTTTTTGGTGTTTCCACTTCCGAAATGCGTCCGATCTTGACCGGTTTGATGTGGTCGCTTGATCAAGGAAAATTGCGTTTTGTGGCAACCGACAGCCATCGCTTGGCAAGCCGTACCGCTATGGTCGAATGCCCAGAGGATCTTTCTTTCCATAACGTGGTTGTTCCGGGTAAAAGCTGCAATGAATTGGTAAAGATATTAGATGACGACCAAAATCTCGCGGATATCGTTGTTGCTGACAATCAAATTTTGGTGAAGTCCAAGCATATCCTGTTCTATTCCCGTCTCTTGGAAGGAACTTATCCGGACACGACCAGAATTATTCCACAAGGAAGCAAAACGGAGATTACTGTCAGCACCAAGGAGTTTTTGCAATCTATCGAGCGCGCTTCCTTGCTGAGCCGCGAAGGAAAATCGAACGTAGTCAAGCTCGTCACGATGCCTGATGGAACCGTCGAAATTACGTCCAATGCACCTGAGATCGGGAAAGTAACGGACATTTTGATGCCAAAAGCAATGAATGGCGAAGAACTGAAAATTTCCTTCAACGCCAAATACATGATCGATGCGCTGCGTGCAATCGATAGCGCGGAAATCAAAGCGAGCTTTAGCGGCCCGATGAGTCCATTTGTGATTCGTCCGACCGATCATGATTGGATGCTCCATTTGATTTTGCCGGTTCGTACGTACTAATTTGTTTTTACGTAAAAGAAAGGAGCCAAGCCATGCGTGAGGTTTCCATTAGCACAGACTATATTGCTCTCGGCCAATTTTTGAAGCTGGCTGAAATCATTGACACGGGGGGAATGGCCAAAGCTTTTTTGGCTGAGGTTCCGATCCAGATCAATGGAGAGCTGGACAACAGACGTGGACGCAAGCTATATCCTGGCGATGAAGTGGCGATTGAAGGCTATGGTCGCTATCAAGTGGTACGCCCCTGAGAGGAGAGCGTGATTCTTGTTTCTCAAGAACCTGTCGCTAACCAATTATCGCAACTACGAAACGATGTCCCTGTCGTTTGACGGTCCCATTCAGTTGTTTATTGGCAACAACGCTCAAGGGAAAACGAATGCTCTCGAATCGATCTATGTTTTGGCACTCGCCAAATCCCACCGAACGCCCCGCGACAAGGAGCTGATTTCCTGGGATGCCGATTATGCCACGATCCGTAGCGATGTTCTTCGTCGCTACGGTTCTGTTCGTTTAGAGCTGCAGTTGACAACCAAGGGAAAGCGGGCCAAAATCAACGGAATGGAACAGCAGAAGCTGAGCGCTTATGTGGGGGCATTGAATGTCGTCATGTTTGCACCCGAGGATCTTTCCATTGTCAAAGGCGCACCTGCCCAGCGCAGACGCTTCATCGATATGGAAATCGGTCAGGTTTCACCTACGTATCTTTATTATTTGAGCAATTACAACAAAGTACTGGCCCAGCGAAATCAGCTTTTAAAGGATTTAGCCATGAAAAAAAGTAACTCGCTGGAAATGCTGGCAATTTGGAATACCCAATTAGCCGATTTAGCGGTAAAATTGTTACGGAAGCGTTTTGAGTTCATTCGGAAGCTGGAGACGTGGGCACAGGAAATCCACACCGGCATTACCGATGGCAGGGAAAGACTTTCTCTGCATTACGTAAACTCATCGCCCGTTACAGAAGAGATGACGATAGATCAGGCTGTAGATAAAATGCTTGCTGCCTACGAAGAGGTTCGCGACCGGGAAATCATGCGGGGGAGCACCCTGATTGGGCCACACCGTGATGATTTTTCACTTAAAGTGAACAACATGGATGTGCAAACGTATGGTTCCCAGGGACAGCAACGCACCAGTGCGCTGTCCATTAAATTAGCCGAAATTGAGCTGATTAAAGAAGAAGTGGGAGAATACCCCGTTCTTTTGTTGGATGATGTCTTGTCAGAGTTGGATGAACATCGGCAAACATTGCTGCTCGAAACCATTCAGGATCGAGTACAGACGTTTGTAAGTACCACAGGTGTGGAAGGCTTAAAGCATCAGGTTCTCCAGCAAGCCTCTCGTTTTTACGTGAGGGAAGGGAAAATCTCCGGAGAAAGGTAGGGGGTACAGGGATGTTTATTCACATTGGTGGAGATACTGTGGTGAGCACGAAGGAAGTCATTTCCATTCTTGATCATCAGACTGTGAAATCCTCAAAAATCAATAAAGCGTTCTTGCTTGAAAAAAGTAAGACAGTTGTTGACCATAGCGAGGAAGAAACGAAGTCTTATGTAATCACCCAGAACGCCATTTACTGTTCACCTATTTCTTCTCTGACGCTGAAGCGACGCGCTCAGTTCGTGGACAGCTTGGATCAGTTTCCCTTTGTACAAGCTGAAGTGGAGGAGTTGACAGAGTAGTGGATCAAGTGACGACGAAAGATACAAACTACGATGCGAGTCAGATTCAGGTACTGGAAGGGTTAGAGGCAGTTCGGAAACGTCCCGGCATGTACATCGGGTCGACCAGCAGCCGAGGTTTGCATCACCTGGTATGGGAGATTGTCGACAATGCCATTGACGAGGCGCTGGCCGGTTATTGCGACGAGATCTTGGTGGTCATTCATCCAGACAACTCCGTATCTGTAACCGATAACGGTCGAGGAATCCCGACTGGCATTCATGAAAAGACCGGGAAATCCACTGTTGAAACCGTTTTGACTGTATTGCACGCCGGTGGTAAATTCGGCGGTGGCGGGTACAAAGTGTCCGGCGGTCTTCACGGGGTAGGTAGCTCGGTAGTGAACGCGTTATCTGAATGGATGGAAGTCGAGGTTAAACAAAATAACCAGGTATACTACATGCGCTTTACTGTAGGCGCACCCGATGCCGATCTTGCTGTCATAGGTGAGACCGATGAAACGGGAACAAAAGTAACCTTCAAGCCTGACCCGACTATTTTTACCGAAACAACTGTATTTGAGTACGATATTTTGCAAAAACGCATTCGCGAGCTGGCGTTCCTTAACAAAGGATTGCGCATCACGCTGAAGGATACACGTCCAGATCAGCAGAAGGAAGAGTCCTTCCACTACGAGGGCGGTATCATCCAGTTCGTAGAATACTTGAATAAAAACCGGGAAGCCCTGCATGATGATGTGATTTATTGCGAAGGAGAAAAAGAAGGTCTTGTCGTGGAGGTTGCCCTTCAGTACAACGACAGCTATGTGAGCAACATTTACTCTTTTGCCAATAACATCAACACGCATGAGGGTGGTACCCACGAAACCGGATTTAAAACGGCTCTTACACGTGTTATCAACGACTACAGCCGCAAGTTTAACTTCCTGAAGGAAAAGGATCCGAATCTTTCCGGGGACGATGTGCGTGAAGGCATTACTGCGATTATCTCCGTAAAAATTCAAGAGCCTCAGTTTGAAGGACAAACAAAAACGAAGCTGGGCAACTCAGAAGCTCGTAGCATTACCGAGTCTGTCTTCGGTGACCGTTTTAACACCTTTATGGAAGAAAACCCGGGTGTAGCCAAAAAAGTTGTGGAAAAAGCCCTCATGGCATCTCGTGCCCGTGAGGCAGCTCGTAAAGCACGTGAAATGACTCGTCGCAAGAGTGCACTGGAAGTAAGTGCTTTGCCGGGTAAACTGGCGGACTGCTCTTCCAAGGACGCATCCGAATCTGAACTGTTCATTGTAGAGGGTGACTCTGCGGGCGGTTCTGCGAAGATGGGACGCGACCGTCATTTCCAAGCCATTCTTCCTCTTCGCGGGAAGGTATTGAACGTAGAAAAAGCACGTCTGGACAAAATTCTCGGCAATAACGAGATCCGTGCCATTATTACGGCTTTGGGGACGGGTGTTGGCGAAGATTTTGATATTACAAAGGCACGCTACCACAAAGTTGTCATTATGACGGACGCCGACGTCGACGGATCGCATATTCGTACGCTTCTGCTGACGTTCTTCTTCCGCTACATGAAACAGTTGATTGAAGCGGGGTATATTTATATTGCGCAGCCGCCTCTCTACAGCATCAAGCAAGGGAAGACGCTGCATTATGCTTATACCGACAAGCAGCGTGATGAGGTACTCGCTACCTTGAAGGCTCAACCGAAGCCTAACGTCCAACGCTATAAAGGACTTGGCGAGATGAACGCGGATCAATTGTGGGAGACTACGATGGACCCAGAAGTCCGTACGTTGCTTCAGGTAGATCTCCAGGATGCTATGGATGCCGATATGGTGTTTGAGACACTGATGGGAGACGAAGTAGAGCCTCGCAGGGAGTTTATTGAACAATACGCGGCAAATGTACGCGATCTTGATATTTAATTGGAACGAAGAAAAGCTTGTCCTTTACCGGGCAAGCTTTTTCTTAATGAAAATTTGAAAACACCATTTGAAATATACGATGAACATGACTTATAATAGATTGTGCTTTTGTTGAACTAGTAATTCACAAAAAAAGTTCACCCACGCAATAAAAAAAATCAAATTTTCTATTGCAATGAATTTAAAAGTGTGATAGATTAAAGTTCCGGAAGTAATCACGGGCCTATAGCTCAGTTGGTTAGAGCGCACGCCTGATAAGCGTGAGGTCGGCTGTTCGAGTCAGCCTAGGCCCACCACTTACATAGCTGATATGACAACCGTGTCATGAAAGTGCTAGAATGGGGCTGTAGCTCAGTTGGGAGAGCGCCTGCCTTGCAAGCAGGAGGTCATCGGTTCGATCCCGTTCAGCTCCACCATTCTAAAATATGATTATTCCTCGGTAGCTCAGTTGGTAGAGCAATCGGCTGTTAACCGATCGGTCGGCGGTTCGAGTCCGTCCCGAGGAGCCATTCAAATGGCCCGTTGGTGAAGCGGTTTAACACAGCAGCCTTTCACGCTGTCATTCAGGGGTTCGAATCCCCTACGGGTCACCTAGCAAATGCCCCCAATGAAATAGCGGGGGGATTGTGGAGGCTTAGCTCAGCTGGGAGAGCATCTGCCTTACAAGCAGAGGGTCGGCGGTTCGATCCCGTCAGCCTCCACCACTTTTAACAACTGAATGTTTTACATGGAGCTGTGGTGAAGTTGGAGTTCACGCCGGTCTGTCACACCGGAGGTCGCGGGTTCGAGTCCCGTCAGCTCCGCCATTTTTCTCAAGCGATGGCGAAATAATTACGCTTGAGGCTCGGTAGCTCAGTCGGTAGAGCAGAGGACTGAAAATCCTCGTGTCGGCGGTTCGATTCCGTCCCGAGCCACCATTTATACAAAACACGCCGGTATAGCTCAATTGGTAGAGCACCTGACTTGTAATCAGGGGGTTGTGGGTTCAAGTCCTATTGCCGGCACCACTTTTTCTTTGAAAGTTGAATAAGGTTTACTTTTAAAGGACAAGCTTGGGGAGATAGTGAAGTGGCTAAACACGGCAGACTGTAAATCTGCTCCCTCCGGGTTCGGCGGTTCGAATCCGTCTCTCCCCACCATCTTTACTTCATGGCTATTGGGGTATAGCCAAGCGGTAAGGCAAC
>NZ_LR134338.1:12500-20000 GCF_900637055.1 Brevibacillus brevis
GTACCGAAGTCCCTGATTTCACACTGCCAAGAAAAGCGTCTAGCGAGGAACAAGGTGCCCGTACCGCAAACCGACACAGGTAGGCGAGGAGAGAATCCTAAGGTGCGCGGGATAACTCTTGCTAAGGAACTCGGCAAAATGGCCCCGTAACTTCGGGAGAAGGGGCGCCTCGGTAGGGTTAATAGCCCGAGGGGGCCGCAGTGAAAAGGCCCAAGCGACTGTTTAGCAAAAACACAGGTCTCTGCGAAGCCGCAAGGCGAAGTATAGGGGCTGACGCCTGCCCGGTGCTGGAAGGTTAAGGGGATGAGTTAGCGCAAGCGAAGCTTTGAACCGAAGCCCCAGTAAACGGCGGCCGTAACTATAACGGTCCTAAGGTAGCGAAATTCCTTGTCGGGTAAGTTCCGACCCGCACGAAAGGCGTAACGACTTGGGCGCTGTCTCGGCAAGAGACCCGGTGAAATCATAATACCTGTGAAGATGCAGGTTACCCGCGACAAGACGGAAAGACCCCATGGAGCTTTACTGTAGCCTGGTATTGGAACTTTGTGCATCATGTACAGGATAGGTGGGAAGCTGAGAAGCAGGGGCGCCAGCCTCTGTGGAGCTGTCGGTGGGATACCACCCTTGATGTACGGAGTTTCTAACTCGTCGCCCTTATCGGGCGAGAGGACCATGCCAGGTGGGCAGTTTGACTGGGGCGGTCGCCTCCTAAAAGGTAACGGAGGCGCCCAAAGGTTCCCTCAGAATGGTCGGAAATCATTCGTAGAGTGTAAAGGCAGAAGGGAGCTTGACTGCGAGACCTACAAGTCGAGCAGGGACGAAAGTCGGGCTTAGTGATCCGGTGGTTCCGCATGGAAGGGCCATCGCTCAACGGATAAAAGCTACCCTGGGGATAACAGGCTTATCTCCCCCAAGAGTCCACATCGACGGGGAGGTTTGGCACCTCGATGTCGGCTCATCGCATCCTGGGGCTGAAGTAGGTCCCAAGGGTTGGGCTGTTCGCCCATTAAAGCGGTACGCGAGCTGGGTTCAGAACGTCGTGAGACAGTTCGGTCCCTATCTGTCGCGGGCGTAGGAAGTTTGAGGAGAGCTGTCCTTAGTACGAGAGGACCGGGATGGACGCACCGCTGGTGCACCAGTTGTCACGCCAGTGGCACAGCTGGGTAGCTATGTGCGGACGGGATAAGCGCTGAAAGCATCTAAGCGTGAAGCCCCCTCCAAGATGAGACTTCCCACAGCGCAAGCTGGTAAGACCCCTCATAGACGATGAGGTTGATAGGTTCGGTGTGGAAGCGCGGTAACGCGTGGAGCTGACGAATACTAATCGGTCGAGGACTTATCCACACACTTAGCAACTGATCATGCAGATCCAGTTTTCAGGGAATAAAAGAAGCCATCCAACTCGGATGGTTTTTTTGTACCATTTAAAAACTGAAATTTCTGACGTATTATTCCGAAAAAGGAGTCATGTCATTATGAAACAAGCTTCTTCGAGTCGGCTCCACTACGCCTGGATCATTGCGGGTGTCACCTTTTTCATTCTCTTGATTGGCGCTGGAATTCGCTCTGCTCCTGGTGTATTTATGGTTCCTGTTGAACAAGAATTTGGCTGGAGTCGCTCTTCTATCTCTATAGCGTTGTCCATTAATCTTTTGTTATACGGATTGGTAGGCCCGTTTGCAGCAGCAGTCATGGATCGGTTCGGAATAAGGCGTATCACGATTATTGCCCTTATTCTGTTAGCATTGGGGTCCTCCCTCACGACTTGGATGCAGGCTTCCTGGCAACTGACTGTACTTTGGGGAATCGTTGTTGGACTGGGTTCAGGATGCACGGCTTCCGTATTGGGAGCGATGATCGCAAATCGCTGGTTTGTGAAGCAACGAGGATTGGTAATGGGGATATTAACAGCGAGTGGTGCAACAGGACAGCTGGTATTTCTTCCTCTTCTCGCAAGCTTGGCTGAATCAGATGGCTGGCGTTTGGCATCGTGGGTGATTGCAACAGCAGCGCTGGTCTTGGTTCCGATTGTGGCTGTCTTGATGCGTGATCGACCAAGTGACAAGGGAATTCAGGCATTTGGTGCGACAGAAGCTGATCAAGAAATAGAAGACATCAAGCAAAACCCTTTTCGTGCAGCTGTTGATGGTTTAGTACGAGGATCGCGTTCTTTTGATTTCTGGTTGTTGGCTGGCAGCTTTTTTATTTGCGGTCTCTCTACAAATGGTTTAATCGGTACTCATTTTATAGCTGCTTGTATGGAGTACGGCATTCCAGCGGTAACGGCTGCAAGTTTACTCGCTCTCATAGGTATCTTTGACATTATCGGAACAACATTTTCGGGATGGCTTTCGGATCGCTTTAATAATCGTTGGCTCTTGTTTTGGTATTACGGTTTACGGGGATTTTCGTTAATGTTGCTTCCTGCAGCGCTATCCTCTTCTACGTATACCTTGGGCTTATTCATTGTCTTCTATGGCTTAGATTGGGTAGCCACGGTTCCGCCAACACTTAAGTTGACAACCGATATTTTTGGAAAACAGCAATCAGGAATTTTGTTTGGTTGGATATTGGCCGCACATCAATTAGGTGCTGCTGTGGCCGCTTACGGTGGAGGAGTCATTTATACCATGTTGAATAGTTACTTTATCATGTTTATCATTGCGGGAATATTTTGCTTGATTGCTTCTGTCATGGTTATGCGGATTGGAAGGAACGCGCTCACGGCGAAAATTTCCGGGAACATGTAGAGGCAAATATATCGATTGAAAGAAAAACACCCGAGTGGACACTAGATCACTCGGGTGTTAGTTTTCAGGCTGTGGATACAAGGGAAGGATGATGCGGAAAACAGCGCCGTGGAGTGGACCATTTTCTGCTTGGAGACGGCCGTGCGAACGTTCGATAATTGCTCGAGAAATAGCTAGCCCCAGTCCGACATCACCATTTTTTCCTTTCACAAAACGATGAAATAAATGGGGGAGAAGTTCTTCCGGGATGCCCTCACCATCATCTTGTACTTCTATTTGGAGCTGATGTTTGCCTGGTATAATTTCGATCGTAATCTGATCCTTAGCATGGCGCAAAGCATTTCCAATGATATTCAACAAGGCTTGAAGAAACTTTCCTTCATCGACGTACACGACGTCATTGGTTTTCGTCGGACGTACTGAAATCGTTACATTGTGTTGGAGCTGCAAAGGGTGTAAACGCTCAATGGCCCGAGTCACCAGGTCAGTAGCGGAATGCCATGAGGGATCAAACAAATTCTCTTCGCCTTCAAGCTTGGCCAACAATATAATTTCTGTCACAATATGCTTTAATCGATTGGTTTCCTCTACGATGACACCAAAACCTTTTTCAGCAGCAGCATCAACAAAAATGCCATCGCGAATTCCCTCGGCATATCCTTGAATAGACATGAGAGGGGTTTTTAGCTCGTGGGAAGCGTTTTGTAAAAATTGCCTCTGGATTTCATGAAAACGATCGAGCTCTTGTGCCATGGAGTAAACACTATTTGAGACTTCAGCAATTTCACCGCGAGCAGGAATGAGTTGGACTTCGGAAAAACGCCGTGCTTGAACCTTTTTAATTTCTCTCGTCAATTTATGGAGTGGCTGCACCATACTTCGCGTAATAAAAAAGCTGAGCAAAATCGTAGATACGGCTCCAATCAAAACGATGAGCAATATGTTATTCGTCATCTCCATACGAATGTCTTTTAGTCCACGTACAGGAGAGGCCAGAATCAGCCGTTGCTTCTCGTCGTTTTTAAAAGGCAAGTTAACGACCACGTAATCATCGCTGCCGACCATCCAAATGTTTCGATTTTGCCTTTTCTCCGCTTTACGCTCAAGGGCATCCATCCACTCATTCAAATTGGAAGAAGGCAGGGACGTGTAGAGCACTTTTTTCTTTTTGCCTAAGAGTAAAACTTCTATCTTGCGATTGGAGACGAGAAGCTTTTCGAGTTCTGCGACTCCCTCTGTTTCAATCTTTATATTCGATTCGTTCATTTTTTCAATCCAGAATCGACCTTTTAGATTTAATTCATTCTTTTGCTGCTCGATTAAATTATCCAGCAAAAACGAATTGATCAGGACAGCTGATACCCCCATGACAAGGCAGAGGAGAAGAGCGAACATCAACGTAATGCGAAATTGGATACTCATTCATCCTTCGTTCCTTCCAAAGATCGCAGGCGATACCCAAAGCCCCAGACGGTTTCGAGAGGGATCTTGTCCAACTTTTTCCGGATACGACGAATGAGATCATCAACCACTCGATCACTTCCAAAATAATCATATCCCCATATAAGAGAGAGCAGCTCATCGCGGGAAAAAGCCCGATTTGGATGCTCCGATAAAAGGCTGAGCACCTGAAACTCTTTCGAGGTCACCTCTACTTCCTCCCCAAAAGAATATACCAGACGTTTTTCCTTATCTAATACAAGAGCACTGTCAGCAGCCTCTTCCGGGTTTTTGTCTTTCGCAATGAAAGGGGAATCTTCCACATGGGATTTCATCTGCTTCCAACGCTGGAGTGCCCGATTCACGCGTGCCACTAATTCACGTGGACTAAAAGGTTTGGTGAGATAATCGTCACTTCCTAGCTCTAGTCCAAGAATCTTGTCTACTTCTTCGTCACGAGCAGAAACCATGATAATTGGCGTTTCTGAGCCAGCACGAATACGTCGGCAAAACTCATAGCCATTCATACCCGGCAGCATGATGTCCAATACCCATAGATCGGGAGGATTGTCTTGCTCTAATGTAATAGCCTCTTCGGCTGATTCAACGGCAGTTGTAACATAGCCTTCCTTTTGCAGATAGGCTTCGACAATCTGACGAATATTGATGTCATCGTCTACGATGGCAACGTGAAAGGTCTTCATAGGTTTCCTCCGCGAACCTTTAGATTCTCACTTTATTGTACATCTTCCAACGGACTTAAGGAGTTGTTTGGGGCATTTCCCACACATTTCCCATACTTTCCTACGTTTCTTACAAGAGTGTAAGGAAGCTGAAATCCAAATCGATAGGACGAACTATTCATTCCATGTAAAATCAAAGTACATTCAATAAACGGAGGGATACACCATGAGAAAACTACTACAGATGATCGCGATTACGTTCGGATTGTTAATCGATACGAAGACAATGATTCGCTTCTCCGAATTGGAAATGGTCGTGAAGCTGTAAAGATGATGATAAATACATGTAAAAAAACATGAAATTCTAGGCGCCAGAATGTAGGGGCCTTTTTTGTTTTGTGTGATGACCCAACGTAAAACAAAGCTGGGATATTTAGGAATACCACAAAACTCGCGAGTTTACGTACAAAGTTGGAGGAAATCTGAGGAAATCGATTGATTCAACTGGTTTTTTTGGACGTGTCCTCTCTCTATATGGTATAATGAAGTATTGTGATAACCAGTTGGAGGTTTACCCTTTATGGCAGAAGAAACTGCTCGGTTTCCAAAAGTCGATATTAGCCACGAAATGAGAGAATCGTTCATTAGCTATGCGATGAGCGTTATCGTCAGTCGGGCTTTGCCTGACGTTCGCGATGGTTTGAAGCCTGTACACAGGCGTATTTTGTATGCCATGCACGATATGGGCCTTACTCCTGACAAGCCGTTCCGTAAATCGGCAAACGTTGTCGGGGAAGTAATGGCGAACTACCATCCGCATGGTGACTCTTCCATCTATGAAGCGATGGTACGTATGGCCCAAGATTTTAACATGCGCTACATGCTGGTTGAAGGGCAAGGGAACTTCGGTTCTGTAGACGGCGACCCGGCAGCGGCGATGCGTTATACGGAGTCGCGTTTTTCCAAGCTCGCGCTGGAGCTTTTGCGCGATATTGATAAAGAAACGGTCGATTTCACTCCTAACTATGACGGACGCAAAGAAGAGCCGGTTGTATTGCCTTCTCGTTTCCCGAACCTGCTTTTGAACGGGGCATCAGGGATTGCTGTAGGTATGGCTACCAATATTCCGCCGCATAACTTGACGGAAGTTGTTGATGGTGTCATTGCCATGATCGACAATCCTGATATTACGATTCAAGATTTGATGAAGATTATCAAAGGACCTGACTTCCCTACAGCAGGGGAGATTCTCGGTTACAGTGGTATTCGTCGTGCCTATGAAACAGGCCGTGGTTCCATTATTATGCGTGCCAAAACCCAGATTGAAGAGGATGGGAAAGGAAAACCGCGCATCATCGTAACAGAGATCCCATATCAGGTGAACAAAGCTAGACTCGTGGAAAAAATCGCGGAGCTCGTGCGCGAGAAAAAAATCGAAGGGATTACCGACCTTCGTGATGAGTCTGACCGCAAAGGAATGCGTATCGTCATGGAATTGCGCCGTGACGTTATTCCAAAGGTTGTATTGAACAACTTGTTTAAGCATACCCAAATGCAGTCTACATTTGGTGTGAATATGCTGGCACTCGTTGACAGTCGTCCGCGTGTATTGAATCTGCGTGACATGCTCTATTACTATTTGGAGCACCAACGCGTCATTATCCGCAGAAGGACCGAATACGATCTCAAGCAGGCAGAAGCTCGTGCGCATATTTTGGAAGGCTTGCGCATCGCGTTGGATCATATTGACGAGATTATCAGCTTGATTCGTTCTTCTCAAACCACGGAAGAAGCTCGCAACGGATTGATGGAAAATTACTCCTTGTCCTACGAGCAGGCACAGGCTATTCTCGATATGCGTCTGCAACGCCTGACTGGTTTGGAACGAGAAAAAATCGAGAACGAATACCAAGAGCTCATGGCAAAAATTGCAGAACTGCGTGCTATTCTTGCAGACGAAGGAAAAATCTACGCGATCATCCGGGAAGAGCTGGGTGAGATCAAAGAGAAGTTCGGAGACGCAAGACGTACTGCGATTACTTTCGATGAGAATCACATCGATGATGCTGATTTGATCCCAGAGGAAGATGTGGTCATTACCCTGACCCATGATGGTTATATCAAGCGTCTGCCTGTTTCCACCTACCGTTCGCAAAAACGTGGTGGACGTGGCGTGCAGGGTTTGGGAACCAAGGATGACGATTTTGTCGAGCATCTCTACATTACCAACTCGCATGATTACATCATGTTCTTCACGAGCAAAGGGAAGGCTTATCGCCTAAAAGGATTCGAGATCCCTGATCTGAGCCGGACAGCGAAAGGTACCCCAATCATCAATCTCATTCAGATTGAAAAAGGGGAGCGGGTGAGTGCGGTAATCCCTGTGAAGGAGTTTGATCAAGAACATTACCTGTTCTTTGCGACCAAGAAGGGGATTATTAAGAAAACCACGCTGGAGTCCTATGAAAATATTCGCAAAGGCGGACTGATTGCGGTTAACCTGCGCGAAGATGATGAGTTGATTGGTGTTCGTCTGACCGATGGCCAACAACAAATCATCATGGGTACTCACAAAGGCATGTCCGTCCGTTTCAATGAGGGAGACGTACGCACGATGGGACGTAACG
>NZ_LR134338.1:27500-175000 GCF_900637055.1 Brevibacillus brevis
AGCAATTCCGTAACTTTCGCTGACGCTGGGGATGGATGAAAATAAGTCATGGACTGAATAGCGGTCTTGTAACGGCACAAGCTGGAACGCTTGAGCTAATTGCGCAAAAAACCCTTCCTTTTGTGGACGAACCTCGTCCTCCATTAGCATATAGGCGTTTCGTTTAAGCTTTCGTGTCGTGACACCATGTTGAAGAACACGACTGTTTTGGGGATAATACGGATCACGAGTCAATAACATCGCCTTCAACAAGTGAGAGCAGCCATAAAACAGCAGCAATGGCTGGATGGACAAGTCGGCAACAGCGGAAGTGGAATAAAAGTGTCTGGCTTGTCTCCAGAGATACAAGAAACGCGAGCTTTGTTGAAAAGCTAGTCGCTCGGCATGCTCAAGACCCTTGTCATGATAGCAGGCAGCCAAATATTTACGTGCAGTTGGTTCTGTCTCAAAATAGCGTAATGTTTTCCAAGCGTTATCCATGTTACCCACCTTTACCAATTTTCGTAATATGGCTAAGTTTCCCTAATTGTTTTTTGATTTATCTGTCTTATTGATTCTATAACCGAACGATATACTCATTTCTTGACAGTAAATTAAGCCGTTTGTTAAACTGTCTTAAACTATTCGCCGAGAGGAGCTTTCAACTGTGCGGGAAGACAAATTTGTTAAAGAGGGCTTAACGTTTGACGATGTATTGCTCATTCCAGCAAAATCTGAAGTTTTGCCAAGGGATGTTGATCTGCGAGTACAATTGAGTGAGAATGTGAAGCTGAATATTCCTCTGATCAGTGCTGGGATGGACACCGTAACGGAGTCTGGACTTGCAATCGCCATGGCTCGCCAAGGTGGTATCGGGATTATCCATAAAAACATGTCCATTGAGCAACAAGCAAGCGAAGTAGATCGTGTAAAACGCTCCGAAAGTGGCGTTATTACCAATCCATTCTCTCTGTCCCAAGAACATACCGTCGAAGAAGCGAATGCTCTCATGGGTAAATATCGTATCTCCGGTGTTCCGATTGTCGATGAGAATCAAAAACTGATTGGAATTCTCACCAACCGCGATCTGCGCTTTGTACATGACTTCTCCATCAAGATCAAAGAGGTTATGACCAAGGAAAACCTGGTGACGGCTTCTGTCGGTACTACATTGCAACAGGCAGAATTGATTTTGCAACAACATAAGATCGAAAAGCTCCCGCTGGTAGACGAGAACAACATCCTGCGCGGACTCATTACGATTAAAGATATTGAAAAAGCAATCCAATACCCAAATGCAGCAAAAGATCTACAAGGCCGCTTGCTGTGTGGTGCTGCTGTTGGGGTATCTGCAGACACGTTTGAGCGTGCAGCAGCACTTGTACAAGCTGGCGTGGATGTTTTGGTGATCGATACGGCTCATGGGCATTCCAAAGGCGTAATTGAAACGGTAAAAGCCGTTCGCAAAGAATACCCAACGCTCACAATCGTCGCAGGAAACGTTGCAACTGGACAAGCTACTCGCGATCTGATCGAAGCTGGCGCATCTGTGGTGAAGGTTGGTATCGGTCCTGGTTCCATTTGTACAACTCGTGTCGTAGCAGGTATTGGTGTTCCTCAAATTACAGCGATCCACGATTGTGCACAGGTAGCGCGAGAGTACAATATTCCAATTATTGCCGATGGCGGCATTAAATACTCCGGTGATTTGCCAAAAGCAATTGGTGCAGGTGCTTCAGTGATCATGATCGGCAGTCTGTTCGCCGGTACAGAGGAAAGCCCGGGCGAATTCGAGATTTTCCAAGGTCGTCGTTTCAAGGTATATCGCGGAATGGGATCGATTGGCGCGATGAAAGCCGGCAGTAAGGACCGTTACTTCCAAGAGAACGCACAAAAGCTCGTTCCGGAAGGGATCGAAGGCCGTGTTCCTTACAAAGGCCCATTGGCGGATGTCACGTATCAGTTGATTGGTGGACTGCGTGCAGGTATGGGATACTGCGGAGCGAAGACCATCGAAGATTTGATTCAAAATTCCCAGTTCGTTCGCATTACCGGCGCTGGCTTGCGTGAGAGCCACCCACACGATGTACAAATTACAAAAGAATCACCGAACTACTCGATTTCTTAAGCATAAAATTACCCCCTTTCTGAAAAGAAAGGGGGTAATTTTAATTAACCAGATTTTGTAAGGGGATAAATTTAAGTATATGTGGACGTTAGTTTCTATAGATAGCAATTTCTCCACTAGATGTGATATTACCTTTTATCTTAAGCCGATAGTTTCCTGGCTCCACAGATACTGGGTCTGTATAGTCAGTGTTACCTTTCGGGGCTACTAATTTTCCCAGTTTAATTGTATTTACTACTTTTCCGTTTTCACTTAGTTTTTCGATGTAAACTGTAACATCACAATTACTATCTGAAGCAACTAATCCAGCGTTAGCCTTTCCAAAGAGATGGAAAGTGTCACGACCAATATAAGTACCACCCTGTGTTACACTGAAAGGTGTCCAATCGAGTTCAATGCTCATGATTTTAACGTTTTTTCCAGCTGCATGATTATTAACATTTGTTTCTACATTCGCATGAGCAGAAACCGGATTCATAACAGACAAAGCAAGACCGAGTGAAGCGAAGGTATACAAAACTTTTTTCATTCAAAAAACCTCCCAGAGATTTCTTCAATATATTACCAAATATACCATAATTATTTTTGTATTCAATTATATGAATTGAAAATAGTAACAAATACCCAGACTTTCTTCCATCATAAAGGACACGAATAGATTGGCCGTAGGTATCATGGAATAAACTACCTACCGATGATGCTAATCGGACTTCAATGCAATCATAATGATATGTTAAACTAACACTTGGTGCTCAATAACCGTATGACATATGATAGAACTGGAGAGTGAGAAGAAATTATGAAGCGAACTACATGGACAAAGCGACTGACAAGTCTATTCCTCTCTGTCGCTGTGTTTGTTACAGCAATGGGAAGCATGGCGGCAAAAGTAGATGCTGAATCTGCCGCAAAGCTGCAGTTGGAAGTAAAGTCGTCCATCCTCGTTGAGGCCTCTACAGGCAGGGTGTTGTACAGTAGCAATCCGGATACCCCTTTGGCATCCGCTAGCATGACCAAAATGATGACGGAGTATCTGGTCAATGAAGCAGTTAAACAAAAGAAAATCAAATGGGATGAAAAAGTTCCAGTAAGCGAGTACGCCTTTTACATTGCAAAAATGGCAGACTCTTCGGGTGTTTACCTGAACCTAGGGGAATCCCATACGGTGAGAGAACTGTATAAAGCAATGGCAGTCGTTTCTGCTAATGATGCAACGGTGCTTCTTGCTGAAAAAATTGCCGGTAGCGAAGCAAACTTTGTTGCAATGATGAATACAAAAGCAAAAGAGTTTGGAATGAATAATTCGTCATTCGTGACATCTACCGGGCTGCCAGCTGATGAATTGGGTCCCTATTCGGTTCAGTCGGAACAAAAAGAAAACTTGATGTCCGCTCGTGACTCCGCGATCTTAGCACGTGCATTAATCCGTGACTTCCCGGAAGCTTTGGAAGTATCGAAAATTCCGCGATTGGAGTTTAGACCGGGTGCGGAAAAACCGAACTATAACTGGATGCTTCCAGGCTTGATCCAATATTACCCGGGTGTAGACGGATTGAAGACAGGACACACGAATGCAGCAGGCTATTGCTTTACAGGTACAGCTACACGTGACGGTATGCGCTTGATTAGTGTAGTTATGGGAGCGTCAAGCGAACCCAAACGCTTCGGCGAAACCAAAAAACTGCTCGACTACGGATTCAGCAACTATAAGCTAACGAAACAGTTGGACAAGGGTGCAACGATCAAAGGATTTGAAACAGCTCCTGTGAAAAACGGTGTAGAGGTAACTGTACCAGTTGTTACAGGCAGTGAAGTAAATATGATCACAAAAACCGGTACCGAAGCAAAATTCACACCAACGGTTACCTTCCAGGAGCTAACCGCACCGATTCAGCAAGGACAAGTAGTCGGTAAGATCGTTTTGAAAGAAGAAGGTGTGAAGGAAACCGATTTCTTGCAGCCAGAAGACGCAGCAAAGGCAGGCGTGGATATCGTAGCAGGACAGGCAGTAGAGGAAGCCAGCTGGATTCGTCTGTTCTTCCGCAGTATCATCGAATTCTTCAGCAATCTGTTTAGCAGTGGAACAGGAAATTAAATAACTATTGTTTTCCCCTACATCTATCGTTTACAATGACGGTAACAGGAACCATAACACCGCATAACAGTTTCGGTTCTGACTCATGATGTAGGGGGTATTTGTAATGGTACAAGTAGGAACGTCCCGCGTTAAAAGAGGTATGGCTGAAATGCAAAAAGGCGGCGTCATTATGGACGTCGTGAATGCTGAACAAGCGAAAATTGCAGAAGCAGCGGGTGCTGTTGCTGTAATGGCTTTGGAGCGTGTACCGTCTGACATTCGCGCAGCTGGTGGAGTTGCTCGTATGGCGGACCTTAGCATTGTAGAGGAAGTACTGAATGCTGTTTCGATCCCTGTTATGGCTAAAGCTCGTATCGGTCATTTTGTTGAAGCGCGTGTTCTCGAATCTCTGGGTGTAGATTATCTCGATGAGAGCGAAGTACTCACTCCGGCAGATGACTTGTACCATATCAATAAAAAAGAGTTCACTGTACCGTTTGTATGTGGCGCCCGTGATCTGGGTGAAGCTCTCCGCCGTATTGGGGAAGGTGCATCCATGATCCGCACGAAAGGTGAGCCAGGAACCGGAAACATTGTAGAGGCTGTTCGCCATATGCGCACGATGATGTCCCAAATCCGCAAAGTGCAAGCCATGTCCTACGATGAACTGATGGCAGAAGCCAAAAACCTGGGTGCCCCATATGAACTGCTTGAAGAGGTACACAAAACAGGCAAGCTGCCAGTCGTAAACTTCGCAGCAGGTGGAGTAGCAACACCAGCAGATGCTGCCCTGATGATGCAATTGGGCTCCGATGGCGTGTTTGTTGGCTCTGGTATCTTTAAATCAGAGAATCCAGAGAAGTTTGCTCGCGCGATTGTGGAAGCGACTACCCACTACACGGATTACGAACTGATTGCTCGCGTATCCAAAGGCTTGGGAACGGCAATGCCAGGAATCGAAATCTCCAAAATTCGTGAAGCTGATCGCATGCAAGAGCGCGGCTGGTAAGGTGAGTAGCATGAAAATCGGCGTACTCGCTCTACAAGGAGCTGTAGCAGAACATGTGCGAATGCTAGAAGAGGTTGGTGCCACAGCTGTCCCGGTCAAAAAAGTAGAAGATCTGGATGACCTAGACGGGCTGGTCATTCCCGGCGGAGAAAGCACCACGATTAGCAAGCTGATGCATAAGTACGGATTTATGGAGGCGGTTCAAGAGTTCGGTAAGTCGAACAAGCCGATCTTCGGGACTTGCGCAGGAGCGATCCTTCTGGCAAAACAGATTCAAGGACAAGACGATTGCCATTTAGGCTTGATGGATATCAAAGTCGAGCGAAATGCTTTTGGTCGCCAAAAGGAGAGCTTTGAAGTCTTGATGCCTGTTGCGGGTGTGGCGGCAGATTACCCGGCTGTGTTCATCCGGGCACCGTATATCATGGAAGTGGGAGAGAACGGTCATGTCTTGGCCAAGCACGAAGACAAGATTGTTGTCGCCCGAAGCGGTCACTATTTGGCAGCAGCTTTTCACCCAGAATTGACCGAAGATACAAGACTGCACAAATACTTCCTCGACATGGTCAAGGAATACAGAAGCTAGCTGTTATACCGGAAGATCGGCCGTAAATAGGTGCCGATCTTCTTTTTTCTGTAAAGATCGAGGTGGGCTGCTCTTTACAGACGTATAGAACCTGTAGTACAGTTAACAATAATAGTATTCATGAATGAGAATGCGATGATGAGAACAAGTACTTCACAAGAGCCAGGCCTAGAGAGTCGGTGGTAGGTGCGAACCGATCCGGTTATGTGAAGGAATCCATCTCGGAGTGGCAAAGGAACAACAACTTTGCCCGGAACCGTCCCGTTATGACGGAAGAGTGGGCATATGCATGAAGGATTGCTGCATGTGTCAACGAGGGTGGCAACGCGGGTATACAACACTCGTCCCTTACCAGGGGACGGGTGTTTTTTGTTTTTTTTCAATACGATTCGGAGGGATTTACACATGTTGGACGTAAAAGTATTACGCCAGGATCTAGAAGAAGTAAAACGCCGTTTGGCTTACCGCAATGAAGATATTTCTGCGTTGGATCAATTCGTAGAAGTAGATGAAAAGCGCCGCCAAGTCATCCAAGAAGCAGAAGCGCTGAAAAATAAGCGTAACACGGTGTCCGAGCAAGTAGCCGTTATGAAACGCAATAAGGAAAATGCAGACCATCTGATCGCTGAAATGAAAGAAGTAAATGAGCGCATCAAGGCTTTGGATGAAGAGCTGCGCCAATTGGATGAACAGCTGGAGTTCATTTTGCTGAGCCTCCCGAACCTACCGCATGAAAGCACGCCGATCGGTACGACAGAAGACGATAACGTGATTGCTTGGACATGGGGAGAGCCACGTGCATTTGACTTCGAGATTAAGCCTCACTGGGAGCTGGCTAGCCAAGCAGGCATCCTCGATTTTGAAACGGCGGCAAAAGTAACAGGAAGCCGTTTTGTTTTCTATAAAGGCTTGGGCGCACGTCTGGAGCGCGCACTGATGAACTTCATGATGGATTTGCACTCGAACGAGCATGGCTATGAAGAAGTGATCCCGCCGTATATCGTCAACCGTACGAGCATGACGGGAACGGGTCAATTGCCTAAGTTCGAAGAGGATGCATTCAAAATCGACGGACCAGATTACTTCCTGATTCCAACTGCCGAGGTGCCGGTCACCAATATGCATCGTGATGAAATCATGGATGGAGCGGATCTCCCTCGCTACTACACTGCTTTCAGCGCATGTTTCCGTTCGGAAGCGGGTTCTGCCGGCCGTGATACGCGTGGGCTGATTCGTCAGCATCAATTCAACAAAGTTGAGCTGGTGAAATTCGTGAAACCAGAAGAGTCTTATGACGAACTCGACAAACTGGTGAAAAACGCTGAAAAGGTGCTTCAACTGCTTGGACTGCCATACCGTGTCCTGAGCATGTGCACAGGCGATCTAGGATTTACGGCTGCGAAGAAATTCGACCTGGAGGTTTGGATTCCAAGCGGCGGCACATACCGTGAAATCTCGTCTTGCTCGAACTTTGAAGATTTCCAAGCGCGCCGTGCCAATATCCGTTTCCGTCGCGATACAAAATCGAAGCCGGAATTTGTGCATACATTGAATGGTTCTGGTTTGGCGATTGGACGTACAGTAGCAGCGATCTTGGAGAACTACCAAGAGGCAGACGGAACAATCGTAATTCCAGAAGTTCTTCGTCCGTACATGGGCGGAGTAGACAAGATCGCACCGAAGCAATAAGCGAGAGATTTGGAAAGCAGCTCTTGATCCATAACGGTTCAAGGGCTGTTTTATTTTGTGTACTAATACAGGTGGAATTTTTAAAAAACGTGTTGCACTGTATCAATCTCTGTTATATAATAAAAACAAATTTTAAGAATATTGTTTTAATACAGAGAGGGAGGAATGGAGAATGGACTGCTATCGGTGTGAAGGAAACGGAGAACAAAATTGCCCAAGATGTGGAGGCGTTGGTCGTGATGCCAACGGAGCGGCTTGCCACAATTGTTTGGGAGATGGGCATGTAAGCTGCAGCCATTGCAGTGGCAGCGGGTATCAGGAGTAAGAGCATTTTTTTTGCTATTACTGTTATATAATAAAAATCATTTTATCGATCTGTATCATAATAACTTTGGAGTAAGGGAGGAGGAGCTGTTTTGACTACTGTACCAACGAATCCATATCCGCTGGAGGTTCAGATTTCCGGTGAGATGCACCCGGGTTATCAAGATATCCTGACACCAGAAGCAATCCAATTTGTAATGAAGCTGGAGCAAAGGTTTGGCGAAAGACGCCAGCAATTGCTGGCTAAACGCGTGGAGCGTCAATTGCAGATCGATGCAGGTCAACTGCCCGATTTTTTACAGGAAACAGCGGACATTCGTAAAGGAGATTGGACTGTTGCTCCATTGCCTAAAGATTTGCAAGACAGACGGGTGGAGATTACGGGACCTTCGGGTGACCGGAAAATGGTCATCAATGCACTGAACTCCGGTGCTCGGCTTTTCATGGCTGACTTTGAGGACGCGAACTCGCCGACCTGGGAGAACACGATACAAGGTCAAATCAACATGAAGGATGCGGTACGCCGCACGATCTCCTACATCAGTCCAGAAGGCAAATCATACAGCCTCAATGAAAAGACAGCGGTATTGATCGTGCGTCCTCGTGGCTGGCATCTTGATGAAAAACACATCCGCCTCGATCAAAAACCGATCTCCGGCAGCCTGCTTGACTTCGGACTTTACTTTTACCACAACGTAGATGCTCTTATCGCGAATCAGACAGCACCGTATTTCTACTTACCGAAACTGGAGAGCCATTTGGAGGCTCGCCTCTGGAACGATGTCTTCCTTTTCGCGCAGGATGAATTAAATATTCCACGCGGCACGATTCGTGCGACCGTATTGATCGAAACGATTCTCGCAGCTTTTGAAATGGATGAGATTCTGTACGAGCTGCGCGAGCATAGTGCAGGACTGAATTGCGGACGTTGGGACTACATTTTCAGCTATATCAAAAAGCTGCGGAATCAGCCTGATGTGATTACACCGGATCGGGCGCAAGTAACCATGACAGTTCCGTTCATGAAAGCATACACCACGTTGGCCGTGAAGACTTGCCATAAACGGATGGCGCCTTGCATTGGCGGAATGGCTGCACAAATTCCGGTGAAAAATGACCCGGTACAAAATGCAGAAGCCATCGCCAAAGTGCGCGCTGACAAAGAGCGGGAAGCGTACGATGGACATGATGGGACTTGGGTAGCTCACCCTGGGCTCGTGCCAGTAGCCATGGAAGTGTTCGATCGCTTGATGAGAGAGCCGAACCAAATCTGGTACAAACGTGAAGACGTAGACGTATCTGCTAAGCATCTTCTGGCAGTCCCAGAGGGCACAATTACAGAAGCGGGTGTCCGTACAAACATAAGTGTCAGCTTGCAGTACATCGAGGCTTGGTTGCGAGGCTCTGGGGCTGTGCCGATCAATAATCTGATGGAGGATGCGGCTACAGCAGAAATTTCGCGGGCACAAGTCTGGCAATGGATGCGTCATCGTCACGGAGTCTTGCAGGATGGTAGAAAGGTGACGGAAGGCTTGGTGAAGCAGTGGCTGAGTGAGGAGCTGCAAGCGATCAAGCAAGCAATCGGCCAAGAGAGATACGACAACAGCAAGTATCCGATTGCTGGTGATCTGTTCTTGCAATTGGTAACGACAGAAGATTTCGAAGACTTCCTTACGGTACTGGGTTATCGCTATTTGTAAAAATAAAAAGAGTGGGGGAAATGAAAATGACGAAAGTAACCAAGCAAGAAGCGATTCAACAGGTGGAGCAAAGCTGGCAGGGGGAGCGTTTTCAAGGGATTACACGTCCGTATACGGCAGAAGATGTCGTTCGTTTGCGCGGCTCCGTACAAATCGAACATACGCTGGCTCGTCTAGGAGCAGAGCGTCTGTGGGACCTCTTGCATACCGAGCACCATATCAAAGCGTTGGGGGCTTTGACCGGGAATCAAGCGATTCAGCAGGTAAAGGCAGGATTAAAAGCGATTTACTTGAGTGGCTGGCAGGTAGCGGCCGATGCCAATCTGTCTGGTCAGATGTATCCTGATCAAAGCCTCTACCCGGCAAACAGTGTTCCCCAAGTCGTAAAAAGAATTAATCAGGCATTGCAACGGGCTGATCAGATCGATCAATCAGAAGGCGGTACCGACACGCATTGGTTTGCTCCGATTGTAGCAGACGCAGAAGCGGGCTTTGGTGGGCCACTGAACGTCTTTGAATTAATGAAGGGTATGATTGAAGCAGGTGCAGCAGGCGTGCATTTTGAAGACCAACTGGCTTCGGAGAAAAAATGCGGCCATATGGGCGGAAAAGTACTCATTCCGACGCAAGCAGCTGTGCGTAATCTGATTTCCGCCCGCTTTGCAGCAGATGTGATGGGAGTCCCGACGATTATCGTGGCACGTACCGATGCCAATGGCGCTTTCCTGATCACCAGCGACATCGACGAGCAGGATAAACCATTCCTGACAGGTGAACGAACAGCAGAAGGATTCTTCCGTCTACGCGGTGGACTGGATGCGGCGATTGCACGTGGTCTTGCGTACGCTCCTTATGCAGATCTGATCTGGTGCGAGACTTCTGAGCCGAATTTGGAGGAAGCACGCCGTTTTGCAGAAGCGATCCATGCTAAATACCCGGGCAAGCTGTTAGCCTACAATTGCTCTCCTTCTTTCAACTGGAAAAAGAAGCTGGATGAAAAGACCATCGCTCGCTTCCAGGAAGAGATCGGCGAAATGGGCTACAAGTTCCAATTTGTCACGCTCGCTGGCTTCCACTCCCTGAATTACAGCATGTTTGAACTGGCGCGTGGTTATCGTGATCGCGGAATGGCTGCCTACTCTGAATTGCAGCAGGCGGAGTTTTCCAGCGAAGTACATGGCTATACGGCTACTCGCCATCAGCGTGAAGTCGGTACCGGGTATTTCGATGAGGTTGCGCAAGTTATCTCTGGCGGTAATTCCTCTACGACTGCACTCAGCGGGTCGACGGAAGAGGAGCAGTTTGCTCACAATTAAAGAGGAAAAACGAAGGACTAGGTGGTTCTCTGGTATTCAGAGGGCCACTTTTTGCGTTCACTTCTATTTTTCATAGAGTCTTAATAGCTTTTTAACAACGCATTTATATCAGTTTCATTTTGGTTGTTTACGATTGGATTAGAAAAAACCAAAAGATCAAACACAAACCAAAAACGAAAAGGGGCCTTAAAGATGAGAGGGAACCAGTTAAGCTGGAAACGAACCGTTGTTGTCATGACATCCGTTTTTCTGCTTGCGGGATGTGCCACCGAGACGAAATCAGGCACTTCTCTGGATACGTCGCAATTGACCCTGGATCAAATTGTGGAAAAAGCGAAGCAGGAGGGAGAAGTCAATTCCGTGGGTATGCCTGACACGTGGGCAAACTGGGGGGAGACCTGGAGCAATCTCGGAAAGGAATATGGCTTGAAGCATACGGACACTGACATGTCGAGCGCAGAAGAATTGGCGAAGTTTGAAGCAGAAAAAGAAGACGCCACAGCAGACATCGGTGACGTAGGCATCGCTTTTGGACCGTTAGCCAAGCAAAAAGGGCTGACGCTGCCTTACAAAACCTCTTACTGGAACGACATCCCCGACTGGGCAAAAGATGATGAAGGACATTGGTTGCTGGGCTATACCGGAACACTAGCTTTTATCACTGACAAGACAAAGGTGCAAAACCCTCCCAAGACATGGGCAGATTTGAAAAACGGAAGCTACAAGATCGCGATCGGCGATGTCATGAAAGCGAATCAGGCGCAGTTTGCCGTTCTGGCCGCCGCCTATGCTAATGGGGGAGATGAGAAAAATATTCAGCCTGGCATTGACTTTTTCGCTGACTTGGCAAAAAACAAGCGGCTCAGTACGAGCGATCCGAGCCTTGCCAATCTAGAAAAGGGTGAAATCGAAGTCGCAATCTTGTGGGACTTCAACGCGCTCGGGTATCGGGACAAAATCGATAAAAACCGCTTTGATGTCCTCATCCCGGAAGAAGCATCAGTCAGCAGCGGGTACGCTACGGTTATCAACAAGTACGCCAAACACCCGCACGCTGCCATGCTGGCTCGTGAATACATTCTCTCCGACGCTGGACAGTCCAATTTGGCACGCGGCTATGCCAGACCGATTCGCGCCAACGCCAAGCTGGATGAATCCGCGAAAGCCATGCTGCTCCCCGATGAAATGTATAAAAACGCACGTCCGGTGGGCGATTTGACTGCTTGGGAAGAGACGGCCAAAAAGTTGCCGCAGCTATGGCAAGAGCAGGTGTTAATCCATGTGCGCTAGCAAGCTCGCCATGATTGTGCTCGACGGATTGAGGTTTGACACAGCCGTCTCGCACATGGGGTACCTACATCACCTGGTCGAGTACGGCATTGCAGCCCGCTTTCAAGTACGATCGGAATTGCCAAGTCTGTCTCGCCCTTTGTACGAGGTTCTTTTAACGGGAACCCCTGTTTGGAAGAACGGCATTTCCAGCAATCAGACGGTTCGGCTTTCACATCAGGAGAGTCTCTTTCACCTGACGCGGAAAAACGGGATGTCCAACGCTGCTGCCGCTTATTGCTGGGTAAGCGAACTTTATAACAAAGCCCCGTTCAATCCGTTTCACGACCGAATCCAATTGAACACCGACAAGCCGATACAAAACGGGATGTTCTACTGGGAAGATCACTATCCGGATACACACTTGTTTGCTGACGCCAACTTTTTGTTGAATGGATACAATCCGGATTTTCTTTACGTCCACTCTATGAATATCGATGATGACGGACATAAGCATACGGCCGATTCCGCGCGATATCGAAATCGCGTTCTGGCGGCAGATTCGATACTGGCAAATGTGCTTCCTGCGTGGATCGATGCGGGTTATCAAATCATCGTAACAGCCGATCACGGGATGACAGCCGATGGAAATCATGGTGGCACTTCTAGCGCTGACCGGGACGTTCCCTTGTTTGTCATCAGCAACCTGATATCTCCGGGTATTCGCGAGGAGGCAATTCCGCAATTGCAGGTGGCTCCGCTTGCCTGCCATTTGCTCGGCATCTCCCCCTCGAAAGAGATGCAGCCATTGAACGTATGAGGGCTGAGTAAGACGTCTCCCTGAGGGGGCGTCTTTTCCTCTAAGAAAGGAGCTTTTGCGATGAAACGATTTGTCAGTATGCTTTGGATCACGACGATTCCGTTCTTTGCAATGATCGCTCTGTTTCTCCTCGTCCCATTGCTTTCCATGATCGGAGGGAGCTTTCAGGCCGAGGGGGGCGGCGGTTTTACAATCAGTCACTATCGGGAGATTTTTTCAAATCCGTATTACTTGCAGGCTTTTGAGAACAGCGTGCTCATCTCGTTCCTGTCTGCTCTCATTGGAATCGTCGTTGCTGTTTTCGCCACCTATGCGATTACCCGTTTTCCACAGTCTCTGCAACAGCGAGTACTTGTCATTACCAATCTAACCTCCAATTTTGCGGGGATTCCGCTCGCTTTTGCCTTCATTGTCCTGTTGGGAAACAGTGGATTGTTTGTTTTGCTCGCGAAGCAACTGGGGATTGATTTTGGACAGTCCTTTACTCTGTATTCGTGGAGCGGCTTGACGCTTGTTTATATTTATTTTCAACTGCCCCTGGCGGTAATGCTTTTGTATCCCCTGTACAACGCCATTCAGAAGCAATGGATGGAAGCGGCCGAACTGCTTGGGGCAAGTCCCTGGAAGTTTTGGCTGAGAATCGGGTTTCCCGTACTGCTTCCAGGCATCGTCGGCACATTCAGCATTCTGTTTGCCAACGCTATGGGTGCCTATGCTTCTGCCTACGCGCTCACCGGGAGCAACTACAATCTGGTGCCCATTCGGATTGGTGCGCTAGTATCTGGCGACATTTTTGCAAGACCCGAGCTGGGTAGCGCACTCGCAGTATTGCTTGGACTGACGCTTGCCGGCGCCTTACTCGTGAACGAGTGGCTGACGCGGAAGATTCGGAGGGATTTGTCTTGAAGCGGATCAGTTTGTCATCCTTGTCGTTTGCGTTGGTCATGCTGTATTTGTTTTTGCCAGTAGCTGCTACCATCCTTTACTCGCTGGCAACCGAGTGGAACAGCACGGTTTTGCCGGAAGGACTCACAGGAAAATGGTTCGCGGAGCTGTATGCTGATCCCCGATTCTTGCAGGCATTCGGGCGTTCTTTTCTGCTTAGCTTTCTGACGACTGTCGTTGCCGTCGTCATTATTGTTCCTGCTGTCTTCTCCATTATCGTCTACGCTCCCCGGATGGAGAGGCTGGTTCAGATTTTGGTGATGCTGACCTATGCCGTTCCGGGTGTCATTATGGCGGTCGGATTGATCCGTACGTATTCAGGAAACGGAATTCCAATGGTCATCATCACCGCCGGGGCGTATTTGGCCGGATTGCTTCCGTATCTTTATCAGGGAACGCGCAACAGCCTGCTTGCCATGCAGGCACGTTCGTTGATGGAGGCAGCCGAGCTATTGGGTGCGAGCCACTGGCAGGCGTTCGTACGGATTATCGTTCCGAATATCATGTCTGGAATTTTCGTGTCCTCGCTCTTGTCTTTCTCCATTTTGTTTGGTGAATTCGTATTGATTAACATCCTGGTAGGAGGAAGATACGAAACCTTACAGATGTATCTATACGCCAAGCTATCGTCAAGTGGACATGTCGCCAGCGCGATTACCGTCACTTATTTTGTCCTGATGGCTATTATCACTGGCCTGGTTGTAAAATTCACGCGCCGAAGCTTCGCACGCAAGGAGGTCCCCTGATGAGTTACGTCCAAATCGAACACTTGTCCAAAACCTTTCACGGTCAACACGTGCTGCAGCAACTTGATCTTTCGATTGAAAAAGGCGAGCTGGTTACCTTGCTTGGCCCTAGCGGGTGTGGCAAAAGTACGCTGTTACGCATTCTTAGTGGTCTGACGGCTCCCGATACGGGCATGATCTACATTGACGGCAAAGATGTGACGGACGTGTCGCCAAAAAACAGGCAGATTGGCATGGTGTTCCAATCGTATGCGCTCTTTCCCAATCTTACGGTCAGTCAAAACATTGCCTTTGGTCTGGAAATGAACAAAATCTCGAAAACGGAGATTCGGCTGCGTGTCCAGGAAATGATTGAGCTGGTGGGATTGGTGGGAAAGGAGAAGGCTTACCCACGTGAATTGTCTGGCGGCCAGCAGCAGCGTGTGGCACTCGCCCGTTCTCTGGTCACCCGGCCAAAAGTGCTTCTGCTGGATGAGCCGCTTAGTGCGCTTGATGCCCAGATTCGTAAAAATTTGCAAAAGCAGCTACGCACCATCCAACGTGAGTTAAACATGACGACTGTGCTGGTTACTCACGATCAGGAAGAAGCCATGGCTGTCAGTGACCGCATCTACATCATGAATGGTGGACGAATCGTTCAGCACGGCAGTCCTCAAGAGATTTACACGCAACCTCGTTCTGAATTTGTTGCTCGCTTCATTGGCAATTACAACGTGCTGACTGCCGAGCAGCTTAACCGAATCACGCCTAATCTGTCTCATCCGGCAGTTGAACGTTTCGCAATCCGTCCTGAGACTTTTCGCGAACAGCCTCTGGGTGGGGAGGACATCTGTTTGACCGGGAATATCGCTCAGGTAACCATGCTCGGCAACATTACCCGTTACGAGCTGAACATTGGTGATGTTCCTGTACTGGTGGACACCCTTCACCTGTCCTTCGAGCAGGAGCAGATAGGCACAACAAAAACATTGTATGTAAGTCCCAAGGATGTGATTCCGCTTTATGACACTATTGCCTGAAGAACGACAGCAAGTGATTCTGGACGAATTGAACCGCCACGGTAAAATTCAGGTGATGAGTCTGGCAAAAAACCTGGCAGTAACACCGGAGACAATCCGGCGTGATCTGGACCATTTGGAACAGCAACGTTTGTTAAAGCGAGTGTACGGAGGAGCAATCCCTTATCATTTGGTGAAACGTGAGCCGCACTTTGAAAAGAAACAGGCGATCCAACAGACGGCAAAAACGAAAATCGGGCAAATCGCGGCAGAGCTTTTGTCTGACGGGGACACGATCGCGCTCGATGTCGGGACGACAACACTGGAATTGGCACGGGCTATAAAGGGCCTCAACCAATTAACGATTGTCACGAATTCGCTCCCCGCCGCTTCTTTACTAAACGAGCTGTTGGAAGCCAATCAATTCAACGGTCAGGTCATTATGCTGGGGGGACTGACCCATCCGGCTCAACAATCAGTTGCCGGGGCGTTTACCTGCGAGCTGCTCTCTCGTTTTCATTTTGATAAAGCGTTTATTTCCTGTGGAGGAATTACGGCTGATGGCTTCACCGACTATGACATGGAAGAAACTTTGTGCTCGACCATGATGGTACAGCGGGCGGAGCAAGTCTTTTTATTGGGGGACACATCCAAGATCGGCCAAACGCAATTTTTTCGCATTTGCGGCTGGCCGGATGTCAGCGCGGTCGTTTGTGACCAGCCAATGCCGGATGAATGGCTTTCGTCTGGCATTCAAACTACCTGGATAAGCGAACATCCGGGAAGGAGAGACTTCACATGATGATCGACTATCATCTTCATCTGGAAGAGGGGCCCTATTCTTTGCGTTGGCTCGACCGTACGAATGCCGCCCTCGACCACTTTTATCCGCTATCTGAACCTCTACATACCCGTGCCTGGCTGCTGGACAGTCTTGCACGATTAAATAATCGGATGTCTCTAGGGGCATATGACCCATCCTGGATCGATCTGTATTTGCGTGAGGCGTTAAACAAAGGCTTGAAGGAAGTGGGGATTGTCGATCATTTATACCGCTTTCGTGAAGCTCGTCCCTACTTTGAACGGTATATGGATCTAAGTGATACCGATTTGGGTCGCTTGCAGCGCACATGGCTTGATCAAGTATGCACCGAGAGCCTCAGTGACTTTTGTGTCGCCATTGGGGCAGCAAAGCAGCGTTGGTCGGCAAGCGGCGTGGAGTTGCGGCTGGGGATCGAAGCGGATTACTTTATCGATGGAGAAGCAGAATTGGAGAGCTTGCTGGCAGGTGGTTCATGGGACTATGTGATCGGCTCCGTTCATTTTTTGCAAGGATGGGGCTTTGACAATCCCGAGACTCGCCATCTGTTTGAGCAGCATGACCTGAAACAGCTATACGCGGACTTTTTCCACACAGTTGAATCCATGATTAGGAGCAACTTGTTTGATTTTGTTGCCCATCTGGACAATCTGAAAGTGTTCTCCTATCGCCCAGAGGAATCGGAGCTTGTTCCCTATTACCATCGAATCGCAACTGCTTTGAAAGAAACGGATACAGCGACCGAAATCAATGCGGGCCTGTACTACCGCTATCCCGTTCAGGAAATGTGCCCCAGTCCCGCTTTCCTAGACGTTTTGGTGGCGCATGGCGTTCCACTGACCCTCTCGTCCGACGCCCACTTTCCCGACGATATTGGGAGATACGTGGCGGCGAATCTGGAGATCCTCCATTCAATGGGGGTAACGGAGATTGCCACTTTTTCCGGTCGTCAACGGATCATGAAGCCAATCCGTTATGCTTAACTGTGAAAAGCTGCATGTTTTGAGCAAAATATTATTTGAGATGCAAAAAACCTTGGGATGCCAAGGTTTTTTTGTTTTTTCTGGAAAGTGTAACCTTTTGGGTGTTTCTACGAATAAGTCAATGTACACAAAGAGCAAGCACCATCCAAGCAACCAATACAAAGGAGAGTAACCTATGAAGAAAACAATTTCGCAGGCTGTATGTGTGATGGGAGCCTTGTGTGTCCTGGCCTCCACACCTGTAGCTTTAGCTACCCAAGGAGAGTATCAGCGAGCAACGTTAGCAGCAGGAAATCAAGCAAGTGTAGCGGATGATGTCATGAAAACAGTAGACGAAGCACTGGTCAAAGCGGGGAAGCTATTGCCGTATCTCAAGGAGTATACGTTCAAGACGGTAACGGTTGATAAAGAGCAGCCGAATACAATCTTCGTTCAGCTGAAAAAAGATAAAGACCAGGAAATGCCGAGGGTAGACATCGAATTTGAACGGAATACTGGGAAATTAATGAGTTTCAGGCTGGCAGCAGAAAAAACAGAAGGCGACAAGAAACCAACGTGGCAGGAGTCCAAAGAAAAGGCAACCGCTTTTCTGAAAGAGTGGTACGGTCCAAAGATGGATGGCTATCAGCTTAATCGGACCTTTACGAAACGCGGTGTTGTTTTTTCCAAATCCGTAAACGGTTTGCTATATCCGAATTTAAGTGTAGGCATAGAGTTGAATGCCAAAGGTGAGATTGTTTCCGGCCGTACTGTTGATGTACCGGATTCCAGATTCTTTTATGAGATCCCTTCATTCGAAAAGACCTCTTTCCCCGATCCAAATGAAGCATTGCCTAAAGAACAAATGATAAAAACAGTGGCTTCCCACATGACGTTGTCCTATTGGGCCGATCAGAAGCTGCTTACGTATGAACCCATGTTTTCGGGGTATCTGGATGCAACGACAGGGAAGTCCTTGTACGTCCCGCAACAGCAGTATAACCTGCCCGGAGAAATCGTTAAAGTTACGCCTCTAGCGAATAAACCGGCAGCCAAAACGAAAGAGGAAGTATCCGCTTATGTCAAACAGGAACATAACCCAGATATAAAAGCAGAGGAATGGAAAGAAGAGAGTTTTCCGGAAACGGGGGTCAAGGTATTCAAATGGAAGGAAGATACAAACGATGAAACCGTAGTAAGTGTAATGGAGGAAACAGGAGAGATTCTATCCTTTTATAAAGAAGTGACTCAGATAAAGAAAAATAGCATGACGAAGGAAGAAGCACGCGTGCGAGCTATCAAAGAAATGGAAAAATATCTACCCATTGATATGAAAGAAATGATGGAGATCGGTAGTACAAATCATCTCAATGGCGAAGAAAAAGGGAAATTCCAATTTGAGTTCGTCAAGGTGCATCAGGGGATACCCGTACGGGACAGAAGCTTCTATGTCTACATCGTTAACGGAAAGGTCATGACAATGCACACCGCCAGCAAAACGAAATTCACCGAACAGCTCCCTGATTTAAAGGCTGGGGTAACTGCGGAACAGGCTGCGCAGGAATTCCTCAAGCAATTTGAACTGGAGTATTTTTATCCGGAAAATAACGGGAATCAGGCTCTCTTGGTATACAAACTGGCCACAGCCTATCCTTGGGTAAAGGATCAAATTGATGCGTTAACTGGGCAAATTGTTCAGAAGGATAAGGATCAATAAGCCGACTGATCTAACCAAAGGATAGAAAACACACAAGAAAGGAGGGCGCGCATGGATGACGACCTCAATGAAAATATGAGAAGCATCTATCAACAGCACTACCTGGCTGTTTACTGCTTCTTGCTCCATTTCGCTGGCAACCAGAATGAAACGGAAGATTTGACGCAAGAGGTATTTACCCGTGTAGTAAAGGCTCTGCCGGCTTACGACGGACGAGTAGCTGTCAAGACTTGGTTGTTCTCGATCGCGAAGCATATTGCCATCGATCGTTATCGCAAACAGAAGCTGTATGAACTGGTTTCAGAGAACTGGCTGATGCGATTAACAGCAAAAAACGGGATACCGGAAGTAGAGCTGGATTCCAAGGAAGAAATACGGGAGATCAAAGAGGCGTTGCAAAGACTGAAACCATCTTATCGCATGGTCGTCATCCTGCGCAGTGTGGAAGGGTACAGCATCAGGGAGACGGCGGAGCTACTAGATATTTCAGAGGCAAAGGTAAAGGTCATTTATCATCGGGCTCTGAAAAAATTGCAGCACTACCTGAAGGATTCGCTGGAAGGGGGGATTCCGCATGAACTGGCATGAAGAAGAGCTGAAAAAACGACTGAGACGACTAAAGGAAACGGAATCTTCGCCTCGACCGGAGTATGTCAGGGAGACAGAGCGGCGTTTACAATTACAAACCAATCAACTAAAGCGTCGCTTGCATTTTCAACGTGTGGCAAATCGAGTGGCTGGTGTTGCAGCAATCGTTTTGTTGGGAGGATGGGTATCCACAGACAGTGGGCAGAAGAGCCTTCAAACTCTATGGAGTTATACAATAAAGCATGAGCAACCATCTGCAACGATTGTTCCTGCTCCCACTCCCGAATCGGCACAGCCGCCGCCGTTTATCCCTCTTCCAGCAAACATGACAAAAGAGAACAAAGTAGAGAAGCGTCCTGCGGAAACGAATCATTCAGAGACGACTACTGTAGGTACAGAGCAGAAGCAACAGCCAGAAAAGGCTTTGCCACCAGTTGCTACCTCCCCGATAAAGCAGACTGTTACGGTAACCGATGCAACACCAATGCCTCCCTCTGTGAAAAAAGCAGAAACCTACGTACAGGAGATGTTGGGGGAACAAGGAAAGCATTATCGCTACAATCCCTCACAGTCTGATCTAAAACGTGGAACCATTGGGTTTAGTAGGGTCGTTCATGGCATTCCTGTATATGAAGCAAGCTATACAGTCGAAATGAATGGTGATCAAGTATTGAATTTTCAAATCTCTCAGCAGTCTGATCTAATCGGGTCTCTAGCGCAGATTCCCAAACCGACAGACGTCTTATCAAAAGAAGAGGCGGAAGAAGCGATCGCATCGACATTGCGACTGGTTTACCGGGAAAAGGGAGGAGCCATTGCTTCCTTATACTTCGAGTCTGACTTTTCCGGATTTATTGATGCCAAGACAGGAGCATTAGTCTCAGGAAAAGGTGCTCCCATTCAGAGGGATGAGGGAAAACGCATCATACCAGTAGCTGCTGAGGGGAGACAGTTAGTAGCGAATACATGGGAAGAGACGCTTTCCTTGCTTATACAGGAATTCGGTATGCCTTTTCGTACGGATAATCGGCAAGGAACGACAGCTGCAGGAAGTGACGGAACGCGGGAGTATCATTGGGTGGAGAAGGACAGCGAATTGTCGGCTCGTACAAATCAAAATGGGCAATTGTTATCCTATCGGGTGAACAAAAGCGAAGATTCAACGACTTCCTCCACCAAAAATCAGGCAGCTTCGTCGGAAGTCTTCTTGCAGCCTGCGATTGAGCATCTGCAACGCTACCTGGACAAGACGATCAAAGAGCTGGAGCTGACTGGTATTGAACGGGAAGCATCAGAGATTCGCTTCCTTTTTACCAAACTGTATCAGGGTATCCCCGTCATTGATCACTCTTATGAGGTGATTGTCGATACAGCTACGGGTGAAGTGGTAGGTATGTCAGGTCCATTTGGACAGGGTACAGCAAGCTTTCCCGATCCTACCAAAGCGATTTCCAAGGAAGCTGCTGTGGCAACATTGAGAAAAAACCAATCGCTGGAGCTTACGTATATTTGGACAGATAAAAACGGAACATCAAACAAGCAGGCGCTTCTTGTCTACCAAGTGAACAAGGAAAAAGGAATGGAGACATCTATTGATGCGATAACCGGAACGATGGTTGAACCGGTACAGGAATCACCGTAATCAATGGACAGAAACGAAGGAGGACCAGGACATGTTCACCCCTGGTCCTTGATTGCCAAAAGCGGGCAATCTCACTATAATGGAAGTGAATGTAAATGTCATGGTAAATAGCACGTCTCCGTAGCTCAGCAGGATAGAGCGTCAGTTTCCTAAACTGTAGGTCGGAGGTTCGAATCCTCTCGGGGACGCCATAAAAAGCAAAAAACCTTGATATATCGAGGTTTTTTGCTTTTTATGGATGTTGTGTTGTTGGAAGGATGTGACTTGCTCTCGCAAAAAGATAATTTATAGTATGAGGAATATTCAACATAGAATATTAATTCTACTAATAGAATTAGGATTCAACTTTTTTGTTAATACATGAAAATAATGCTCCATATCAGGTGAAAAATGGTAATTATTACAACTATTTTCCTAGATGGATATATAGCCGAAAAGTTTGAAGCCCTCCATCGGAACAATCCGGGGAGGGCAATAACATGTGAGTCAAATAGTAAAAAGAAACTACACCAACAAAGTAATTAAGGCATATTAGTAATTGTAAGTAATAGGAATAGAATGGTCTGCATCTGTTTCAACGTCAATACCTGCATAAAAATTAACTTTATGGCTGATATCCAGTTTAGTGTAGCTACCTGTAGCAGCCCATGCAGTTACGAATTCATAATCATCTGATGATTCTAATTGACTTCCAGTCACCTTCCATTTTGCATAATCATTAGATTTATTCAATGTGAGATCCATGTCTGGTTCTGTGTCAATTTCATATTCGAAACCAATGCTATAAGGGTAACCTAAACTAACTTTATACGGGTTACTGGAGGTATCATTTGGTTCAGCATCATCTAACTCGTCACTATCAAATACCAGATCATGTCTGATAGTAAACTCTTCTGCATCCCAAAGCCATTCATATGTTTCAATAGTGCTTGTATCTTTTACATAGAAATAGTCATATTTTGTATCGTCTTCATCGGTAACTTTGTACAGTTTCCATTGTGAATTAATTTGTCCTGCTTTTTTTGTTATATAGTAAGCGGAGGCAATAATATCATATTCACTATCTACAATTCGGCTCGATCGAGTAGAAATATCGGAGTCACTTTTTTCAATAATTTTATTTTCGTGCTGCAAGATTTCTGAGAGATAAATTTCATCTTCAATTTCAATTTTACCCTCATCATCATAGCTGTTTATATCTGAAATAAAGACTTTATAAGGAGTATCTTCATCTAATGTGTAACCTATAATTTCGTGTTTCTCGGAATCCTTATTCTTATCAGTACCTTCTTTCTTTTTCTTTTCTTTTTTCTCATCCTCTTTATTAAAGAAAGAAAGCTCGATTGATTCTTGGGAATCTCCACTTTCAATTTTTGTTTGAGTATACAATTTGTCAATACCTAGCAGATCGCAGTATTCTTTTATAGTAAGTCCGCCAAATAAATACACTTTCTTACCATTTTGAAGTCCTTCTTGTAATGCCTTCTGTAGCTTTTTGTTTTTTTCTACATCTTTATAATTATATGCAATAGAATTGTACTCTGATAAATCCACTTTATCCCCTGGATTTATCGATTTTACTTGGATTTTTTTATCTTCCAGAGTCTGTTTGACACTTTTCATAGAGTCGTGCTTGAAATTTAATTCCTTTTCTGCATTTTCGGAATTCATTTCGGATGAAAACAGCAACTCTTTAGATGACTTTGCAAATGCACTCTGAACTGAAAAATTTGGTAACATTACAGCAGATACTAAAACACCAGCCAAAACGAAGCTAGTAACAGATGATAGAGTATATTTTTTGGACATTTTAACATACCTCCCTTTTTATGGTATATAATTTACCATGTAGGATAAGTATAAACAACCAAAGAATGGAAATTTCACAAAAAAGTAAAGGTGTGATCATTATGTCGTTTAATAATGTACAGTCTTGGATAATTACTGTTTGTTTCGTGGCAATAGCGATCAGTTCAGCATATGTAGCAATCAGAATAGATAAGATCATTGAGCGCTTGGCAACTATTGCTGAATTTATTAGTATTGCAGGAGGTAGTTAAAGTTGACGGAAGAATTAAACTTTTATTATAAGGATAGTCAGTGGATTGACCAGAATTACCATTGTTATAACTTGAAACAATAATAGATTACAGCCGCCACTTTACTTATAGAAAGGCGGGGCCCTCTCGGGGACGCCATCGAAAAAAGCCTTGGAGTATGATATTATCCCCTTTGAGTAGACAGTGTAAAAAGCCCGCTCACCTAACGGTGGGTGGTACACTCTACTTGGAGGGGATTTTTTCATGGCTAAAAAAGGTCAAACATTCAAGCGTTATTCCGAGGAGTTTAAGCTGAGGGCAGTAAACATGTATCAACAGGGAGAGATGGGTTATAAAGCAATAGCTAAGGAATTAGGGATACCTAGTAAAACACAAGTTCTACAATGGGTCCGGAAGAAGAATAAAGGCGAAGGTTTTGTGGATCAAAGAGGAAAGAATGGTTCTAGTGACACCCCATTTGTTGGTCGTCCAAGAACCAAGTTTGCTACTGTGGAAGAAGAAAGGGACTATCTAAAGGCGCAGGTAGAATACCTAAAAAAGCGCAATCCCAATCTGCATCTGGGGGGAAGGTATGGAAAATAACTCGCTTTACGATCATAGACGAGCTGCGTAAAAAATATCCACTAACGTGGTTGGTAGAAATTGCGCAAGTGTCACGGTCGGGTTTTTACAAATGGCTTAGCACCAAAGGAAAGCCGTCAGCAAGAAATGAGTTAGATCAGATTCTGAAAAAGCATATGATGGCGATTCATTTGGAGCATCCATACTATGGTTATCCACGAATGCAGGTAGCATTAAAGAAGAAGGGATTGAATGCGAATCATAAGCGAATATACCGCCTGATGAAAGAATTAAACCTCCAATCCATCATCAGGAGGAAGCGCCGCTATTTTGGTAAAGCACCTTCGATTGTATATCCCAACTTACTTAACCGTAAGTTTAGAGCGGACAAGCCCAATGAGGTATTTGTAACAGATATTACGTATGTTGCACTTCATAACCGTTACTATTACCTTTCGGTCATTCAGGACCTTTTTAACAACGAAGTTGTTGCCTGGAAAGTTTCCAAGCGAAATGATTTACAACTTGTGTTAGACACTGTGGGGCAGCTAAACGAAGAAAGAGACGTGCTGAAAGCAACCCTACATTCAGATCAGGGCTTCCAATACACGTCTCGACAGTACAATAAGCGAATAAAGGAACTTGGCATAAGTGGCAGCCACTCTCGCAAAGGAAACTGCCTTGATAACGCCTGCATCGAATCCTTTTTCTCGCACCTCAAAACTGAGACATTGTACTTTACTGAGTGTAAGACAGAAGAAGATCTCTTTCAAGCCATTGAAAAATACATTTGGTTTTATAACCATGAACGGTTCCAGAAAAAATTAAACCAGTGTGCCCCGGTTGAATACCGAAACACACTGGCTGCTTAGGCTTTTTTAATTGTGTCTACTTGACAGGGGTAAGACCAATATCAAGGTTTTTTCTTTTTTTGTTGAGACGTGTAGCATGCTTGAAATGTATAACGTATATCAAATGACGAACGAAATAAGGGGGGATTTCTTTTGAAAAAAGTGATTGTAAGATGTATGGCTATGTTCTTGGCTATTTTCTTCAGCGGTTGCAGCTCAGATGCGGTCGTACAAAATCAGACAACCACGCCGCCTGCAAAAGAAGTAACGAACACTGGCACAGAACCGAAACAATCGGTAGATAACCCTTCAAGCTATAACCAAATCACGAGCTATATGGAAGAAGAAAGCAAGAAAGCTTTCTCCCCCTATTACGAGCTGCTCGAGTTTACCCTGTCGGATTATGAAGAGAAAACCGTTGACGGAAAAGTAGAAGCGATGTTCGGATATCAAGTGAAATACAAAAACTTTGAGAAGGACCCTGACACCGTGGACTACATCAAAGCGGCAAAAGAAAAGAACGATCCCAACTACCAACAGCTGTATGATGAATATTTGCAGCCCAAGGACATGAGCTTTCATTTGAAAGCCGTAGTTGAAGATGCGGACTCCATAACGCTTTACACCAATGTGAGTCCAAAAGGAGTTCAATGGGAAAAGGCAGTCATGTCTGATTTCATCCTTAAGAAATAGGATACCGACTTAACTGTAGGCCGCGTACTCTCGCGGTCTTATTCGTTTTTCTCGCACCAGTACTCGTACTCATTGTCGATCCATTCTTTGATATGATCGTAATTCTCCCAAGTATCTTCCACGTGATACACACTTGGTCTGCGGTTCGCCAACAAATCGCTACGGAGATCGAGGCCATCGCCCAACAAGTAAGCGATCAAAACAAGGAGTTGCGCGAGCAGATAGAAATAGTGGTCACTGAGACCAGGGCAGAACGTCATCGAAAAAAGGCTTTTGGGAACGTATCTTTGGCAAATAAAACGAGCGGATCGGATCGGTTCTTGCAGTTTGCTGAGACTGGCGGTAGACTCGGAGTTGTAAGGTAGATTAGGCGGTAGAAGTAAAAACCAATCTACGAATATTTGCGGTTAGAAGAATCCGATTCGTGGTCGGTTTTTTCTTTTTTAGTGAGCAGCATGATGGCCGTCATAATGGCTCTAGTAATCCCAGAACCAGCGTAGCTGTCACCAGGGGCAAAGTAGCAAGAATGGGTTCAATAGTGCAATATACCCAAGCCAGTCCTTTGAAGAGTTAGAAAAAAACGCCGAATTCGAACATTCGGGCGGTTAACTACAAATCCCTATTTTTTTTGATTTCCTCTAGCAACTTAATTATTTTTTCGTTTTGTTTGGCGATACTTCTTAAATTAAATGCAGCAGCTAACAAAAGAGCCAAGATTAAAGGCATATAGAAGACTTCCAAAACCGTCATCAGCTTCACCTCATTGAGTAGAATATCAGGTATACGTGAAATGAGCAATCCGTCTAAAGAATGGATTGCTCATTTTTTCCAAAATTACAACAAAGTCTCAGGTCCTTCTGGATCGATAGCATAAAAGGCTCTGGCTGCTTTTTTCTGATGAGGCATCATGTCAGTCATGATATTTAAGCATACAGTTGTCAAAGCATAAGTAGCAGCAATTCCAGCTAAGATACCAACGGAAAGTGCCAGAGGAGGATTCACACATATTGCTGCGATCACTGCGGAAAAACCAACACCTGGTACACCGAAGGAAATAGCAGTATCTAAATCTTCTTCAAGATTCGCTAAACTATCAATCGATTCAGCAAAATCACTCAGGTCATCTTCATTGTTATTATTTTCAAAGGTATTCTTAGTTTCACCCTCCCATTGGAGAGCCCAAAAATTCTGGTTGTCATAATAATCGTAGTAAATTTCATAGCTACCTTCGTATGACTCCACACTATTTTCATCATCTGGATCAATTGCCAATGCTTGCGCGGACTTTTTCTTTTGGTCGTAATTCTCTACATCAATGCTTGTTATTTCGCCATTTGTTTCGATCTCTAGCACGTTGGTATCTTTGTACAGGCGAGTGATTACTTCTTCATTATCAGTTGTAACTTTGGTCTCCCTGACATTCGCATCCTCTTTAATATACTCAATTTGGACATTTTCATTAGCAAACTCGTCCAGTTTCTGGAGTTCTTCATTCATTGTCTTTACATATTCGAGATTTGCTTCCTTAGCCGCGGTTATAGGGGCGAGCATGGCAGTAAAGGCAAAAGTGCTAATCACGGCAGTTGAAGCAATCTTTATGAAATTCTTTCTCAAATCTAACATTTTAGATTTCTCCTCTCAAATTGTTAATAAATTACATTTACTTAATAATAGGTAAATGCGTCGAGTAAATGTCAAAAATTGGATGAATTGAGTGATTAGTAGAAAGCATGATTCAAAACACCACGGTAGAGTACCAGCGTCCGTGACAGTGGGGCAAACATGTATAAAATACTAGCAATACAAGAACCCCGATCGACATGAAAAAAGCACCCCCTATTTGAAATGATCCCCTCATAGTGGACAGAAAAAAAGCAAGCACCCTACTCTGTCTATTATGGGGGGATTTTCTCATGGGAAAAATCAGAAGAACTTTTGACGCTGCCTTTAAGAAAAAAGCAGTGGATTTATTTGAGAGATGGAATGGGTTATAAAACCGTAGCAAAAAAATTAGGTATCGAGCCTTCTGTAGTGCGTCGGTGGGTTGAACATTATCAAGCGGAAGGAATGACGGGTCTTGAAGAGAAACGAGGAAAAGCAAAAGGGCCTGGTATAGGTAGACCCAGAATAAATTCGGAGGATCCTGAGACTAAAATCAAGAGATTGGAAGCGGAAAACGCATTGTTAAAAAAGCTCTTGCAGATGTGAAAGGAGCAATATGGTATCGTTGATTTTTTTATACAATTCGATCCCTGGTTCCTTCGGATTCTGGCCAACGTAGTCAGGGTTTTCAACGATGTCAGGAACGTACTAATGGTACGCTTCAAAAATGCCTTTACAATCAAACGCTTCTAGATAATGATACCGATACTCCCCCGTATCGAAATCGAAGTAAAACATCGCGAACTGGTTTCCTTCTTCATTCAGCATGTCTTTGGCAAATACCCCACCCGTCTTCTCATAAACTTCAGGACCAGTCATCTTCCTTTGTTTAAAATCAGCGATTAGGTTTTCGAAACTCTTTTTGAAATTCTCGCTAACCATATCATGTTCAATCAACCAGCCAATGAAAAAGCCTGTATGTACGTATGCCTGTTTTTGAGGAAGATCCTCTTCAAAGTTTTCGTAATGATATTTCGCTTTATCGTATACCGTTGTCACTAGCGAATCCTCGCTTTCTATTTGCTCATTTTCAAAAAATTATACAGGATAGATGTAAGGGTAAAAAGCCAAAAGAGGGTGAAGAAGGAAGGATAGGAATTTTGTAGCATTGCTATGACGCCAAGTGGTAGTATTTAACTGTTATATAGGAGAGAACCATTGGTTGGTTCATAGAGGGGTCATATTTCATGCGGAAATTGCTTGCCTATTTTCTTTGCGCTGTAATGATTAGTCTAGTAATCCTTCCTGTAGAGCCTGCGTCATCTAGAGGCTCAAGTTCATCTAGCTCCAGTAGTTCAGGCAGAAGCTCAGGATCGTCGAGTACAAGCTCATATTCGTCCGGCAAAAGTTCAGGATCATCGAGTACAAGCTCATATTCGTCCGGCAGAAGTTCAGGATCGTCGAGTACCAGCCCATATTCGTCGGGCAGAAGCTCGGGATCATCGAGTACAGGCTCATCCTCCTCCAGCAGAAGCTCATATTCTTCAGGAAAAAGCTCAAGCTCAACCAGCAAAAGTTCAAGCTCCACGATAAAAAGCGCAAAACCGTCAAGCGGCTTCAAATCATCCAAGCCGGTTAAAATCAAAAAGCATGACGATGACGACGATGACGAAGAGCAATTCGAGGAAGAAGAGGCTAGCCAAGAAGAGGAGACGAGTGAAGAAGCCGCTGCGGAAGAGGAAAGAATCAAGCGGAACGAACTCTTAATACAAATCGATAGTGGTATTGGACCATACCATTTACAACCGAATCAATTTTATCATACGACGATATGGGGTGACCCAACTCATAATGGCTCTCTATACTTTACCGTACATGATAACGGACAGTTAGAAGAGGTAGATGAGAGTGAGATAAATGGGGCAACAGTATTCAACATCCCATACAATTTCGATCCAACACCATTTGAAAAACAGTTTTATCTTCATAGTCTACCAACCAATCAAATCTATCTGACATCTTTTCAATATATGCAAATTTACTTGTTTTTACGCCCGGATGGTACCATTCAATGGCTCCCTCAATATGAAGCCTTTGAGAAAAACCTCCCCATCATAGAAGCAGAAGAGGTACTGCTGTCAGAGCAGACACTGGAAGTGCATAGCAACGAAATGGCCTTGCATAATTTCCCGAAAAACAAAGTCTATCGGAAGAATATTAATAGGATTCCCAGGTATTTTCTGTTCAATAATGAAGAAAATGTTCAATTAGTAGGAAAAAAAGAACTTAAGAACTATGAAGTTTTGGAATATGACCAAATGATTGAGCCGACTTCTTCTGATCTTATGGGAGAGATCAAAGAAAAAATCCAGGATTCAGGTGTGCCGACAGGGTACATATACCAGATGACAGTAAACAATGCCCCGCGATATTTTAACTATAATGGAAGCGGTTCGGTTGGGTTTGTAAAGAACCTGTCATCTGTTCAAGCAAATTATAAAGTTCGCGATTTTGAACAGGTTGTCCAAAAGATGCGGGAAGAAAAACAAGAGGAAGAGAAAAGGCAATCGATTTGGAAGCTGTATTTGATTACAGCCGGAGCGATTATGCTCGGCATTTTTCCTTTATCTTATTGGTTTATGAATAGAAAAAGAAAGAAGAAGAAGCAACCTCCTAACAAGATCATTACGAAAAGTACGAGAAAGAAAAAGAATGTAAAGCCTGTAAAGCCTGAAAGAACACCGATTCAACAGCCCCTACCCAAAAAGAAAGAAATAAGAGTAGAAGAAAAAAAGAAGTATGACGGCGGACTGTTTCAGCAATTTGAAGCCGCAAACAAAAAAGAACAGCCGAAAAGCGCTGGAAGCGGGCTGTTTGATCAATTTAATTCCTCCAAATAGAGACCATTAAAAAAGCAAAGCCCGTCCTCAGCCAAGCTGGAGACGGGTTATTCATTCCATTCTATAACGTATACTCGCTTAAAATAAACTGCGGAGCTAATAAATACTCGACGGGGTATAAATCATCTCTCCTTGTTAGTAACGCCTTCACTAACCCAATTTGATACTCTGCCGTTACTTCAATGACCACGAACGCATCCTGCTTCTCATTCAGAGGATAAATCACATTGCTCGAATCAAACACTTTGTGATCCATATCCAATGTAGCCAGGTGGTAGGGTTGGCCTTTCCACTCTGTGCGATAAACCGCAAACGCTTTATTTTCTAACAAGTGAACCAGCTTGTCTTTGGATAAATTCAGTTCAATTCCTGTCATGTAGCCTTGCTCATCGAGATCGTTCTGGTACTCTTCATCGATCTCATCGCCAACCGCCTTCTTATACGTTTTCGTGGATAATCGCATGTCATGCAACAGCTTTCCCCTGTTGAAATCAACGACTAACGGGATGTGCAACGAGGAAGGATCGACATAACGGCTAATCTGGTTATCCTTCTCCTTTTGATAATCTATGATTTCCTTATCGGGTGGTTGCAAATAAATATAGCCCATGCTGCAATAACCATCGCATGTAATAATCATGAGACTGCCCTCTCTTTCTTTAAATAATTCGACGAATGGTCAGAATTTTGTGCGTATGATAGAATGGTTTACCAACAAATGTGAATCGGAGGGAGCATGTCGGATGCAGAATGATAAGCGAATCAAATTCATTAACCCTGAAACAATGCCACCTACGTTTGGCTATACCCATGCGGTGGAGGTTCGGAACGTACGGACGATTTATGTATCGGGTCAGGTCGCTCTCAACAAGGACGGCCAAGTGGTCGGCACAGGCGATTTAGCGGCACAGACAAAACAAGTCTTTGAAAATATCCGATTCGCTCTGGAAGCGGCAGGAACCAGCTTTGATCATGTAGTGAAATTGACTTTTTTCGTGACCGACATTTCCAAAATGCACATTGTCCGTGAGATTCGAGATCAGTACGTGAATACAGAAACCCCGCCAGCGAGCTCAGCAGTGGAAGTGAGCAAGCTCATCAGAGACGAGTTGTTGATTGAGATTGAGGCCATCGCCGTAGCAGATATATAGTTGTCCCATCTCCCTTCTGTTCGATTATTCATCGTTCGGGAGGGTTTTTTTATGTTCTTTTGGGAAGATTATGGAGCGAGATAAGCGGATCGGAGTTGGTTGCATGAATTATATCATCGCAGGAATAGGTTTGATTACGGTATTTTTGCTTGCTTGGCTGGCAAGTAGCGATAAAAAGCACATTCGGTATCGCCCTATCCTCATCATGATTCTGATTCAGATCGTGTTTGGCTTGCTGCTGTTGCGAACCAATATTGGACTCATTCTCATATCAGGCATTGCCAGCAGCTTTTCCGTACTCCTGGACTATGCTTACGAAGGGATCAATTTTGTTTTCGGTGGCATTGCGAATCCGGATGCGTCGCCGTTTTTCTTGCAAGTTTTGCTGCCCATTGTGTTTGTATCCGCACTGATAGGCATTCTGCAGTACACGAGGATCCTGCCTTTATTTATCCATTATGTAGGATTCGTATTGAGCAAAGTGAATGGCATGGGAAAATTGGAGTCGTATAATGCGATTGCTTCGGCGATTGTCGGGCAGTCCGAAGTGTTTATTACCGTGAAAAAACAGCTCGGCGCCATACCGGAAAACAGGCTGTACACACTGTGCGCCTCTGCAATGTCCACCGTGTCTATGTCGATCGTGGGTTCCTTCATGACCATGCTCAAACCGGAGTATGTAGTAGCTGCGTTGGTACTCAACCTATTTGGTGGTTTTATCATTGCTTCCATTATTACGCCGTATGAAGTGAAGCCGGAAGATGACTTGCTCGATCAAGAAAAAGAAGAGAAACAGGCTTTCTTTGAAATGCTCGGGGAGTACATTCTGGATGGATTTAAAGTAGCCGTGGTTGTTGCCGCGATGTTGCTCGGATTTATTGCACTCATTGCGATGGTGAACGGGTTGTTCACTGCGGTATTCGGTATCTCGTTCCAAGCGTTGTTAGGATATGTCTTTGCTCCGCTCGCTTTTCTTATGGGGGTTCCTTGGCATGAAGCTGTACAAGCAGGAAGTATCATGGCGACTAAAATAGTGGCGAACGAGTTTGTCGCCATCCTCGACTTTACGAAGATTCAAGGTCAGTTGAGCGAAAGAACGGTGGCCATCGTGTCAGTGTTTTTGATTTCGTTTGCGAACTTTGGCTCCATCGGGACAATTGTTGGCGCGGTAAAAGGCTTGAATGAAAGGCAAGGGAATGTCGTCGCCCGGTTTGGATTGAGGCTGTTGTATGGGGCAACACTCGTCAGCATTTTGTCAGGAATTATCATCAGCATTGTGGTGTGAAGGGGGACCCTTTCGGGGGTCTTTTTTTTGTTAGGTACCGTTTCGTAACCAAATGATGGGAAGCAGCGTCTATCAATTGAGATATTCGTCTTTATTTCTCGGGTCGTATCCTTCATCAAAGGAATGGGAATCACGGTTGTTACGCTCTATGAGGACTCTCTGCTTCCGGCGCTTGGCAATCCAATCGATGATGGCTCCAATCAGCAAGAGACCTCCGAAAATAAGTACGACGAGTAACCAGAGTGGCATTCAACCAACACCTCACTTTTTACTAAAAGATACGTTATACCAGTGAAGAAGTTGCGATGAAACCATTCAAGAGGAAATGAAGGAGTGAAGTCGGATGAGAAAATGGGTGTGTATGACCGTAATGGCAGGCTTGATTGTGGGAGGCTGTTCAACTGACACGAGCGTACCAACAGATACTAAACAGCAGCCTGTAGCAGAGCAGAAGCAAGAGGCGGGAAATAGCGGTGGCGACCAAAAGCAAGAGAAGCAAACCGCTGACGTACGTCAAATTATTCTGGATGAGCAGTTTTTGAAGCTGCTCGCCAAAAACGAGATCAGTGGCTTCGATATCCACATCGGGATGAAGCGGGATGAGGTTTCTGCGCTATATGGCAAGGTAATAAAACAAGATTATTGGGATGGCGGGCGCTATGAGGTCTTTGAGAAGCTAGAAAGTGCGCTCATTTATTTTGATGGGCAAGATCGCGTATATGGGATTGATTTGGCCGGTCTTCATCTAAATGAAACGAATCTGGACACGATCCGTAAAAATCTGGGAGCGCCCGTCAGTGAAGATAAGAGCATGGCCGATGAAGATTATGTCATGTTTTTTGAAGCGGGAGATAACTCCGTATTTATTAGTGCAAAGGACGAGAAATCTCCAGCAGACAAAATAAGAATCATCAATAAAAAAATGATCGAGGAATCGCCGCAGAAAGAATAAAGTGAAAAAGCCAAGTCAGAAGGATCTCAAATGTGACCTTCAGGCTTGGCTTTTATATTTTTAACAATGGTATTACTCAACCGATCTTTTACCAAACAGGATAGCGTCCAGCGCGAACTTGGAGCTGCCGCTGATACCAAGAGCAACCAACATCGCAAGCAAGGCCAAATCCAGCTCATAACCAGCTCCACCTTCACCGCCCAGGAAGCCGGCAGCGAGCTTGGCTTTAAAGATCGCACCAAGCATGACAACAGACAACGCACCTGCGAACACGCGAGTACCCAGACCCAGAATCAAGGCAATGCCGCCTACGACCTCCAAGAAGGCTACGAGATAAGCAATGAATGCAGGGAGTCCCATGGTCCCGAAGAAACCAGCGACATTCTCCAGCCCCATTTGGAATTTAGCCACTCCGTGAATGGCAAAAGTAAGACCAGCAATCACACGTAGAATAAGTGCGCTCCATTCAAAACGATTAGACATGTATGAATCCCTCCGAAAATTCAAATGCGTAACAAAGTTACTTTTCGTTAGTAAGTATACAATAATAATTTCTTGAGTCAAGTGATTTAACAAAATCCCAACAGTTGGCAAGTGTAATTTTCAAGGTTGATTCCCATCATTGGTTTTGATGGATGGAACAAAGAGCGTTATACTGGAAGGAGAATGAGGTGATACCTATGAAACAGTCTACCCTCTGTCCTAAGTTCGAAAAAGGTATGCAGTTGTTGGGGAAGCGATGGACAGGTCTAATCCTATACCAGTTGTTGTCGGGACCACAGCGATTCTGTGCATTGGAAGGGGCCCTGCCAGTAAGCGGAAGGCTACTTTCTGAGCGTTTGAAGGATTTGGAGAAGGAAGGACTCGTGCATCGGCAGGTGTTTACTGATTCTGCTCCTGTCCGCGTAGAGTATTCCTTAACGGAGATGGGGAAAGCTCTGACTCCGGTTCTCAAAGGAATTGAGTCTTGGTCGCAGAGCTGGATCGAGTTGAATGCAGACGAAATGGCTAACGACAGCGAAGAATAACACAGCCTATATAAAAAAGCATCAGGAGAGTACGCCTGACGCTTGCCACGATGAAAACCCCTGGAGACAGGGGTTTTTCTGTTATCCGTTAATCTTCAAGAAGGGTCTTCGCTCTTTTCTTGCAAAGACTTCCACTTCAAAAATTCAATATGGCGTTTGACCTCAACCAGGTCTTTCTCGGTCAGGACATCGACATCCAAAAAGGTCGCCGGCGTTTCCCGGACAGAACCGCGTTGCCAAGATGGTTCTTCCGTGCGCCCGTGGAGAAAATCGGTGGATACTTCAAATAAATCTGCGACTTTGGAAATCAGATGAAAATCGACGCCCTTCTTTTCGCCTGACTCGATCCGCGAAAGTACCGTATTATGTATGCCCAGCTTTTCAGCTAATTGAAGTTGTGACCATTGTTTTTGTTCGCGCAGCCATTTTATGCGTTGACCAACTATGGACATCGTGAGACCACCTTTATCGTTTTGGCAATTCCATTCTAACAATTTTCCAAAACGGAAAAAACAAGATTGCTAATATGACAAAATCTGTATTGACTTTGCTAAAATTGAAAGGATATGATGTAACTATAAATATTTGCCATTTTTGCAAATCAGGAGGAGATAACTGGTGGAACGACTCAACCTCCCGTTTATCGCGCAACGACGTAATGAGTGCAAGCTGACCTTGCAAGAAATGGCGGAAGCACTCGGGTTTCGAAATGCTTCAACATACTTGAAGTACGAGAAGGGAGATTATGACTTCAAGGCTAATCATTTGCCGGTGTTGGCTAAAAAGCTACGATGTAACATGCTTGATCTTTTTATCAGGATGGTTTGCTGATTTAGCAAAAGGGATGGATTGAACGCTTGGGAGGCAAATAGAAGGCAGCTGGAAATATGGAGAAAGACCGTCGCTTACGAAATTGAAATGATGGCGCCACAGAGTATGCCAGCTTGTGAGGGATTTCTCGAGCGCTTGGTCATGTTTGAAAAGGAGTTGGAAAACAACGCGCGATGCCCATATAGTACGACACATGATGGGAATGATGCCGGGTCGCGTCCGTTACCCATTCAGGAAACAGAAAAAAGCCCGGTACGGACTTCACCGTGACCGGGCATTCGATATATTTTACAGCTTGCTTATCTCTTCTTTTAGCAGCTCCGAATGGGTTCCAAAGACGACTTGCACGCTTCCTTGACCCAGTCGCATGACACCTGCTGCACCGAGGTCCTTCAAGGCTTTGTCATTGACCTTCTTGTCGTCCTTCAAGACGAGACGCAAACGAGTGATGCAAGCGTCTACGCTAACGACGTTTTCTTTTCCACCAATGTGAGTGAGCACTTGGATCGCTTTATCCTGCATCGAATTGTTCCTTCCCGTAGCTGTAGCTGTCATTTCTTCGTCATCTTCACGCCCTGGCGTCTTGAGGTTCAGCTTTACGATCATGAAACGGAACAGGACGTAGTAGACCACGGCGAATGCCAGACCAATCGGGATGATCATCCAAGCATTCGTAGAGAGATGGAAGTTGATGCCGTAGTCGATCAGACCCGCTGAGAATCCAAAGCCGTGCTTGATGCCCAGAGAGGTCACGATATACCCGGACACACCCGTCAATATCGCGTGGACAAAATACAGGAGTGGAGCAGCGAACATAAACGCAAACTCAACTACCTCGGTAATCCCGGTCAGGAACGAAGCGAGAGCCGCACCAATAAACATAGAAGCAACTACTTTGCGTTTTTCAGGACGCGCTGAGTGAATAATAGCGAAAGCCGCTCCAGGAAGTGCGAACATCATGATCGGATAGAAACCAGTCATAAACATTCCTGCTGATGGGTCTCCCGCAAAGAAGCGATGCAAGTCGCCGTGTACCACTTTTCCTGTGGCATCGGTAAAGTCACCGATTTGGAACCAGGCAATCGCATTGAGTACGTGGTGCAGACCAAATGGAACGAGCAATCGGTTGAAGAATCCGAACAAGAAAGAACCTGTTGCGCCGAGACCTACGATCCAAGAGCCCAATGAGTCGAGGGCAATCTGGATCGGCCCCCAAATGATCCCGAAAATCAAACCGATGACAACCATGGAAAGAGAAGTGATAATCGGTACGAAACGCTTTCCACCAAAGAAGCCTAGCCATTCTGGCAGCTTGATCGAATGGTAGCGGTTATAGAAAAACGCTGCAATACCACCCGCCATAATACCGCCGATGACACCCATGTTCAGTTTTAAATCGTCCGCGATGAAAGGCATGGCAGCAGGAACAGCTGCAAGTACTTTCGTCAATACGACGTAGGCAATGACAGCGGCCAAAGCAGCAACAGCATCTCCAGCCAAGCCAATGGCAACACCGACAGCAAAGATTAATGCCAGGTTGTCAAAAATGGCTGCACCGCCAGCAGCCAAAAGCGGAGCGATGTACGAGTCCATGAATGCGCCAAAGGCGCCGAGATTGAGGTCCTTCTCGAATTTGAGAAGACCAAAGCTTTGCAAAATCGCTGCGGCTGGCAACGTTGCGACCGGGAGCATCAGGGCTCTTCCGATCTTTTGCAGAAAAGCGAGCATAGGATAAAACCTCCTTGGAATGGGATGAATTTATCAGGGAAGCCGCTCTCCGGATGAATGGCAAAATGATGAGGGCACAAGGAATAAGCCGGAGAGAGACCATTCTGATCGATATATTGGAAGCGCTTACACTACTCAGGCGACAAAACCTTTTATAAGGCTTTGTCTTTCAGATATTGAACGACCTCGTCTACAGTAGAGAGTGTAAGAACGTGCTCAGCCAATTGCTTCGCTTCCTCTACGCTGGTGGAGCGGATACGTTCTTTGACTTTTGGCATTACCGAAGCGGCACCGCTGAACTCATCGAGCCCCAATCCGAGCAAGAGCTTGGTAGCCAACGGATCTCCCGCCATTTCCCCACACAGCCCAGTCCAAATGCCCGCCCGATGGGAAGCTTCGATGACTTGGGAAATCAATCGTAAAACAGCTGGATGGTAGTAGCTGTACAGCTCGGCGATATTGGCATTCATCCGGTCTACTGCTAGGGTATATTGAACGAGATCATTCGTGCCGATGCTGAAAAAGTCTACCTCTTTCGCAAACGCATCTGCTTGCAGGCAAGCACCCGGAATCTCCATCATCATGCCTACTGCGATCTTCTCGTCAAAAGCGATCCCTTCTGCCCGCAGCTCTGCTTTTGCTTGCTCCAGCAATCGTTTGGCTTCACGCAGCTGCTCCAAATGGGAAATCATCGGGAACATGATCAGCAGGCGGCCAAATGCGCTGGCACGCAAGAGAGCGCGTAATTGCACCAGGAACAATTCCGGTCTGGCTAACGAGATGCGCATGGCGCGGAAACCAAGGAACGGGTTTTCCTCCTGTGGAAGCGCGAGGGCTGGCAAATGCTTGTCACCGCCAACATCCAAGGTGCGAATGATGACCGGCTTGTCGCCAAAAGCAGCGGCTACGTGCTTGTATGCAGCAAATTGTTCGGCCTCATCGGGAAGAGTGCTGCGATCCATGAACAAAAACTCGGAGCGGAACAACCCGATTCCTTCTACACCAGATGCGATCAGTGCATCAGATTCTTCTGGCACAGCCATGTTTGCCATCAGGTGAACGCGGTGACCATCGGTTGTTTCGGCAGGCAGATCTTTAATGGCTTCGTACCATTGGCGTTCCTTTGCTTCCTGTGCGGCTTTTTCCTGATAGGCCGTCAGTGTATCCGCATCAGGCGAAACAATGAGCTGTCCAGAGGTTCCATCGATGATCAACAAACTTCCGGAGTCTACTTTTTCCATCAAGGTATCGCCTGCACCCATGACAGCGGGAATTCCGAGAGAGCGTGCCAATATGGCTGCATGAGAGGTAGCGCCGCCTTTTGCCGTGACAATTCCCCGTACATGCTGGAGCGGAAGCTGAAGCGTCTCGGATGGGGTGACGTCCCATGCAACCAGGATAAAAGGCTCTTCCGGGTAGGAGATGACGGTGTCACCGCCCGAAATATTTCGAATCAGACGGCGGCTCACATCACGAATATCATCCGCGCGCTCTTTCATGTAGGCATCGTTCATACTCTCAAAGAGAGCAATGAACTGATCGGCTACTTGCGAGACGGCAGCAGATGCCGCCAGTTGTTGATTTTCAATGAGCGCACTCATCTCCCCCACAAATGCCGGGTCATCCAAAAAGGCGATATGAGCAGAGAGGATGGCCGCTTTTTCCGAGCCTAGTTGTTCCTCTGTCTGTTCTTTTAGCTTTTCCAGTTGTTCGCGAGCTTGCTCGACGCTCTTGCTCAGTAGTCCTAGCTCCTGAGTTGTATCCACTGGAGTGGTGGACTCTGCCTGCGTGATGGCTGTTTCGTGTGTGAGGCGTAAAACAGGGGCAATCGAAATGCCAGCGGAAACCGGGATTCCTTTTAACATACATCCTTCACCTTCCTGTCCGTCGTTTACACTATATGTTTGACGAGGATTGCTCCAACAGCTGCTGAATCGCAGTGGCTACGTTTTGTTCATCCGCTCCGTCGATCTGAACGGTCAGGGTATCGCCTTGGGAGACACCCAACGTCATGATGCCGAGAATGCTTTTGCCATCTGCGTGTTTTGTCCCTTTGCTCAGCGTAATCTTTGACTGAGATTGCGACGAACAATTCACGAGTAGAGCTGCTGGTCTCGCGTGGAGCCCACCCTCTACATTGACGGTTACTTCAAATTGAACCATGTTGTACCTCCTTCAACCATGCGCTTCGCTTATTTTAAGACGACAGTCATCAGTGGCTCTTGGCCTGCTTGCACAGTTGCTTTTGCCACCACATTTTTTTCAGCAACCCGATCACCGTTCGTAATAACGATTGGTGTTACGATCGGACAGCCCGCTTCTTCCAGTACACTCTTGTCGAATTGGATGAGCTTGTCGCCAGCTTTGACTTGATCGCCAACGGAGACAAATGGGGTAAAGCCTTTTCCGTTTAATTTCACGGTATCAATACCGATATGCATCAATATCTCGAGACCGCTTTCAGTCGACAGCCCAATAGCATGGTGAGTAGGGAAAAGATGCGTTACCTTTCCATCGATAGGGGAGACGAGAGTGTCTGCACTTGGTAAAATCGCTACACCATCACCGACGACTTTGCCTGCGAATACAGGATCAGGAACTTCAGACAGGGGTAGTACGGTACCTGTTAATGGTGCAAGAAAGGTTACCTCTTGTTGTTTTTTCCGGGAAAAAAGACTGCGTAGCATAGTATCCTCCTTTTGCGTCTGAACCAAAAAAGGCATGAGACGGTTGAATTCATACGACGACATACTTACTATGTCCGTATGATCTCACCGCTCATGCCTAGTCGAGCTAGTAACACGCAGGATTATGATTTAATTTTGTTGTAATAAGCGATAAAGGTGCAGAGCCATGTAACCAACCTCGTCTTCTGGTACAGCAATCTCGAGACGGGTGGAGATGTATTGAGCCAGCTCTGTTGCCAATTGATAGGCTTCTGGCATGGTGGTTTTGACTCGGTCCAGAAGCGGGTTCTTGATGAATTTTTGCTGACGGATGCGCTCAACGGCAAAGCGCAAATGGGTAATGAGGCGAACGTAATCAATGGTACTGCGTTCAATCGTAATGGCTGTTCGCTCTTCAATCAGGCTTACCAAGTCTGTGATGATGTTGGTGAATTGGACAGCCTTTTTTACTGGGACGTAGCTGATCGCGGAGTGAATGTGCAAGGCCAGAAATCCGATTTCACTATCGGGAATGTCCAGGTCGAATGCGTTTTTGATCATATCCGCTGCCCGATTCGCCAGTGCGTACTCTTTCGTGTACAGCGTCTGGATTTCGAACAAAAACGGATTCACGATCTCCATGCCGTTATTGAGCCGATAGATCGCAAACTGGATATGGTCAGGCAAGGCAACATGGACGTGTTCGTTTAATTCTGGCGTAATTTCACTCGCAATGAGAGCGATAATTTCTTCCGCAATTCCTACGACAGCAGGATCTACTTGGCTCAAGATGTTCTGATACTGCTTCTGATGATTTTCATTTTCGAGCATGAAGCGCTTTTCCACACGCGAGTCTTGGGCGGGGATGGTATTCCCGGGTTTTGCGCCAAATCCGATTCCTTTTCCGAACAGGACAATTTCTTGTCCGGATCCGGGTTCTTCTACGAGTACGACGTTATGGTTCAACACACGCGTAATTGCGTACGTTTTTTCCTTTTCACGGGACAATCCATTCCACCACCTTTTGATAGACAAAAAACGGTCCATGACCGTATTTGCTTACCGCAAGCGGTCACATCCAATTTAATGAAAAACGCCGATGAACCATGACGTTAATCAGAAAAAAGAGCCGAAAAAACCTTTTTAACAAGAAAAAGATCTTCTCGGCTCATGCCTGCATTACCAGTAACACGCCTTGTGAAAACGCTTCAATTAAAGCTTATAATAGCTCACGTCTCGTACATTGTCAATCACCCTATTAACCGGAAAAACACAGTGGGCAGGAGAAGCAGGAGCCTGTCCCGAATTGTTTGAACCAACAAAGATAGGGGCAAAACAAAGCCAAGCGGACGCCTCATTAGCAATCCGCCCGCTTTGTTACTTGGTGTACTTGTCGGCAATCGTAGATGCACAGAAGGAGTTCGGTTTGATCTCGGCACGAAAGTGATTGGTTTCTGCTAAGCTCAACAAAGACTGGATAAACTTACGGGTAGGACCATTCGTGCCGATATCAAAATGCAGGCGGATGGGAGTATCTAAGTGGCGGTCCCGCAAATATTGGCGTACTTCTGTGGCAAGTCCGACTGCGTACATCGCTTCCTGAAATATACGCTGTTGCAAAGATGAGTACCGGCGTTCTTGAAATTTGTGATAAAAGAAGGTTCCCCCATGGCCGGGACGAATCACTGTGATAACTAGGGCAAAAAAAGTCCCGCGGCTTTTTAATTGAGAGTCGGCCCCCACAATAATTTCAAATGGACCACCTATGGATGAGATGGTATGTTCGATGTGGGAAAACACTTCTTCTTTTGCCAGTAGACCTCTAGTCGGACTGTGAAAGCGATCAAATAACGTATTTGCAGAGGTTAAGCCCACTCACATCCCTCCAGAAAGAGGCTAACAATGATTTGCATACTTCTGTTCCCTTACATCATTAATGTATGTAATCTCTCAGATAGTATGTGAATGGGTTAGGACAAAAACTTCTTGAATCAACTTTTTTAGGGAACATGGTCCGTTTGTTCGGGACGAAAGACTGTTTTTGAAGGAGCTTTAGGAAACGTGATACAAGCAAATGAACATGATTATTATATGAAACAAGCCATGGAAGAGGCCCAGAAAGCCGCTGCGATTGGCGAGGTTCCGATCGGTGCGGTCATCGTGCGCGACGGGGAAATCGTTGGTCGCGGCTACAACTTGCGGGAAACACAAAAAGACCCTACCTTGCACGCGGAAATGATCGCGATACGGGAGGCAAGTGAACGCTTGGGTGGATGGCGCTTGATCGGATGTACGCTGTACGTGACGTTGGAGCCGTGTCCCATGTGTGCGGGTGCAATCGTTCAAAGTCGCATTGAGCAAGTCGTGTATGGCGCTCGCGATCCGAAGGCGGGCTGTGCCGGGACAATAATGAACCTGTTGGAAGAACCGCGCTTTAATCACCAGGTGCCAGTTATTGAGGGTGTTCTTGCGGAGGAATGCGGGCAGATGCTCAAGGACTTCTTTCGTGGATTGCGAAAAAAAAGACAGCCGGTACAGGAATGACCGGGCTGTCTGGACAAACCGTCTGCATGCAGGCGGTTTTTTATTTGTTTACGTTTTGCAGCATGTTCAGCTCTTCTTCGGTCAGTTCGCGATACTCACCAGGGGCGAGTGACGGGTCAAGGTGAAGCGGGCCCATACGAATCCGTTGCAGATAGGTGACCTGCAGGTCGAAAGCAGCAAACATCCGCTTTACCTGATGGAACTTTCCCTCCATGATGGTGACGCGAATCTCTGATGTTTCTCCCGAAGAGATAATCTCCAGCTTGGCTGGCAGTGTAGTAAAGTCCTCCAATTCCACGCCCTTGGCAAACTCCTGTACATGGTGCTCCGTGACCCGGCCATCAATGCGGGCAAAGTATTCCTTGTCTACTTTCTTTTTCGGGGACAAGAGGCTATGGGAGAGCTGACCGTCATTGGTCAACAGCAAGAGACCCTCTGTATCAATATCCAGTCGGCCTACCGGATGCACTTTGATTGCCCATTCGTACGGGAGCAAGTCCACTACGGTTTCATGGACATTGTCCTCTGTAGCAGAAACCACTCCAGGCGGCTTGTTTAGTAAAACGTATACCCAGCGCTTGAAGTTAAGCGGTTCTCCATCCACAAGGATTTCCTGTTCCTCGGGAATAACGTGCATCCCCGGGTCTGTTGCGACAACGCCGTCTACGACGATCAGTCGCTGCTTTACTAATGCTTTCACTTCCTTGCGCGTGCCGATTGCCATATTGGCCAGCACCTTGTCCAAACGTTCACGTTTCATATATGTTCCTCACTTTTCTTCTGATCGGATACCAATCGGGTGTGCTGTTATTAGTTTGGCCTAATGAGCCGCGCAAATCAAGGGGCATGCAGAGGAATGAGTCTTGCATTTTTGACTGTATTTTGCTATAGTAGATAATGTTTCTGACAAACCAAATATGGAGAGATACCCAAGTGGTCATAAGGGGACGCACTCGAAATGCGTTAGGCGTCGTGAGGCGTGCGTGGGTTCGAATCCCACTCTCTCCGCTTAGATTTTTCGGATCGAAGAGAATGAAGCATAAGTTTGCCGCTATGGTGAGCTTATGCTTTATTTTTGTAGAAAACGGGAGTTCCAGCTAGAAGCTTTTGATAAAATTTTTCTGATCCTTTGTAAATAAATAGCCACGTCGTTCATAGAACCTGTGAGCATGTATGCGAATTGGGTGGGATAACAGCTTTATCCCGGAAAATCCATTGTTCTTTCCCCACTGTTCCAGCTGTTCAATCAACATGTTACCTACACCTTGATTCCTATACGTTTCTTTCACAACAAATCCCAAGACATTTACAAGAGAGTCGGAAAAAAGCAATTCATAAGGGCTTCCATGAATATATCCGATGACTTCGTTATTTTGCTCACAAACAAAGATCATATCATTTGTTTTCTTTGTGATGATTTCGATTTTCTCTTTTACCTGATCTTCGGTAAATACATGCAGATTCGGGTTAAATTCTAGGTTTAACAAATAAATATCACGATAATCCGTGACCCTAATTTCTCTCACACTTTTTTGTCCCATATTTGAACGCCTCAATTCGTTGTATGGTGCTGTCCTCCTAGGTAATGGCTCAGGTGGGACAGCATTTTCTTTTTTCTATCACAAAAACTGTAAGCAAATTTCATTTTTGCGTCTAATAAGATACAAACTTCATAAAGGAGCGTACGAATGGATTCCGATGACCGAATAGAGCGATGGTTCCAGCAATACGGCCATGATATTTACAATTACCTCGCGTATTTTACCGGACGTAGAGATGTGGAAGATTTAGTCCAGGAGGTTTTTACGAAGGCGCTAAGAGCCTTATCAAGCTATGAAGGCAGAGCACAGCCCAAAACATGGCTTCTGACCATCGCGCGCCATGCAGCGATTGATTATAGGCGAAAGCAAAAAATGATGGATTGGTTCCCCGAAAACGTCCTTCGACTCCTCACTTCCAAAGAGCGTACACCTGAGAAGGCATTGGTGTTAAAGGAACAATTGCACGAAGTTTATGAAGCGATGAATCACCTGAAAAGCACATATCGAGAAGTTCTGATCCTGCGGTTGATCGAGGGAGTATCTACAGTAGAGACAGCGGAAATCTTGGGCTGGAGTGAAGCAAAAGTCAGTACGACGCTCCATCGAGCCATCAAGGAATTGCAAAAACAAATGGGCAATAACGGCAGGGAGGTCCATCTACATGACGCCATCTTTTGAAGAAAAAGAAATAAGCACAATGCTTCAATCATTTCCGTCGCTTCAGATGGACGAGGACAAACGACGTGAAATCGCGAGTCATATCCGTCGAGAAAGGGAGCTGCTCAAACAGATGAAAAGGCGAAAAAAGTATGCCAAGGCCATCGGGGGCGTAGCTGCTTCATTTGCTTTATTGTTTATCGCTTATCAGTGGATGCCTCCCGAGGTAACCCCTTCCGTACCAAGCGCACAACAGATGAATACAGGGGAGAGTCAAAAGGCACAAGCCGCGGAAACTTCATCCCAAGCCGATATGGTTCTGACCCTCGATTCACAAATTCAGGAGTATGTAGAAGAAGCGATACATAAGACCGACAAAGCCTATCAGCCCGAGAACATGACGGTAATCGTTACCGATCCAAATACTGGAGAAATTCTTGGGATGGGGAATCTGAAAAAACAGGATGCCAATGACCGGGTTCCAGACATAGTAAAAGCGAAACCAGATCCTGTGGCCGCATTTCCGATCGTGACGTTGGCGGCAGCTATTGAAGAGGAAAAGTATAAGAACTACGAAACTTACGAGTCCGGAACCTACGAGATTACCCCAGGCAAGTTTATAAAAGACCATAATGTTGGGAAGGGCTGGGGACAGATTACGTATTTAGAAGGTATCCAACGTTCTTCGAATGTCGCTTTTGCCAAGCTCAGTGAACAGATACCCAATGATTCGTTGCAGCAATATTTTAAACGGTTCGGTTTTGGAGTGAAAACTGGTACCGAACAAATCAATGAACAGCCTGGAAAGATACCAAACATGGATACTCCCTATGATAAGGCAATGGCAGCTTATGGACTTGCGGGTTCTGCCTCTGCCATTCAACAAGTAGCTGCTGTCGGGGCTATTGCCAACGGTGGGGAGTTGATGAAACCCCATGTCACGAGGGAGGCAAGGAATCACATTGACAAAGGGCGTCGAGTCATATCAGAAGAAACAGCCAAACAGGTTCGAGAAATTTTAGAGGTGTTAGTAAAAAACAAACCTGGCTCAGATACAGCCTTTTCCATAAAAGAACATACAGTCGCTGGGCGCACAGGAATCGTAGAGAAACGCGACCAGAAAGGAAACTTCATCGAAGGAAAATATACGTATTCCTTTATCGGATTTGCACCAAGTGATGATCCAAAGCTATTGGTTTACATAGCTGTTGATGACCCGAACACAGACCTCTGGGTAAAATTATGGGGACAAGAAATTGTTGCTCCTCCTTTCAAAGAGATCATGGAAAACAGTTTGCAGTATCTCCAGCAACGATGATCAAGCCATCCATCAAAAAAGGAAGCATGGCGGCATACCCCCAAAGGTATCCGTATGCTTCCTCTTTTTGTTTTCCCCATTCTACTTCCTGCAAAAATAAGGCCCACACCACTGGGTTTCATGGGTCTTCACATACGTCCACGTAAAATCCTTATCTACTACATACACATCGTATTCTTTTTCCAAGTCCGCGACAGAAAACTCCGCAGCATTTTCCAAGATCAACACTTCGTTTTCAAGCTGGTAAAACACATAGTACGACTCATGGGCAACTTGCTGAAAGGCTTCATCCGCTTCCTCGCGTTCAAGACAATCCCTCAGCTTATTGCTGAATAAATGCCACAGATACCCCTGGTAGCCATCTTTATTTTTGAGAAAAATCCTGTCTTTATCTTCTTCGGTCAGATGGCTCGCAAAATGCTTCTCCCATTCTTCCCGCAAGTATGGTCCCCAAATAGACAGCTCTGTTGTCTTCGTGTTCTTTTCCTTCATCCGGTCAGCTAGTTTCATTGGGCGCCTCCATTTTGGTACAAGGGGTACCGCCAGCAAAACGCGAATTTACAACGCTATGGAGTCCTGACACAAAAATAGCCGTTTTCACCACGCTAAGGTGTAACCGGCTTTCTTTTTAACTAGAGCTTAACAGCCTACTCCTTTACCCTTAATAAACGCAAGCTATTTAAAGTCACAATTAGAGTAGCTCCCATGCAGCTGACATCACCGGCAAACGTATGGGTTAAACTGGGATTTCATTGATTACCTCGTTATACTCAAACTACGCATCGTGATCGCCAACAGCTCTATCTGGATTGGAAATTCCTCTAGAACTTGTCCGGATTGGGGATACGTTTTTTCCAGTTCGGAGTGTGCCTGTGCCGGCACTACCTGGAAGAGTAAAAACAATAACAGTAAGAGAATTACTTTCCGTATAGAATTCACGCTTGTCATCTTTCTTACTTGCGCTAATGCAGCGTTGGAGCTAACAGATGAAAACCCCACTGAAGAAGAAAATACAAGAATATCCCCAAAAAGAACAAGGAAGCGATCGGTCTATCTTCCGCTGCGTTCACAACAGGTAGTAAATCTGTTCCCGCTACGTAAAGAAAAATGCCCGCAGTAAAAGCAATCGCGATTGCCGTAATTTGTTCATGCGGCAAAGCGACGTGCGAGAGCATCATCGCAACGACGGCACCGAAAATGGTTGAAAGACCTAACAGAAGCGCTGCAACTACTGCCTGTCCCCGCTTTCTTGACATAGCAAAAACGATGGATGAAATGGTTAAACCATCAGGAATTTTATGCATCAGAATTGCAATTAACACTGTTACACCTAACCGAACGTCCACTTCAAAACTGGCAACGATGGATAACCCGTCAAAGAAGGTATGAATCATCATGCCAAAAAATGCTCCTACGGCAGCACTTTTCTCGTTACCATGATGATGCGTTTCTTCACCGAAATGGAAGTGGGACGCTACAAACTGCTGAAAGAAAAACAATGCCATAATTCCTGCCAAAACAAAAACCGGCGTTGTTGGCATTACTTCAATTGCCTCGGGGATTAAATCCATGATCGCAATTGAAAGGAGTAACCCTGCACTCAGCGCCATCAAACCATTGATGCCTCGTTTTGACCAGTGTTTTTTAAATAAGATGAATAACCCACCGACTACATTTGCAGCAGCGGCGAGGAGAACAAAACCGACTACACTCCAGCTCAATACGATCACACCTTATTTCGTACTCAGAAAAACGGAGGATTAACCCCCCCTTTCTTCACTTTTAACTCAGAAACGCATGCTATTTTAGGTAACACCAACAAAACGCGGATTTACACCGTTGGTGGGATCTGGACCTAAAAAAACCGGTTCTCACCATGCTTAGAAGTAATTTCGAATTCAACTCCTGGTTGGGAGCTGTGATAATTTGAATGATGCGACTGTTCTTTAGTGTCTATCTCCTCTTGTTACCAAATCGCCAATACCTATTGCTTGCTTACCCATTTGAATCCATGCCTGTTCAAACGCATCTTTTCTTTTTTTTATGTTTTTACCCGATGTTAAACTTGGATCGTTAAAATAAACATATTCTTGATCAACACCCGTTAAAAGAACGGAATGCTGATGCCAAGTAGTTGAAATAGGTCCGTCTTTCGTCATCCACTGGACTAACCTTGTATCAACTTTTTTATATTTGGTATTAACGATTACCCAAATCGGTTTTCCATTTTTCACAACGTGTAAAATATCATCAAATGACAAACCTGAATAATTGACTACTCGACTTCCTGCGTACTTTTGAGCTAATTTTTCAATAGGAGTATGAAAAACTCCGAACCCAGGTTTGCTCCTATCATACATATCGCCAACAAAACCCTTATAAGGATTCCCCCAAAACATTTGACCACTCTGATCATATGTTAAAGAGGTTCTATCTTTCGTGATTTCTGCGGCAAGCTCCATTTTATTTACCTGAAAACCGTAGTATTGCAATAACATAGCTAAAGCCGTAACTTCGCAACCACGTGGTAACTCTGGATGCTGACTTACAAAAGGGGCGTCAACATGGTCTTTATAAATATCGCCGGGTCGTTTTCCCCAGACGGTCACTTGATTTTTGGTTCTTATTGTTACAGAAAACGGCAATGATTTCGCAAAGTGAATGGCTTCGGGTAAGCTTTTAAACCCTTGAAAAAACTGTCCTTCTTTGAAAAGTAAATAAGGGACATCATCTATTTCGTTCTTTTTCGTTCCTAATTTATTTTGTGCCACTTCAGCCTGGGGTAAACCCTTGATAACCTCAACAAGCTGATCGATGGTGATATGTTGTTTTCTTGCATAAAACATTCCGAAGAAACTTAATTCAAATAAAGTGATTACCGCTAAGATGTATCTTATCCTCTTCCATTTACTACCGAGGCCCATGGGATCACCTGATTACTTTTTTCGAAAGAGTAGTTATCTCATATATGCGTTGCCTGTACGTCCTTATTTGATCTTCTTGGCATGATAAAGGGACAAGGTTCCATAAATCGTCATGAATCTAGAAGTTTCTTTAACGACGTTAAATCCTGAATGCTTGATAAGTTTTGGCAATAAACCCTCTACGTTATCTTTGGTGGTAGTAAATCCATCAAGGATTTGAATGGACAAGAAGGCTATACGCATGAGTTGATTGTGAGGCTTTCCCCAATCCGCTAGATGAAGTTCACCATCTGGCTTTAAAACACGGTAAATCTCATCTAGTGTTGCTTTTTTACTTTCGTGGGATAAATGGTGAAACATTAGGCATGAAACAACTCGATCAAATGAATGATCCGGATACGGTAGCTCAAAAGACATTCCTTGATCAAAAATGATGTCCATTCCCACACTGGCGTTTTTTCCCCTGGCAATTTCGAGAACTTTTGGATCAGCATCCAATCCGAACACTTCCGTGTTCGGATTCGCTTGTTTTATGAGTAGAGTTAGCGTACCGGTTCCACATCCAAGATCAAGTACACGTTGTCCAGATCTGAGTTGAATTTGTTGGATGAGTCGGTTTTTAAAGGAAGATTCCCGCATTGTCCAGCGAAGAATCGGATCATAAATCGATGTAAGCCAATGAAATCGTAGAGCAGGGATAAAATCATTTCGCCTATCTTCCCCTTTTTTCATACGAAAACCCCTCTCAATTTGTTTTTACGTCAGGGACAACTTTGGTGAGCGGATTGCTTTAAATCAAAGCATATATTTGGACAGCCAGTCATATAAATACTTTAGTCATTCTACCCTTTAAAGGGGGATTATTATGTCCATCGAATGGGGAGCTAGTTTTCCTGTCCTAAGTGCAATTATTCTTGGAATAATCGGGGCAATGGAACCTTGTCAACTTTCGAACAACACGGCAGCTTTTTTGTTGATTGGAAAAAAGGGGGCCACTATTGAAAACCTACCAAAAAGGGAGTTCCTTTTTTTTGTCTTTGGAAAAATAATAGCTTACTGGGTGTTAGGTTTTTGCATCTTAACTTTTGGTCACAGCATCTCTGATACAATTTCTCCCTTATTTGATTGGGTTAACAAATTACTTGGTCCATTATTTATCTTAGTGGGTCTATTTCTGCTCAGAGTTATACACTTCCCTTTCAAAGGGCGTGGCTTTGTAACTCGAATGCTCCATCCTCTCTCCAGCAGGCAAGATAGTGGTGAAGCGGCCTTTGCGGTTGGAGTAGTTATGGCTTTAGGATTTTGTCCAACCATGTTTTGGTTATTTTTCGGTTTATTAGTTCCACTTATGTTTGCCAGTTCCCTTGGCGTCATACTCCCCGTTGTTTTTGCCTTGGGGACCGCAGTTCCCCTTTTCATTTCAATATGGTTATTGATCCGTTTACATAATCATCCCTCCGCCAATCGGCATTCCAAGCGATGGGGGTCAATCATACACCGTGTTGCCGGTGTCATTTTAATCTTGTTAGGGATTCGTGAAATTGTAACCTATTGGATATAGATTGGATTTGGAAATATCGAAATCGAATTGAAAGAGGATCGCTCCTTAGAATCCTGTAAAACCCCCATACAGTCGTATCAAAAAGACTGTGATATCCGTCATTTTGTTCGTGTACAACAGGATCCCAAATAAGATCATGAAGGCTCCTCCGATCTTCATAAACCGTTCTGAGTACTTTGCAATTGCATTTATTTTACTGATGAAGAACGTCATCAAGAAAAAAGGAATGGCAAATCCGAGTGTATAAGCAAGGGTATAGTATATTGCGTTTGTTGGATTTGTTACCCCCAGTACAATGATCGAGGATAAGATAGGACCCACACACGGTGTCCAACCTGCGGCATAGGTTACCCCAACGATAACGGAACCAAAATAACCCAACGGCCGATTCTTTACTTCAATCTTCCAACTTTTCATCAGCATTTCCGTTTTAAAAAAGCCCACCATGATCAGACCCAACAAGACTAAAAGAATGCCGCCAATTTGTCTTACTAATTCCTGATAGTCCGAAAACAGACTTCCTAGTAACGAGGTAGATAAACCAAGCGCAACAAATACAATGGAGAACCCTGTGATAAAAAACAGGGTATGGAACATAGCTTGACGTCTGAATACCAGCGGCCCCTTTTTTACCTCCTCAGCCGTAATACCTGTGATGTACGATAAAAAAGATGGATACAATGGTAGACAGCATGGGGAAATAAATGACAGTAAGCCCGCCCCAAACGCAAGCAACAACGAAACATTTGAATCCACTTGGAACCCTCCGATAATTATTACTTCGACTGTTTATTCATTCTTTTTCGTAAGGTGTTTTATGATTGTAAATATCAATTTAATGACTGGCAATAATACAAGGAATGCAACAAAAAATGCTAGGAGATATGGAGAAAGATTAGGCTTTTCGGAGGACACCTGATTCTTTTTTGTTTCAGGGGACATATGGCTTTCTCCCTCTATTGTCCCGTTTATCATCGGATTGCTTTGTACAGATATTGCATCAGCTTGCACGGATTCCGGGGAAAATAATTGTAAGAGAAAGAAAACGAAAGCAAGTGTTACATGAAATAATCTTACATCCATGATCTTCTCCCCCCTTTAACTAACGCATGTTTACAACATAAACTTGGTATTTAAGGTAAAATCTTCTGAATTTTGTTCAACATGATTGTCTCGGTCATTTCTCCGATAAACTGGTCACGGATGATGCCATCTTTATCAATAAAGTAGGTGTGTGGAATTGGGCTAATTCGATATAACTGGGTTACGATTCGTTCGCTATCCAACCAAATCGGAAATGTTGCGCCGACGGATTGCACAAATGGTTTAACAACGATCGGCGATTCTCCAATATTAATGCCAATGACAACCAATCCTTTTTCCTTGAATCGTTCATATTGTTTCTCTAACGCTGGCATTTCCGTTTTGCAGGGTATACACCAGGATCCCCAAAAATTTAGAACAACTGCTTTCCCACGGTAATCGGAGAGCTTTTTAAATGTGTCATCATCCAGTTGCTTTAGGCTGAAGTTAGGTGCTTCTTTCCCCACTTCCGGTCCCTCTTCTTTAAAGGCACTCGAGTATATCGCAAACCCTAGCGCAAATATAACAAAAGCATAATTCCAGAACGAACGAATAAACGGACTCCTCTCGACATAAGCTCCTCCAACCTCACAGAATTTGATTATTATTCGATTTCTCTCGTCGTCCGTTTCAACTTGTCTTCTTTCCAGCTTGTCACTGCGAGTATCACCCCACCGATAACGATTGCGGTATCCGCGGTGTTAAAGATCGGGTAGTTAATAAAACGGATATCAAAAAAATCGACGACTTCTCCGTAAAAAACCCGGTCAACAACATTTCCGAGTGCTCCTCCCAGAAACAATCCCAGCCCGAACTGCTGCATTCGATTTGTGATCTTTTTTGCATAGATGGAACCTGCTGCGACTACAACGATAGCAATCGTTATAAGAAGCCATCTTTGCCCAGCCATAATCCCCCATGCAGCTCCAGGGTTCCGATGGGATGTTAGATGGAATATGCCTTGAATAAGTGGAATCGTTTCCCCTAGCTCCATATAATTTTTAACTACAAACTTTGCTGCTTGATCAATACATACCGCGATTATCATCCAAAAATAGACCATTTCACACCTCATTGTCATTGGTACAGGTTAAAAACCTTGATCCCTTTGATACCCCTCGGTCACTTTCAAACGCACGGTTAGCCGATTCGGTACCGTTTGTATTAGTTGAACCACCTGACCGAGATCCATATAAGTCGCTACACTCCATTTGATCTATTGGTTAACGGCAAAAGCGAAAATCGCGACGATATAGTAACGAACCAGATACACACATCTTTTCAAAGAAAGAGTCAGGGGCGTAATACCCCTAACTCGCCAGAGTATTTATTCTTTCACACGCATGAGTCTCAATCCGTTTAATGCAACCAGGAGTGTTGCGCCCATATCGGAAAGGATGGCAATCCACAGCGTCAGCCAACCTGGAATAACGAGCAGCAAAGCAATCAATTTAATCGCGAGCGCAAAGGTGATGTTTTGTTTGATGATGCTCAATGCATTTCGGCTTAGTTTTATCGCGAATGGCAGTTTCCTTAAATCGTCACCCATCAAAGCCACATCTGCCGTTTCCAGCGCGGTGTCAGTGCCGGCTCCGCCCATGGCGATGCCAACCGTAGAAGCGGCCAGTGCAGGGGCATCATTCACGCCATCCCCGACCATGGCTACGTTTCCGTAATCGGATCTCAATTGTTTAATAAAGTCCAATTTTTCCTGCGGCAGCAGTTCCGCCTGAACATCCGATACGCCGACATGTCCGCCGACGGCAGTTGCCGTACCCTTGTTATCGCCGGTAAGCATAATGGTTTTTTTGATACCCAGATGGTGCAGCTTTTGAATAACGTCCTTACTTGACTCGCGAACTTCGTCCGCTACGGCGATCACCGCGAGAATTGCACTGTCAGTTCCGACAACCATTGCCGTCTTGCCCTGGTTTTGAAGGGTTGTAACCAACTGCTCTTGCTCGCTGCTGAAATGAACTGTCGGCAGTTCCTTGAAGAGTTTTGGATTGCCAATGTAAAACGTCGTTCCGTTGACAATCCCTTTAATGCCTTTGCCTGTAATCGAAGAAAAATCTTCAACGCTGACATCAGAGTACGAAATGTTTTCCTCTTCGGCCTTTCTCATGATCGCTGACGCGAGAGGATGTTGAGAGCGGTACTCTAATGCAGTAATGACGGAAAACAATTCCGATTCATTTGTCTCATTGTTAAACACCTTGAAATCCGTTACAACCGGGACTCCTTTTGTGAGCGTGCCGGTTTTATCAAATGCAATAGCCTTCAAGGCTCCCATTTCTTCGAGATACACGCCGCCTTTGATCAGGACACCGTTTTTGGCCGCATTTCCGATCGCCGACACGATGGAAATGGGAGTCGATATCACAAGTGCGCAAGGACAACCTACAACGAGTACAGATAAGCCTTGATAAATCCATGCCGCCCAACTTCCATCAAAGAAAAGCGGAGGAATAACCGCAACTAAAGCGGCAACTATCATGATGATGGGTGTGTAGTATTTCGCAAATTTATCAACAAACGCTTGTGAAGGAGCACGTTCACCCTGTGCTTCCTCAACCAGATGAATAATCTTCGCAATGGTTGTATCATCCACAAGTTTTGTTACCTTAACTTCAAGCAATCCTTCTTCATTTAACGTGCCGGCAAAGACATCGTCATTGACCGTCTTTTCTACCGGCACGGACTCACCGGTAATAGCAGCTTGATTCACGGCGGAGTATCCACTTACAACCACACCGTCCATAGCGATCTTTTGACCGGGTTTCACGATCATAATGTCCCCGACGGCGATATCATCGACATGGATCATCATCTCTTGTCCATTACGTCTTACAAGAGCTTCTTTTGGAGCGATGTCCATTAAGGAGCGAATCGATTGTCTCGCACGATCCATAGAGAAGCGTTCCAAGGCTTCACTAATGGCAAACAAAATAACGACGATCGCGCCTTCTGCCCATTCTCCGATAATCGCGGCTCCAATAATGGCCACTGTCATCAAGGTTTTCATGTCAAATTCAAACCGAAGCAAGTTTTGGAAACCAACTTTAAATAGTGAAAATCCCCCCATTACAATAGAGGCCGCAAATAATAAGGAAGTGATCAGGTTTTCTTCGCCATTGACATACTGGGAAAGATAACCGAATACGAGCAATAACGTCGCATTCAGTAACGTGCTGTACTTTTTATAGAATGGCTCCTTGACTTCCTTTTTGACTTCTACCGTCGCTGCCCGTACGGGTTTTTCCGGCGTTACCTTCAGATTTTCAAATGCGCCGGCTTTCTCCAGTTCTTCAATCGTTGCATCACCGTACACGGTGATTTTTGAAGCGCCAAAGTTCACTTTTGCATCCCGAACGCCAGGAATCTGCTTCACATTATTCTCAAACTTCCCTGCGCAATTCGCGCAGGTGAATCCTTCAACGCGGTAGACATTTTTGCTGTCCATGGGTTCTGCCACTTTACTCAATGCCGACAACCTCCTTCTGATGCTCAATGGCGAGCCTAAGCATTTGTTTAATCTGCTCGTCTTCCAGTGAATAAAAAACAAGCTTTCCTTCCTTGCGGTACTTCGCAATACCCATATTCCGCAACAGCCGTAAATGATGGGACACTGTCGCCACGGTTGAGCCGATAATATTGGCTACATCGCACACGCACAGTTCATCCTCATCGCACAGCGCATAAGCCACTTTTAGGCGCGTATGGTCTGCAAGCACCTTAAAGATTTGGGCCATGTCCTGAAAATAATGTTTGTTTAGCTTTTCCTTAACCCGACTTACCTTTTGCTCATCAAAACAAAAGATATCGCAAGTATCTCCACGTTCCACACGGGATCACCTCGATCAAATACTTATTTGATTATTATCATAGACCTCGTCGGATCGTTTGTCAAAAGAAAAATCCTTAAATATGAATGGGATGGCCAAGTGCCACCTCTGCAGCTTCCGCTGACAGTTCCCCAAGTGTCGGATGCGCATGGATCGTAAGGGCCAAATCTTCCATGGTTGCTCCCATTTCGATTGCCAGGGCGATCTCCGGAATCAGATCAGATGCGTTTGTGCCGACGATTTGCCCGCCAAGGATGAGCCCTGTTTTCTTATCACCAACAAGCTTGACAAAGCCCTCGGGCGCCGTTAAGGATAGTGCTCGCGCATTGGCCGCGAACGGGAACTTGCCAACCATCACTTCAAATCCTTGCTCCTTGGCCTCGGATTCGCTGAGGCCCACAGAAGCGATCTCGGGATCGGAAAAGACGACCGCCGGTATCACTTTATAGTCGAAGGCGCTTGGCAACCCAGCAATTGCTTCGGCAACAACTTTTCCTTCATAGGATGCCTTATGCGCAAGTGCAGGTCCGGGTATAATATCGCCAATCGCGTGAATGTGAGGTATGGATGTTCGCCCTTGTTGATCAACTTCAACCAGCCCCCGGTCACCAATTTTTACCCCGATCCTGTCGAGACCGAGCTCCCCGTCCGTATTTGGACGACGGCCAACCGTGACCAAAACATAATCTGCGGTTACTTGTTTTTGCTCGTTATTAACGGTAAATGTAACGGTAATGTCTTTATCCGTTTGCGCGGCTGACTGAGCCATAGCTTCCGTGTAAACGATCGTACCAAGTGCATCCAAATGTTTGCTGATAATACGGGTAATGTCTTTCTCGAATCCCGGCAGTATGGTCGGCGTTCCTTCCAGTACCGTCACCTGCGATCCAAACTTGGCGTACATTTGCCCAAGCTCGATGCCAATGTATCCTCCGCCGATCACAATTAGACGCTGGGGAATCTCCGTCAAACTGAGCGCCTCGGTCGATGACAAGATACGACCGCCGTAAGGGAATGGTTTTAGTTCGATCGGCCGGGAGCCAACGGCGACAATACAGTGATCAAACCGGTAACGAAGCGTTTCCTGTTCGTTATAAACACGTGCTTCGCGCTCATTGATAAATACTGCTTCTCCTTTGAACACCGTGATCTTATGTTTCTTCATCAGCGAATGGATACCCATCTTAAGCCGGTTTACAACATCCGACTGCTTCCAATGCTGAATCTGAGCGAAGTCAATCTCCACATTATTTGCTATTAATCCGGAGATGCCAACTGGGTGTGATGAATTGCATCCCCTACTACCATTGTGTTTCCCTCCAGTTCGTGTTTTCAAATGTGATTGTTACCCAAACAGCCTCATCAGATATTCAAATGAATCACCGTGCAGCATAATCGAAACGCCTAAGGCGATAAAAACCAGCGGCACGATGACACTTCCGTATTTCTGCAACATCTTTAAGATGGTCGGAAAACTTGCGAGGCGATAACCCAGGAAACACCAGACCGCGACCATGACAAGGAAGACTATCGCGATGTATAACAGGGAGGCATTACCCTGGCTCGTAAAATAAGGAATGTAAATCCCAAGGTTATCCCCCCCGTTTGCAAAGGTAATCGCAGCCACTTTACCGGTTAGTGGTCCAAACAAACGATTGTTCGAGGGCTCAGCCTTTACATCGCCCAATTTCTCAAGCGCCTCTTCCGCCTCATCTTCTTCCTCTTTTTTCAGGAACATGCGAATACCGAGAAAAATGGGTATCAGCCCGAGGAAGCCGGCCCACTCCGGTGGCAGAAACGTAAAGCCGAAGGCTCCAAGTAAGCTCAGTATGACCAGAATCCCAAATCCAAGGTATTGACCAAGAACAACTTGGGCATGACGTACTTTCTCAATCTGGGCGAAAAAGATCATGAGCACAAAAATATCGTCAATGTTTGTAACGATGAATGTTCCAATCGCACTAAGAATCAACGTGATCGACATAGTTTTTTTCCATCCTTTGGTGTATTGTCCGGTGTTTGGCCACCACACCACCATCTCATAGTGGGTGCAAGTGATACCAAGTGTTGGCCACGGTCGAGCCAATAATATGTGTCACATAATCACCACTCATTCCAACGTTCGTTTGATTGTTATTGTAATACTATTTACGCTAACAGTCAAACGATCATTTGAGCAAAAGCGTAAATAAACCTTGTGACAAATACAAATAATACTTTCGAGAATAGTATCTACATCTGCAAAAGGGGATTATGAGCGTTGAAAATTGGGAAATGGTTGCTCATTCTCGGAATTGGCATTGTGGGGCTCGGCGCTGTTTGTTTTTACAATAGCTCATTTCAATACGGCTATGTTCCCCCCCAAAACAAAATCCTCACGAGAGGAACCATCAATGTATCGTCAGCCAATCAGCAGCAGTTTGATGTGTGGGGAAAGTCGATATCACGGAAAGAAGCTTCGATTCTTCAGAAAACACCGGAAGGACGCAAACTCCTAGCTCCGGAAAACGGTGCGATTGAAGTGACCAACTCCTTGCTTACTTTGGGGAGAAAAGCGTTTTACACAGAAACCTTCGGCAACGAGGTGTTTATGACCGACATTCTGGGAATTGTTGACGGTCCGCTCACTCTCTCTAGTTTTGCAAAGGCGATCAGGGATCTAAAGGGTGAGGGTACTTCTAACCTTCGTGTGGAGTTAGCTCAGACGGTTAAGGTTGGAGGAAAAACATTCACAAAAGGTCAAAAGATCGACACCGGTCTCGATGTTCCCAAAGGGGCATATGTTCCTTTAGGCATGCCAGTGAGCTTTGCGGAGGGAAGAATCAAAGTGGGAATCAGTTGCGCCGCCTGCCATGCAACTGTCGATCGGAAAACGAAATTGGTTGTCGAAGGAGCGCCCAATACAGATTTAAACGCAGGTTTGCTATTGGCATTAGCCACGAATTCCGCAGCGTATTTTACACATGCTGAAATCGAGGATCTAAAGAAATACATGAACAATTTGGATAGGCCTGTCGTGAATTCCGAAGGAAAAAAATCTGCTTTACCCGATTCGAAGTCACTCGAAGATGCGGTTGATTCAACCTTTCTCAAATGGGCACCCGGAAACTTCGATTCCACCATTGATCTTAAAAGCAATCCCAGTCAAATTCCAGATTCGTTCACGCTCGGCGATCACCCGTATGGCTGGAGTGGTTTTGCAGCTGCAGGGCCATTTAAAGGATTAAGTGTCTTCAGCAACAACGTGCATGCCCAGAATTCGGATTCCCTTTCGCAGTCGGAGATTAGCGGTCCCCTTTTCGGCATTGACAAGGAAGTGTATCTGGGAACAATCCTGCAAAACGCGGCAAATCCAAAATACCGTTATACTCCCGAAAGTGGAAGCAAACCATCTGAGTTTTTTGCCACTGTGGACCCGACACCCGGCGTCCCCGGTGTCAATCAAATGATAAAGCCTCCGACGTTCCCGAATGTATCTTTGGTGGCTCCGGATGGGCTGTTTCTCAGTTCTCCGGGATTTCGGGTAGCGGAACAGGTAAACGGCATCGCAGCTTGGCAAAACACGCTTGTGCCTCCCAAACAATCTGAACCAGTGACATCTCAAACAGTAGACCTGGGCAAAAACGTATTTCAGCGAGCTGGGTGTATAACGTGTCATGCAGGTACTGCCCTTACGAATAATCGAGTGATATCGGCAACTATCATCAAAACTGATCCCTCCCGTGCGAAGGCGTTAAAGAAAACGGAAAAAGTATTTGTCGACCCAGTCTTTTATCCACCCAACACGCCTGCACCGGTTCCTCCCGGCTCTCGTACAATAAATGTACCTACTCATCATTTAGATGAGGAACAGATTAAGCTAGGATTTGCGCACGGAAACTCCCCAGGCGGCTACAAGGTCCCGAGTTTAATCGGACTTTTCTGGTCAGCGCCTTATTTGCACGATGGCGGAGTCTCCGTCGGACCGGATATACATCGTGACCTAGGAATGCCAGGAACTCTGCTGAAAGGTATTGAACCCGACCCGGCCAACAGCCTGCGGGCTTTGGTGGATAAGGAATGGAGAAAGAAAGTCATCTCTGCCAATCAAGCTTCGAAAGACCTTGATTTTACTCATACAAAAGGCATTGGGCACGAGTATTGGGTAGATACTTCAACCGGATTTACTCGTGAGGAACAGGATGCCCTCATTCAATATCTGCTTTCTTTGGATGGGGCAACCTCTCCATAACAACTCTGCACGAACAAAATGAAGATCGTTGGATTGCGCTCAAATGCTCCAACGGTCTTTTTATTTCCGATCATGATTTTTCCTTGCAGGTACCTAAAGTGTTAGTCTTCCCTTCGTTTTGAAAGAAAAAAAAGCGAATGTCAGTGGACTACTCTATCCGTATTGGGGAACTGCTGAATAACAAAATGTGTGCTCATGTCAAAAAGCATACTTTATGACACGATGGAAAATAGGTCGTCATCTGTATGTCATAAAGTGTCCTTTTTTATTTCGCAATATTTCATTTTATTGGTATACTTTTTGAAATATATTATAGAGGAGAGTTGATATTTTGAAGCTGGGGTATGCTCGCGTTTCCGCCAAAGATCAAAATCCCGAACGGCAGATTAAAAAAATGCGTGAACTTGGAATTGAAGAGCGCTATATCTTCGTTGACAAGCAAAGTGGAAAGGACTTTAACCGACCACAGTATCAGGCGATGCGTCTAATCATACGTGAAGGTGATTTGCTGTATCTTGATGCACTGGATCGATTAGGTCGGGATTATGATGGAATCATTCGGGAATGGAAGTATATTACACGTGAGCTTAATGCAGATATTGTGGTACTAGAAAATGAGACTTTGTTCGATAGTAGGAAATTCCGAAGCATGGGTGATCTTGGAAAGCTGATGGAGGACCAATTTTTAAGCCTGCTTTCCTATGTGGCCGAGCAAGAACGTAAAAAAAATAAGCAACGGCAGGCCGAAGGAATAGAAGTGGCAAAGAATAACGGCGTGAGATTCGGACGACGTAAGTACGAGATAAATGCGGAATTTATTCAGGTGTATAATGAGTGGAAATCCGGATCGATTACTGCGACGGAAGGAATGAAGCGTCTTGAATTAAAGCCCAATACGTTTTATCGGCGCGTAAAGGAGTATGAAAATCAAAGAAAGGTGCGAGTACCTTGCGCGGAAAAGAGCTCCTAACAACAGACCAGAGACTAGAATGGATGACCCCTTCTAATGGTGAATGGGAACTTGCTACATACTACACTTTCTCGCAACATGATTTGGACATCATTAATCGTCACCGGCGAGACTACAATCGATTAGGCTTTGCCGTCCAATTAGCTCTACTCCGCTACCCAGGCTGGAGCATAACTGATATGAAGGAAATCCCTGACTTTTTGCTTGACTATCTGGCCAAGCAGCTGGATATTGAGCCAGGAGTTTTTTCTTTGTATGCCCGAAGGGAAAACACACTATGGGATCATCTGAAAGAAATTCGAGAGGAATATCGGTATACTACGTTTACAACAAATGATTATCGCCGGTTGCTGAAATACTTATTTAAGCTGGCGCTGGAAAATGGGAACGCTGTTCACTTAATTCGTTCGGCATTAGATGAGATGCGTCGCTCAAAAATTATCCTACCGGCTATTACGACGATCGAGAGGGTTGTATGGGAAGCGCGGCATCGTGCGGAAGAACGAATTTACCGACTGATCCACTTATCTCTAACCTCTTCCCAAAAACAGAAACTAGACAAGCTTATCGAACCAGTGATTGGTACCGGAAAAACAAAACTTGGATGGCTAAAAGAAACGACTGGACAATTCTCTCCTGAAGCGTTTTTAAAGGTTATTGAACGGTTAGATTATATACGAAGTTTGCAATTAAACATCGATACGAGATCGATTCATCCGAACCGGTTAAGACAGCTCTCGCGTCTAGGTTCACGATACGAGCCGCAATCCTTTCGACGCTTCCATGAAGCAAAACGATATACGGTCTTGGTGGCGTATCTATTGGATCTTAGCCAGGATTTAGTTGACCAGGCATTTGAGATCCACGATAAGCAAGTCTTAACCTTGCAATCAAAAGGACGTAAACAGCAAGAAGAGATACAGAAACAGAACGGCAAAGCTGTAAATGAAAAAGTTGTCCATTATGCAGACTTAGGAGATGCGCTTATCAAAGCTCGGGATCAGGGTATTGATCCTTTTGTTATGTTAGAAACGGTTATGCCGTGGGAAAAGTTTGTTGAATCTGTAGAAGAAGCGAAGAAACTATCGCGGCCACTTGATTATGACTATTTAGATCTTTTAGAAAGTCGGTTTAATTATCTTCGAAAGTACACGCCGACCCTACTGAACGCGTTAGAATTCCGTTCAACGAAGTCAGCCGAACCGTTAATGAGAGCGCTCGATACGATTCGAGAGATGAATCAAACCGGTAAACGAAAAATACCTGAAGGGGCTCCTTTAGATTTTGTATCCAACCGATGGCAAAAGCATGTTTTCGACGAGGATGGGACCATTAATCGACATTACTACGAGATGGCTGCACTTACGGAATTACGAAACTATGTGAGATCCGGAGATGTTTCTATTGTTGGGAGCAGGCAGCATAAAGACTTTGACGAGTACCTAGTGCCCCAAGACGAATGGAAATTTACTCAGGCGACTGGTACCAGGTTGGCCGTGAGTCTAAATGTTGATGAATATCTTGAGGAAAGAACTTCGTCCCTTCTACACCGACTACAGTGGATTAGTGAAAACATCGACGCGCTTGAAGGAGTAAACATAGAAAAAGGTAGATTACATGTTCATCGGCTGGAAAAGGACGTTCCTGAAGAAGCGAAACAATACAGCTCCACTCTCTACGGCATGCTGCCACGAGTGAAGCTGACCGACCTACTTTTAGAGGTAGCAAGTTGGACTGGCTTTGATGAGCAGTTTGTCCATGCTTCGACCAATCGTCACCCTAAAGCCGAGGAAAAACCGATTGTTCTGGCAGCACTCATGGCTATGGGAACGAACATCGGCCTAACAAAAATGGCTGATGCAACGCCTGGCATTTCGTATCATCAAATGGCCAACGCTGCTCAATGGAGAATGTACGATGATGCTATGAACAGAGCGCAAGCAACACTTGTAAACTTTCATCATCGACGTTCATTAGCAGCATATTGGGGAGATGGGAGCACATCCTCATCCGATGGTATGCGTGTGCAAGTGGGTGTTTCGTCTCTTAGTGCCGATCCTAACCCTCATTATGGATCAGGCAAAGGGGCTACGATTTATCGATTCGTCAGCGATCAATTTTCATCGTTCTATACGAAAGTGATTAATACGAACGCTCGTGACGCAGTACATGTTATTGATGGGCTATTACATCATGAGTCGGATCTGTCAATTGAAGAGCATTACACAGATACCGCGGGTTATACGGATCAGGTTTTTGGATTGACTCATTTACTTGGGTTTCGATTTGCCCCACGCCTTCGTGACTTATCAGACTCAAAGCTGTATGTGATCGGAAAACCAAGCGACTTTCCAAAGTTGGAGAATCTTCTGCGTGGCCAAATTGATATGAAGGTCATTCGTGATAACTACGATGATGTTTTGCGCCTGGCACATTCTATTCGGGAGGGCAAAGTGTCCGGTGCGCTTATCATGGGTAAGCTTGGCTCCTACGCTCGCCAAAATAGAGTTGCCAAAGCACTTCGAGAAATGGGGCGAATTGAAAAGACAATCTTTATCTTAGACTATATCTCAAGCGAATCGATGCGCCGCCGTATCCAACGCGGATTAAACAAAGGTGAAGCAATGAATGCTCTGGCGCGAGCCATTTTCTTCGGGAAACATGGAGAGCTGAGAGAGCGTGCTTTGCAGGATCAGCTGCAGCGTGCAAGTGCTTTAAACATCCTGATTAATGCAATTAGTGTTTGGAATACGGTATATCTTGGGAAAGCCACTGATCTACTCCGGAGTAAAGGTGCGTTACGAGAGGATTTATTAAAGCATATGTCTCCGCTAGGTTGGGAGCATATCAACTTCCTTGGCGAGTATCGCTTTGATCCTAAAGGATTTACCACTTTGGAATCCTTGCGACCGTTGAACGAGGGATAGCAATAAAGCCGGTTACACCGTTAACGTGGTGAAAACCGGCCTTTTTTGTGTTCCATTCTTCTTAGCGTTGTAAATCCGCGTTTTGCTGGCGGTACCCCTACAAGATCATTTCTTAGAAAATACGTTTGAAAGAATGAGTCGGTCACGTCTCGCCTATTGACAAAGAAAATTTGGGCGCATATTATAATACCCATAGGGGTATACGTATAAAGTTGATCAATCACATTTCCATTCAAAAACCTAGGAGGAGACAACATGTCTGCACAATCGAATTTTTCCGCTGATAAAACATTAGATTGCAAGGGCTTGGCATGTCCCATGCCTGTCGTACGCACAAAAAAAGCGATGGAAGAAATGTTACCGGGTCAAGTGATGGAGGTACAAGCGACGGATAAAGGGTCATTGGCTGACCTGAAGAGCTGGGCAAACAATACGGGACATGAATTTTTGGGAACGATTCAGGAGGGGGAAGTATGGAAGCATTTCCTGCGAAAAGCGAGTACCCATGAGGTGAAGGAGGAGACGAACTTCTTGCGGACCATTTCCAATGAAGAACTGCAAAAAAAGCTGGAAGCCAACGAGAAGCTAACGCTCATCGATGTGCGAGAACAGGCAGAATACGCTTTTCATCGCATTTCTGTAGCCATTTCAATACCCCTGGGAGTATTAGAACAACGCTTGGATGAGCTACAGCCCGATGACGACATCTATATCATCTGCCGATCTGGCAAACGCAGCGACATGGCTTGTCAGTTGCTGGCCGAAAAAGGTTTTACCAAAATCACCAATGTAGTACCGGGTATGTCCGGCTGGAATGGCCCGGCAGAAAAACAGTAAGGGGGAGAAAAAGATGATGGAACAACAAACAAGCGTGAAGGCAATGACAGCACACGAGCTAACGCAGCTTCTTTTTGCTCAGGAGGAATTGTTTATTCTCGACGTTCGGAATACGAGCGATTACGAGGCTTGGCAAATCGAAGGGCATCGTGTAGTGAGCATGAACATCCCTTACTTTGATTTGCTGGATGGGGTGGAGGCTGTTCTTGAGAAAATCCCTGTGAAACAGAAGCTGTTGGTCGTCTGTGCAAAAGAGGGCTCGTCCATTTTTGTCGCAGAGATGCTGGCAGAAGCGGGCTTTACGGATGTTTCTTACCTGCAAGGAGGCATGAAGGCGTGGAGCGAGCATCTGGAGCCAGTGAAGGTGGGTGACCTCCGTGATGGCGGTGCGATTTATCAGTTTGTCCGCATTGGAAAAGGCTGCTTGTCTTACATGATCGTATCAGGAGGGGAGGCGGCTGTCGTCGATACATTGCGGATGACGGATGTGTACGAAGCTTTTGCAGCCAAGCATCAATGGACGATCAAGCACACCATCGATACCCATCTGCATGCCGACCATATTTCCGGTGGAAAGAAGCTGGCAGATCGGCTCGATGCATCGTATTGGCTTCCAGAAAAGGATGCGGAAGAGGTTACGTATTCCTATCGTAAGCTAGAGGAAGGGCAGGAAATTCAGGTGGGCGCAACCAAAATTGCGATTCTGCCGATCTATTCGCCCGGACATACCATCGGGAGTACGTCACTGATTGTCGATGATACGTATTTTCTCACGGGAGACAGTCTGTTCGTAGCTTCGATCGGACGCCCGGATTTGGCTGGGAAAGCAGAAGATTGGGTGGGAGACCTGCACAACACCTTGTATAATCGATATAAAGAGCTTCCCGAGCATTTAGTCGTGTTGCCTGCTCATTTTGGCAGCTACACGGAGCTTGGTCCAATGGGTGCCGTATCTGCTCGTTTGGGTGACTTGTATCGCAATAATCCAGGGTTAACGATTGCGGATGAAAGTGAATTCCGGCATATCGTAACGCATCATTTGCCGCCGCAGCCGAATGCGTATCAAGAGATTCGTCAAGTGAACATGGGGAAATTAAAACCGAGCGAAGAGGAACAACAAGAGATGGAAGTAGGACCAAATCGCTGCGCCATTCACGATAAATAACGGAAAGGTAGTTCAAAAAGTCATCTTTTGATCACGTATTTATATAACAGGAGGAATGAAAACATGGCGGATATTGTGGTAGATACAAAAGGTCAGGCTTGCCCAATGCCCATCGTCAAAGCAAAAAAAGCAATGGACGGGATGCAATCCGGTCAAACCATGGAAGTACTCTCGACAGACAAAGGTTCTCTGAACGACTTCACTGCTTGGGTCAAGCAAACCGGGAATGAGCTGGTTTCCCATGAGGGTGAGAACGGTGTGTACAAATTTTTAGTGAAAAAGCTGTAGGGAGACAGGAGCGAGCACTTTTGGATGAAGCCGCTAACGGTTCGTACAGTGCTCGCTTACTCCTGATTTTCATAAACGATACGTACGCCAAGGTGCGTATAGGTTTCTTCTTTGTAGTGGCCATTTGGGCATTGCTTTTCACTGAACAAGGCATTTTTGTGTGAGCGCAAAGGTTCTTGGCAGGTGGGGCACCGATGCTGAAAAATGGATTTGAAAAAACGAACCATTTAAATCACCTTATTCACAGTTATTTACTTGGGATTAATTTTACTTGAAGATGGTTCATTTGAAAAGAGGGTTGAGCATTCCGATGTGTTAGGTAGGAATGCGAGGAGGATATATGGACGTTTTATTGCTTCTGCTCATGGTCTCTCTCGGTTTTGTCGGTTCCTTTTTTTCCGGATTGCTCGGGATTGGCGGAGCGATCATCAGCTACCCGATGCTCCTGTTTATACCACCGGCACTAGGTGTGGCGCAGTTTTCCGCCCAGGAAGTTTCAGTGATATCGATGTTTCAAGTATTTTTTGCGTCACTGTCTGGCGTACTGGCTTTCCGCAAAAGAAACGGGAAAAACTCGCCCCTGATTCATAAAGGACTCGTCAGAGATATGGGTGTAAGCATCTTGGCAGGTAGCCTGATTGGTGCGGCTCTCTCTCAATACTTGTCGAATGAAAGCATCAATTTGGTGTACGGGATACTGGCGATCATCGCTGTGATTTTGATGCTCGTGAAAAACAGGGGAACAGAAGCGGCAGCAGGGGAAGTCACATATAACCGCTTCATTGCTGCTGGCGCTGCGTTTGCCGTGGGAATCGTATCCGGGATTGTCGGTGCAGGGGGTGCGTTCATCCTCATTCCGATCATGCTGACTGTATTGAAAATACCTACAAGGGTGACGATTGCCTCATCTTTGGCTATTGTATTCATCTCCGCAATAGGTGGTGTGATCGGGAAGCTGTCAGGTGGGCAAATTCCGCTTTTGCCCGTTTTGTATACGGTCATCGGAAGTGTTTTGGGGGCACCAGTGGGCAGTATGGTCAGTGCCAAGAGCGATGTGAAATATTTGCGGTATGGCTTGATCGTGCTGATCTGTGGAACGGCTATCAAGATTTGGAGTGACATTCTATAAGGAAAGATGCTTTTCGTAGCAAAAGCTTCTTTTGCTTATTTTTATACCCATACAAGTATAAGTATTGTAAAGGAGCGTTCTTAGATGGAAAAACAAAAAGAAAAAACGACAATTGTGCTGTTCAGCGGCGACTTGGATAAAGCAATTGCAGCATTTATTATTGCGAACGGTGCTGCTGCCTATGATCATGATGTCACGATTTTCTTCACCTTTTGGGGTCTGAATACCATGCGCAAGGACGAGATCGTGAAGGTAGAAAAGGGCTGGCTTGAAAAAGCGTTCGGTTGGATGATGCCAAGAGGCGCCAAGAAGCTCGGGCTGTCTAAAATGAACATGATGGGCATGGGGCCAGAGATGATCAAGCATGTCATGAAAAAACACAATGCCCTGACGCTTCCTCAACTCATCGAGCTGGCTCAGGAGCAGGGAGTGAAGCTGGTCGCTTGTACGATGACGATGGACTTGCTTGGTCTCAAACAGGAGGAATTGCTCGACGGAATGGAGTATGCAGGTGTAGCCGCTTATTTGGGGGATGCGACACAGGCAAAAGTAAACCTGTTTATCTAAAACAGCTCGCGTAGGCGCTTCGCTTGACATTGCCTGTATTTCGCATAAGATACCTGTATGTAAGTAAGGTTGTTCCAAGATTATAAGTATGCCTTGTCGTGAAACAGGAGGAATTCATATGGATTACAACTACAGTGACGATATCAAGAGACGTTTACGCCGAATCGAAGGACAGGTTCGCGGTGTGCTGAAAATGATGGACGAGCAGAAAAACTGCAAAGACGTGGTAGCGCAGCTCTCTGCCGTTCGCAACGCTTCAGACAAGGCGATTGCCCAGATTGTAGCGGAAAATCTGCAACGCTGCTTGTTAGAAGAGCAGGCTGTTGGAGGAGACACGAGCAAGCTGGTGAAAGAAGCCGTAGAGCTTTTGGTCAAGAGCCGTTAAACCGATTTTGGAGAGGAGTTTCCTATGAGTTTTACTACGATTCTTTTGCTGATCGCCTACGCAATCATTATTTGGTATGTCATCTCTCGCTTTGTTCCTGTGAAAGGGTTGGAGAATCTCAAATCAGATCAGTTCAAGGAACGGGTCAACCAAAAAAGCAGGGTGCTGCTCATCGACGTACGCGAACCGCACGAATATAAAGCGGGTCATATTCCATCAGCGGTGAACATCCCTTTGTCTCAGCTCGACCAACGTGCAAAAGAAATTTCCAGCAAAAACGATATATTGCTGTACTGCCGGAGCGGGATGCGCAGCAAGCAGGCAGCAAAAATTTTAAAGAAACACGGCATTCCTCAGATGGCCCATCTGCAAGGCGGGTTCATTACCTGGAATGGTCCGACGAAAAAGAAGTAACAGCTAGCACCTGGTGTATGTGTGAATACCCGGGTGCTTTTTTATGCGATGAAAAAACAGGGTTGACATTTTGTTTTGTTGTAACTAAAATGATTACAACAAGGCGATGCGATAATGCCTATTCTTTTTGAGAATGTTGTAACCAATTTGGTTACATCTATCACATACAAAACGGAGGGAATATCATCATGAAGATTGCAATTGTAGCAGCAAGCGGTAAAGCAGGTAAGGTGATTATGAAAGAGGCGTTGGATCGTGGCCATCAAGTGACAGCGATTGTGCGTGATGCATCCAAAATCGAGCAAGCTGACGTAGCTGTGATTCAGAAAGATGTGTTTGACCTGACAGCCGCAGATTTGAACGGCTTTGACGTAGTCGTGAATGCTTTTGGGGCACCAGCGGGCCAAGAACATCTGCACGTAGAGTCAGGGAAGGCTTTGATTGAAGCATTGAAGGGTGCTCCCTCTACACGATTGCTCGTTGTAGGTGGTGCAGGCAGTCTGTTTGTAGACGAAGCCAAAACACTGCGTCTCGTAGAAACTCCTGATTTCCCTAAGGCTTACTTGGCAACGGCGCAAAAGCACGGAGAGTACTTGCGTGTATTGGAAGAGTCAAACGGCATTCAATGGACCTATATCAGTCCATCTGCCTTTTTTGACCCAGCAGGGGAGAGAACAGGCACGTATCAACTCGGAAAAGACCATCTGCTAGTGAATGCTAGCGGACAGAGCTATGTGAGCTATGCCGACTACGCAGTGGCGTTGCTCGATGAAATCGAAAATCCGAAGCATCGCAATGAGCGCTTCACAGTGGGCTCCTAATCTCGATTTGGAATTAGGCTCCTGAACAAAAAGACCAGCTTCCTACTAAAGGATAGCTGGTCTTTGTTGTGTATCGAGATTATCTGCCAATCCCACCGACGAATGGGTAGGAAAACGGGCGTCCATTTAAGGAATAAATGATCCCTTTAATCGGGTAGTAGATCGCCATCAGTCCAAACACAATCAGGAACGGAATCCCAATCAACAAGAAGGTGAAGAACCAGGAAATAGCGATGAGCACCGTCATAATGATGTGGAAGAACAAAGCTTGCAGCGCCATATTTTTGGCGTCACGATTTTGTACGAGCAACCAGACAAGAATGGGCACAAGGATCGGTGCAAAAAATGTGCTAGCGTGCGTTATGACTTTTACACCTTTATAATCCATAAATAAGTCCTCCTTGATTAGATGTAAAACTGATCTACTGTCATTGTAGCGTATGGAAATCATTGAAAAAACCATCATGAGCGTGATTATTTGATCCGACTATAGACGGAGGAATTTTTATTTCCATTCGTTTACTGTTATAGTAGTAAGAAAATCTTTCGTTTTTGGTAGATAATTCGTAATGTTTTTTGGATATGATATTGGATAAGCAAGAATTGAGAAGGGAGCATATAGACATGATGATCGATTGTCATCATCCATCCAGCATGAAGGATCGGATGATGTTCTTCTATAATTTTTTGCGGTCACCTGGCCAAGTAGGCAGTATTACTCCTAGCTCCCGTGCGCTTTGTAAACAAATGGTTGCGCCCATCGACTGGGAACAAGCACATACAATTGTGGAATTAGGAGCAGGAACGGGTATCTTTACGAAGTGGATCGAGCAAAAGAAAAAAACGGAAGCTGTATTGGTATCCTTTGAAAAGGAGACCAAGATGCGCAAAAGGTTGGAACCACTATTTCCCGATGTACGCTTCCACGAAGATGCGGTAGATTTGAATCGGGTTCTTTCGGAAGCGGGATTGGGAAAGGCCGACTGTATTTTGTCGGGACTGCCATTTGCCAACTTCCCGCAAGAGCTGCGCGATCAAATTATGGATCAGGTATATCATGCGCTAAAACCAGGCGGAGTATTTGTCGCTTTTCAATATTCGCTGCAAATGAAAAAGCAGCTTTCCTCTGTATTTGAGCAAGTATCGGTGAAGATGGTTCCATTGAATCTGCCACCTGCCTTTGTCTACATTTGCCGGAAGGATGATGGCAAGGGTGTCGGCTAGGAGGATTTCGAAATGATTGTCGATATGCTGTCCGAGTCTGTGGGTCAGTTTGGCTATTTTGCTCTTTTCTTTATGTTATGGCTAGGGATTGTCGGTATGCCGATTCCTGATGAGGTGATCGTGCTGTCTGCAGGAGTACTGACCTCGATGGGACTTCTGCATGTTTTTCCTGCATTTATTGCGACCTATTTGGGTGTCGTTTCTGGGCTGTCATTGGGATATGTGCTCGGGAGATGGCTAGGTGCACCTGCACTGAACTGGATTAGTCGCAAAAAAGGAATGAACAAGTACGTAGATCAAGCGCAGTCGCTGCTCGATCGTTACGGAAGCTACGCCCTATGTATCAGCTATTTCTTTCCTGTCGTCAGGCATGTGGTTCCTTACTTGGTCGGGATCGGGAAAATGACGTTTCCACGGTACGCCCTGTTTTCGTACACAACCGGCTTTGTATGGACGCTGATCTTGTTTTTGCTCGGTCATTTCATGGGGAATAAGGTGGAGATGCTTACTTCCTATGTGGCCTTGTTGAATAATCGAACCGTGATTTTCTCTGCCTTAGGTGTACTGGTTCTCATTGCTGCTGCTTATTATGGATTTACTGTTTGGAGAAAACAAAAAAGCATGGCAGCTGCGTCACAGCCTTTGATGATCGATCATGATCGACAAGAGTAATCCGGATGTAATAATAACGAACCCTCTGCGTAGAGCAGAGGGTTTTTGCGTATGTGCGGCGCTGGCACAATTGATGGGCTTTGGATAGCGATTATGAGGTAGCCTTGTTTCTTCGAATGTTTCGCTGGCGCAGCCATTCCGGCAAGATGATTCCGAGTAAAATGATCACGACACCGCTCACTTGGAGTATAGAGACAGATTCATTCAGAATGACAAAGGAGGAGAGCACAGCCATAGGTAGCTCAGCTGCTCCTAATATAGCTCCCATCCCCGGTCCTATGTGGGGCATACCATAATTGAAAAAAACGGTCGGGATCAAAATACCGAAAAAGGCGAGTAAAAATACGTAGGGAAACAACCCGTCCAACAATGCTCCGTTGAATAGAAAAACGGGTGGGTAAATCAGGCTGGCCAACAGAAAAGAGCCAGTCGCCATGCTGGAGCTACGAATCCACGGATTAATAGCAATGGCGGTTTTCCCGCTGAACAAAATAAACAATGTAAAAGAAACGGCTGAGAGAAGACCGAATACGACACCCAGGATATGAAATTGGGCCAATCCGCCACTCTCAAAAATTCCTCCTGCAAGAAGGGTCCCTGTCAGCAGCAATAGGAGGGAAAAAATCGTCTCCTTTCCAGGCATCCGGCGAGTCATCACAGCTTCAATTAGTACGCCCATCCACGTGAATTGAAACAAAAGGACAATGGCGATCGAGGCTGGGATATATTGCAGGGCATTGTAGTACATAATTCCCGTCGAACCGACTGACAGACCTACGGCGACCAATACTAGCAACTGGCGAAGGGGAGGCTTGGTCCGCAGGAAGAAAAGAGCGGGTATCCAGGTCAGCACAAAGCCCAAAAACATTTGCCCACCAATTACCTCTGCGGGCGAATATCCTTGCTTGTAGGCAAGTTTTACGATGGTTGATAGTATGCCGTAACTACATGCTCCAAGAAAAACCAGGAGGATGTATCTCATCTGATGCATCTCCTCACATACGATAATAATTCTTAGCTAGGATATTACGACAGCGTCCGTTTGTCTATGGATGAAGAAGATTCCATTTTTGGTTCGAACAAAGGTTTATGTTTGATCCCAGCGGGAAATAGTGAAATGACACTATGTAATCGTACCCACTACAAATGGTGTAGCTATTTTGGTGAACAGCTTAGAAAAAAGGGGGAGGCTTGTGTACCTGAAGTGGAGGGATCGATTATTTTCCACATTTTTATTGTTGATTCTAGGTCCTACTATTCTTATTTGCTTCCTTTTTTATGAACAAGCCGAAGAGGCAGTATTTGAACTACACGAGACGAACATGGATGTGAATATCGGGCTCGTCGATGAAAGGCTTTTGTCTCTTTTTCAGTCTATCCAAAAGGATACCGATGAATTGGCGAATAGACTGTCCAGACGTATGACAGAGGGACCATCTTTTGTCGAAGGAAAAAAGAATGGCTTCAGGCGTGAATGGACATCGCAGGAACAAGCCGTCCAAAATTTATTCGAGCGTTTCTCCCGTAATCAAAATGTGGTAGGAAATATTGTTTTTCTCGGTGAGGATGGAAGAGTTTTCTCATTATACGAAGATAAGAGCTGGAATGCGGAAAATCAATTTCTGGAACGCGAGCCATGGGGAACCGGAGAAAACAGGGTAAATTTCCTTACCAAAAGGGAGCAAGAGGGGCGCCCAAAATCATTTTTTCTTGAGAAGCGCCTGGAGAGTTCGAATCCAAAAGCTGCGGGACTTTTAGTAGTGGAAATCAATCTGGATAAACTGACAGACTGGATCCGTACCTATGTCGTTCCAAAAGAGTATGGCATGATGGTCCTTTCCCCCTCCCGAACCATTATGATTCACACCGATAAAACAATGATTGGAAATCATGTTTCGGTGCTTCCTCATTATGAAATGGTACGCAGTCAGTGGGAACAATCTAATGAAAATGGACTCTTTTCCTTGCTCATCCAAGGCAAGGACATTTACGTATACCGTCAAGTATCTGAAAAAAGCGGGGGTGCTTTTTTTGAGTGGATGCCGAGAGATGGGATTAATGAACGATTACAACGATTGAACCTCATCTTTTTTTTCACTCTTTTTATCGTTGTTTTATTTGCCTGTTATGTGGCTCACCGATTATCAAAATGGATTGGTGAGCCGATCTATAGCTTGGTATCTGCCACTGACTCCTTGTTGAAAGGCGATTTTTCCGTACGTGTCCCGATACAGGGGATGAAAGAAATAACGCTGCTGGAGAATAAGTTCAACACCATGGCAGAACAGATGCATGCGTTAATTACCCGAGAGCGGGAGTATTCGCAACAGAGCCTGGATCAAATCGTTCGCAGCTTTTATTTAGCCGTAGAGATGAAGGACCCTTATACAGCAGGACATACAGAACGAGTTACGCACTATGCCCTTATCATTTACGATTATTTACAGAAACAAGAGCAGCTTGCGGTTTCACGAGATGATTTACGTTATGCTGGCTTAATGCATGATATCGGAAAAGTAGCCATTCCTGATCACGTCCTTTTAAAAACAGGAAAGCTATCGCCTGACGAGTATGAATGCATGAAAACTCATTCCATCATCAGTGGAAAAATTGTGGAGCAGATAGAAAACCTGTCTCATATCAGTCCAGGGGTACGGCATCACCATGAGCGATGGGATGGAAAAGGTTACCCTGGTCAGCTCACAGGGGAAGAAATCCCACTGATTGGGCGCATTCTTGCCGTTGCAGATACGTTTGATGCGATGACTTCTACGCGTTCCTATCGCAAAGCTATGTCCGCAAAAGAGGCGTACGAAGAAATTCTGCGATGCCAAGGAACACAGTTTGACCCCTCCATTGTTACGATTTTTAAGAAGGCTTTTGAGGATGGAGCTATTCAGATTACACAATCGGCGAATTGTAAGGGAAGAGTTAGTAAGGATAGAGAGATTTCCTAGCGCTGGATAGCTTTACTCCTTGCTATCGGCTACTAACTTTGGTATTCTAGTTCTACCGTGCTAGACGGGGAGGTTGCGGTGCCCTGTAACCTGCAATCCGCAATAGCAGGGTTGAATTCCTATCCTAGGTTTTCTTATGTGAGGCTGCCTTATGGCGGCGGTGTTGAGGAGCGGGTCCTGTGCAACGCGAACCCATGAACCTGGTCAGGTCCGGAAGGAAGCAGCCATAAGTGGATCATCGCGTGTGCCGCAGGGTAGCCTGCTCTGAGCTGCTACCATAAGTAACGCTCGGATAAGGATTATCGAAGATAGGTGCACGGTACTTATCACGCATGTACAGATAGCATGTTTCCGAAGGGAAGCATGCTATTTTTGTTATACGATCCAATTGTTTTTTGTTGGAATTTGGCGATAACTAGCGAAACATTTCCATGCTTTTCAGGTGGATAGAATGAAGGTTTTACGAGTATTTTCACGAATTTTCATAATAGGCGGAAAGGATTTCGGTTTCTTTCCTTTCAAAATACGTCATAGGCCAGGAGGGACAAGCAATGAGTGCACTTTCTTCGTTACATCTCGTTGGCTCGTCCGGTCGATTGCAGCGGTTCATGCATCAACTGCCTACTGCCGTTTTATTGGTGAATCAAGCGGGTAGTATCGTGGAGGTCAACGAACAACTGCTTCGTGTAACCGGATATTCACGCGATCAACTTGTCAAAAAGCCTTTCAACTCTCTTCTTCCCCATCGAGGTTCCATGGAGCACTTGTATGAGGAATATTTGCGAAAGGAAGAAGAAGTGGGAACCAAAGGTGAGGTCGAACTGGAATGGTGTGATAAACAGGGGAGATGCAGGAACACATCTGTCATGATCATGGTACAGCAAGCAGAAGAGCTTCTGTACATGATCCATTTTCCCCAACTCGCAAAAGAAAGCGATCAGCTTTTGTCGCAACGATTGCTGACCAAACTGACCTATGATACAAGCATGGGCTTATTTATCCTCGACGAGAAATCGATCATTATCGAAGCCAGTCAGACGGCGTGCAAGCTGCTGGGTATGGAGAGACTGGACGTCATCAATAAACACGTCGATCAAGTATTTAGCGGCATCCCCGAACCGCATCGGTTCATTAAAAAAGAACTGTTGGAAGGCGTGAAGCTGCAAAATGTCGCGACTTCCTGGACCAATGACAACCAACGCTATGAGCTGATTGTTGACGCAAATACACTCCAAGACGAGTCAGGAAAAACAGTAGGGGCGTTTATTCTTTTCAAAGACATTACAAACCTGCGATCCTTCGCCCAAAAGCTCGAGCGGAATGAACGCTTGGCGATGATCGGGCAAATTGCTGCGGGTACAGCACACGAGATTCGCAATCCCCTTACCTCGATCAAAGGATTTCTGCAAATGTTCCTCAGGTTATTCGGTGACAGCGGCATGGACAGGGAGAAAACGTACACCGAAATTATGCTCACCGAAATCAATCGCATCAATTCTTTAGTCAGTGAATTCCTACTATTGAGCAAGCCGCGTAATATTCAATATTCCATGGTGGACTTAAACACCGTTTTTGAGGAAATTTTGCCGATCGTCGAGTCACAGGCGAATCTGTACGGAATTGATGTCCAGTTTGCCTCTTGCGGTAAGCTTCCGATGGTCGTCGGGGATAACGAGCTATTGAAGCAAGTGTTCATTAATATCTGCAAAAATGGAATAGAAGCAATGGGAGAGCAAGGGTCGCTTCGGATTTCCCATCATATCGATCAGGATGGCGACAAAGTGAGTATCGATATTCATGATACAGGTCCGGGCATCCCGCTTTACATTATTGATAAGATTTTTGATCCGTTTTTTACGACAAAAGAGGAAGGGACAGGACTCGGATTGTCTGTCTGCCAAAAAATCATTCACGATATTGGCGGTCAAATCCGTGTCTCCTCCAAAGGGTTTGGGACGACCTTCCATATCATGCTGCCGTATTAGGAGTAAAATGCGTCCCGCACAATTGTGAACGGGGCGTTTTTTAAGTGAGGCATGTCCGTTAACTTTGTACGAACGGTGGCAATCGTGTATACTGAATAGGATATAGAAGAGGACTGTGCAGATGGGGAGTGTCACACGAACATGGCTTATACCGCGCTATACCGCGTATACCGACCGCAGACTTTTCAAGACGTAGTCGGACAAGAGCATGTTACGACAACCTTGCGTAATGCTTTACGCGAAAATAGGCTGTCCCATGCCTATTTATTCAACGGTCCCCGAGGTACGGGAAAAACAAGTGCAGCCAAAATTATGGCGAAAGCAGTGAACTGCGAGCAGCCCATAGATGGTGAGCCATGCAATCAATGCGATACGTGTAGAGCCATCTCCAACGGTTCTGTAACGGATGTGCTGGAAATCGACGCGGCATCCAACCGTGGTGTTGAAGAGATCCGCGACATTCGCGACAAAGTGAAATTTGCCCCGAGCGACGTCAGGTATAAAGTGTACATCATCGATGAGGTGCATATGCTGACGACAGAGGCATTTAACGCTTTGTTAAAAACCCTCGAAGAGCCGCCGTCCCACGTCATTTTTATTTTGGCGACGACAGAGCCGCACAAGCTGCCAGCGACGATTATCTCTCGTTGCCAGCGCTTTGATTTTCACCGAATTCCACTGAGAGTGATGGTCGATCTTTTGCAAAGGATTTGCCAATCACAAGGGGTGCAGGTGGAGGAGCAGGCCCTGCAGCTCGTAGCGAAGATGGCTGAAGGTGGAGCCCGTGATGCTCTTAGCTTGTTGGACCAAGCGATTAGCTATAGCAAGGACGAGGTTCGTGCTAGTGATATTATGCAGATTACGGGCACAGTTGCCCAATCTTATTTTTCTGTGCTTGCGCGACACATTGCCGAAAATGATGTTGCACAGGTTATGGAGCAATTTGATCAAGTCATGGTGCAAGGGAAGGACCCGGAGCAGTTCCTGCACGATTTCCTCTACTATTACCGCGATATGCTGTTATTGAAGACAGCGCCGCAGTTGGAAGAGATTGTCGAGCGGACCATGATTGATGATCAGTTTGCAGAGGTTGCAAAGCTGTACTCGTTTCCGGTGCTTTACGCAGCGATTGAGACCTGCAATCAGGCTTTGTCGCAATTAAAATGGTCGACCTATGCAAGGGTGCTGGTTGAACTGACCCTTGTCAAAATGTGCCAGCCTAATGCGAATGCGACGGAATCTATGGGAGCCTCACCCGTTAACAGCGAAGAACTGACCGCCATGTCTACTCGCATTCGCGTTTTGGAAGAGCGTTTGGCTCAAGTGATGCAAGGTCAGGTGAGCATTCCCGGCCAGCAAAAGGCCGAAGAAACCCGCAAGAACGAGCCAAGGCGCATAGCTGCGGCATCTGGTGGTTCACGAACCCCGATGAATAGAGTCAGGGAAGTCGCGAAGGCCATGGATGAGAATTTGACGAGACAGGTGCGCGGGCAGTGGAGTCAAATTTTGACCGAACTGAAAAAGATCAAGATCCAGTACCAGGCTTGGCTAGTCAATGGTCAACCGGTAGCTGCCGGCAATGAAGCTGTTGTCGTCACCTTCAACAGTGCCATCCATTGTGACAAGACGATGGAGGCAGAGCTTCGGAGCGTGATCGAGCGCGTTATGTCTACGGTGCTGGGCAGGCCTTTGCAGCTCTTGTCTGTCATGGAGGAAGAGTGGCAAAGTGTAGACCAGCAGGTTGGTCAAAAAGATGCTTCAGATGAGCCAGAAGAGGACCCGTTTTTGGCGGAGGCCATCAAGCTCGTCGGAGAAGGTCTTGTTGAAGTGAAAGACTAAATCATAACTCATAACCATTTAGGGAGGATACCTCAATGAAAAACATGCAGCAAATGCAACAAATGATGAAGCAAGTGAAAAAAATGCAGGAAGAAATGCAAAAAGCGCAAGAAGGCTTGAAAGATAGAATCGTGGAAGGCTCTGCTGGTGGCGGTGCTATCACTGTGAAAATTGATGGACATAAGCAAATCAAAGACATCGTGATCAAGCCAGAAGTAGTAGACCCTGAAGATGTAGAAATGCTGCAAGACCTGGTGCTCACTGCTGTGAACGATGCACTGCGCAAAGCAGACGAAATGGTAGGCAAGGAAATGGGTAAATTTACCGGAGGCATGAACATCCCAGGCCTGTTCTAAAAATTGGGCAGGAAAAGAGGAGTAGGCGATGTTTTATCCAGAACCGGTCTCAAAGCTCATTGATGGTTTTATGAAATTGCCCGGCATTGGTCCCAAAACGGCTGGGCGGCTTGCCTTTTTTGTGCTCAATATGAAAGAGGATGACGTGCTTGATCTGGCAAAAGCATTGGTCAATGCCAAGCGTCAGCTTCATTACTGCTCGGTCTGCAACAATATTACCGATCTCGATCCATGTCATATTTGTCGGGACAAACGTCGGGACGGCTCGATCATCTGTGTGGTGCAAGAGCCGCGAGACGTGGTAGCGATGGAGAAGACGAGAGAGTTTGAAGGGTATTATCACGTTTTGCACGGGGCGATTTCTCCTATGGATGGGATCGGTCCGGAGGATATTCGCATTCCCGACCTGTTGAAGCGCCTCGGTGACGAGCAGGTGAAGGAAGTCATTTTGGCGACCAATCCGAATATCGAAGGGGAAGCGACAGCGATGTACATTTCCCGGTTGATTAAACCTTTTGGCATTCGCGTGACACGTATCGCGCACGGCTTGCCAGTCGGTGGAGATTTGGAGTACGCCGATGAAGTGACGCTGACCAAAGCATTGGAAGGCAGACGCGACCTGTAAAGGAAATTTTCAAATATCATCCTAGAGTACGATAAAGATAGAAAAGAAGACGGGGTCTGCCTGTCTTTTTTTCGTTTCGAGAAGGGGATGAAGAATGCCGGTTATTCGTATGGAGTTTTTGATAGATGCGCCGCAACAGGTTTGCTTCGATGCTGCCAGAAGCATTGATTTGCATATGGAATCGACCGCCAGCACGAAGGAGAGAGCGATTGGAGGAGTAACGAGCGGACTGATAAATATGGGGGAGACGGTTACCTGGGAAGCCATTCACTTTGGTATCAAGCAGAATTTGACGGTGAAAATCACAGAGATGGAGGAACCGCGCTATTTCGTCGATGAGATGGTTTCTGGCGCATTCAAACGGTTTCATCACACGCATGAGTTCATTCCGATATCGGACAATCAGACGAGGATGATCGATATTTTTGACTACACATCTCCGTTGGGTGTTTTGGGAAAGCTCGCGGATTGGTTGTTCTTGGAGGCGTATATGACGCGTTTTTTGCGGACGCGTAATGAATATCTCAAGCAAGTAGCAGAAGCACAGATAAAAGCATTGCAATCTTGATAGAAATGCCGGACTTTTTTGAATGGACGAGACATACAGTGAAATAGGAGCGTGAGGAGATGCTGACAGGACCAGGACTGTCGCTTGCGAGTGGGGTACGGCGACAAAAGTCCACTCCATGGGCGATCATGCTGTTTATTGGGTATTGGCTCATGTTTGTTGCGGAGTTATCCATGATTCGTTTTCACAAGGGAGAAGACGGAAAGTGGGTAGCTACCACCGTCGGGCAACCGGAGGTATGGCTAGGATTACTTGCATTTGCAGTGACGGTATTTAGCTTCATTGCGACCGTTGGTTTCATTGTGAGCTTGCTAAGAGAAAGACAGCAGAAGACGTCATGGCTATGGAAATATGACGAGCTTACAGGGAATGATGTACTGCATATTGTAGCTTGGCTGCATGTGTTTCAAACGGGCGTACTGCTGTTGTACGGGTTTTTACTGGAAGGTACCTTCTTTTCCACCGGTACGATCGGAGGGATATTGGAATCAGCTATTTTTCAACTGTTCCTGCTGATTTTGATTCCGCTGTGGTTTCGTGGACGACTGGGGGAAATCGGCGTTCGCCGACCTGTACGACTAGGCCGGATGCTGTTGATGCTCGCTGCTCTGTTTCTTTTGATTGCACTGGTGCTGGATGCGGTGGTGACTAACCCTGTTGCGGACTGGTTTGGACTGTCTCTGTCATCAGAGCGAGAGCAGCAGATCGAAAAAGAGATTGTGCAGGCGAAAGAAACGGATATTTTGGCGGCGCTCACCTCACTTCTGGTCATTGGCATATTGGTTCCGATTGCGGAGGAGATCTTGTTTCGCGGCGTGATTCAGACTTATCTGGTCCAGAGAATAGGACCCGTTTTGGGTATCTTCCTGAGCAGTCTCTGGTTTGGGCTCCTGCATATGGATCTCGCTCTGCTCGCTCCGCTTTTTGTCATTGGACTTTTACTCGGATTCGTTCGACATCGGTACCAATCAATCTGGGGAGCTGTTTTGTTGCATGCAGTGAACAACATGACAGGGGTACTTTACTACTTTCACTGAGGGGGAAGCTTGCAGGTGAGTAGGTGGAGAAAAAAAGCGCGGTACGTGGTGGAATGGAATGAAGCGAGCCTGGATGCAGCTGTCAATCAGGCCCGAATGGACTGGCAGCATGCCCGTCATCTTGCGGAGATCAGTGAACCGGATGGCGGCTTGGATGATGTCATTTATTATTTGCATGTGACCGAAAAGCGGTATATGTATTTGCTCGCGCAAGCAAAGCGCGAGAGGAATCGCCAACAGGCATAGGAGGAAAGCCGATGACTACAGGGTGGGTTATAGCACTGATTGTAGTTGGAATTTTACTGGTGATTGCCGCCAGCAAATCTGTCACGGGCCCGATCAGGTGGATTGGATTTGGGATCATGCAAGTCGTAATTGGCGCACTACTGCTGTTTTTCACCAATCTGGTTGGGGAGTTGGCTAACTTCCACATCCCGATCAACCCGGTGACGGCTCTGCTCGTCGGACTTCTCCGTTTGCCTGGATTGGCTGCGTTGATTGTCATCAAGCTATGGGTTATGTAAAGGCATATCGATTCGGTTATCCATCGGTAAGCAAAAAAGCAACGCCGCGATCCTCGTATTTCACCCGGCTACGACTTGGCTGACGAAAGGAAGCAAGGAGGGCGAGGAGGCGTGGCAGCGCGACGATCAACGTTCCGGTGATCAAGGTGAGCGCGTATCCTTCCGAAAGCCACACATAAGCTCCGGCTGCTATCGCCATACTTCCCGCGATTACCGTCAGCTCACTGCCCCGATAGACAGTTAGCGGGATGGGAAGCGGATAGCCTGCACCCCACCACGGAGAGACGAGCATATCAGCAGTTGTCTTTGGCTTATGGCCGCGCAGCAGGGCATACAGTCGAAACAAGACCAAATGACAGATCGGTATCACGGGTAGAATCGCTAGCGTAACAATCAGCGTATAAGCGGGGACTTGTAGCATGAATGAGTGCAAAATAAGGGACAAGCCTATTAACAACAGTTGAAAAAGGTAGCCGACGAATCGCCAGCGAAAACGATAGAGCAGCTTGTAGCTATAGATCGTATGGGCGGCGGTTTCCTTCATGAGAAGTCACTTCCTTTTACAGCGGTCTGGATGAATGAAAGTCTGCGTTTCCATTATCGCACAGTCGCAAATCTTGAGAAAGCTCATCCAATAAATGAAACAAGCCGTTTGTCTAGCCTGATTAGACTGACGGCTTTTTGTTATGGGCAGGATAAAAGGAATGAAATGGGAACCGATTCGTTGGGGCGTGAGGAGGAGGAAAGAATAGCGTGAGGCTATGGGTCATTTCAAAGGAGGTCGTAGCCAGATTCGGGAAAGAGCTCGGAGCATGCGGAATAGAGCTGGTTGTTTGCAGCATAGATGCCATACAAGAAGGCGCCAATGGATTTCTGCTGACAAAAGAGAGTGATGGGAAGCTTTTGCAGGAAAGGATGCAACAGCTGGGAACAGGGCCATGGCTCACACTTGTCTACGGAAGCCACGTGCCATACGACTGGGCGAATACTTTACATACCCAATACGAGCACACAGGGGAGCATGAGGTCATTCGCATGGCGTTATTTACCCACGATCGTGCTTTGCTTGGAGGGGAACCCAATGGGAGTTGGATGCGGTACCTCTGTAAGCAGCTCGCTCGCTACTCACTGGTGACCATGGTATGCGGGATACGCGAAGTGGATGAAGCGCTTCGGCAATTGCCTCGCTATTTGGCGTGGAAGGAGCAGTTTTACATCGAACTTGGTGCCAGCTGTGATGAGAAAGGAATTTCTCTGCTCCAAGTCAGTCGCGCGCTGGGTATGGATAAACGAGTCGGTCAGGGGTGGCTCTACCCTTCCCGCGAAGACGATTCCCTCATAGTTCGATGGCTCGAAAAAGAATGCAGGCTCGTTCTACAAAAAGCGAATATACAGCGGATAGCACTTTGGGGAGAGGATTCGCTATGGGAGCATATGCCTTCCGACTGGTTGGCTGAAAAAGAGGTTGCGGTGTACACAGGGGAGGACAAGCCAATTCCGAACAAAAGGATGACGGGTTGGACTTTATGCGATTCGTGGCAGGACGCTGTAAAGGACGCGGATTTGCTTGTGATCGGGAATACCGCAGGAACGGCCATTGCTGAGCTGCCGTTACCCGAGCTGGTTTACGGGATGAGGCAGTCCTACGTCATTGATGCGGCAGCTTGCTTCCCTGTGCAAGAAGCCCAGTCCTACTTCCAAGCCTACCGAGCTATCGGCGAAAACACGAACGTTTGGGAATGATGCTGATTATAATGGGGTATAATGGTTGGTATATTGAGGAAAAGGGCAGGCGTTTTCACTATGGAAAAAGTTGCTCAGCGATGTATCGTCTGTGAACAAGAGCAGAATGACGGAATCGCCATTTGTGAGCAGTTTATCTGTCAGCGGTGCGAACAGGAAATGGTCAATACCGATGTACAGGATGAAAAGTACCCGTTTTTTATTCATCAGATGAGACGCATTTGGTTGCGAAAAGATGCGTGAAGAAAGAAGGCATCGGTGCATTCCGGTGTCTTTTTTTTGCTGGACTCATGTGTGTCCAAATCATGCTAAAATAGGGGAATAAAAATAAAGGACGTGAGTCGCGCGTGTTGGAGAGAGATGTTGAATTTCGGGAGCGACAAAAGCGTGCGCCCCTTTATGAACAGCTTGAACGGCACGCCAAGCATCGGCCGCATCCGTTTCATGTGCCAGGACATAAAATGGGCCATAGCTTTGACAACCATGCCAAAAATCGCTTTCAAGACATACTGGAGCTCGATGTAACGGAAATTAGCGGGACAGATGACCTGCATCAGCCACAGGGCGTCATTGCAGAAGCGCAGGATTTGGCGGCGCAAGCCTTCCATGCGGAACAGACCAAGTTTTTGATCGGAGGAAGTACAGTAGGAAATATCGCCCTCATCATGACGGTATGTCGGCCGGGCGACAAGATTCTCGTACAGCGCAATTGCCATAAGTCTGTATTCAACGGCATTATGATGGCGAGAGCAACTCCGATCTTTTTAGTACCTGCCGTCGATTTGGCAACAGGAGTCGCTGCGGGTGTAAGGCGCGAAGATGTAGAGCGTGCGCTGCTTGCACACCCCGATGCCAAGGCAGTGTTTTTGACGAATCCAACCTACTATGGAATGGGTATCGATTTGGCGAAAATGGCGGCTACGGTCCATCGGTTTGACGCACCGCTTTTGATCGACGAAGCTCATGGTGCCCACTATGGGTTCCATCCTGCCTTTCCGCGTTCTGCCATGCAGGAAGGTGCGGATGCTTCGGTCCAATCGACACACAAAATGGGAACGGCGATGACGATGTCCTCGATGCTGCATATACAGGGGGAGCGGATTGATCGTGAACGGCTGTTCCGTCATCTGGCCATGCTTCAGTCTTCCAGCCCGTCGTATGTGCTGATGGCTTCACTCGATTTAGCCAGACGTCATCTGGTGTTGGAGGCGACCGAAGAGTGGAACAAATTGTTGCCGCTTTTGGACAAGTTTCGGGAGCGACTCGATCGACTGGACTGGCTGGATTGGCCGCGACTGTCCACGAACAGCGTATACGCTACGCTTGACCCGTTGAAACTGTTTTTCCATTTGCGAACGTCCCAATTCAGTGGATTTGAGTTGCAGCAATGGATGGAAAAGCACGGGATTTTCTCAGAGCTGGCGGATGACTCTCATGTACTCCTCGCAGCCTCGACAGGAACATCCTCTCGCGATTTGGATGCATTGTGGAGACTGCTTGAATCGATGGCGCCACAAGTAGAGCCGGGAGAGGAGCGCATTCTTTTGACGGGAGTCGTGTCTTCCCATTATTTGCGTCAGCAGGCACTGCCGATGCATGAAGCCGTTGACTGCCCGAGGGAGTCGATTCTTTTGGAGCAGGCTCTGGGACGAATTGTGGCAGAGATGGTGATTCCATATCCGCCAGGGATTCCGGTGCTGGTGCCAGGCGAGCGGATCGATGAAGAAAGTCTGGCGATGCTGAAGGAATTGGCGAGAGGACAAACGCGATTCCATGGCGTACAGGACGACCAGCTACAAACGATACAGGTTTTACGATAATCTAAGCAACTGGCCTGCTACAACAGGGGTGGAAGGAGTATGGAAGTGGCAACAGGAAAAAAAGGCCGATTTATTACGATAGAAGGCGGAGAAGGGGCCGGGAAATCCACCGTCATCGCCAAGCTGTACGAAGAACTGAAAGCACGGGGAGTCGATGTGCTTTTGACTCGTGAGCCCGGTGGAATTGATATCGCCGAAAAAATTCGGGAAATTATTTTGAATCCGGCCCACACGCAGATGGATGAAAGAACAGAGGCTCTCTTGTATGCGGCAGCACGTGGCCAGCATTTGGCGGAAAAGGTGTTACCTGCTTTGGCAGAGGGCAAGCTGGTACTATGCGACCGTTTTATCGACAGTAGTCTCGCCTATCAAGGACATGCGCGGGGATTGGGCATTGAGGCTGTCTACCAGATTAACCGATTTGCTGTCGGCGACTGCATGCCGGAATTGACCTTGTTCTTTGATGTACAGCCCGAAACCGGATTGGCGCGGATTAATGCCTCCCGTGGACGTGAAGTGAATCGTCTCGATTTGGAAGGGATGCGTTTCCATGAACTCGTTCGGGAAGGGTATCAGCTGGTTATGGAACGCGACCCGAAGCGCTTTGTCGTCATTGATGCCGAGGAGCCGATGGAACAAGTATATGAAGCTGCTTTACAGGCACTGCTAGATCGATTGTAAGGTTGGCAGTACCGCTAGAAGATGTACATGCTGTATAATATGTTTAAGCGAAATAACGTACCAAGCCTACGTGTTTTTCATACAATGAAGAAGTCAATTGGGTATTGATCATGGGAGAAAGGGTGATAGCCGATGAAAATGGTAGTTGCGGTCGTCCAAGATAAAGATAGTGGTCGTCTGTCTCAACAACTGGTGAAAAAAGGGTTTCGTGCTACGAAGCTGGCTAGTACGGGTAGCTTTTTACGCGCCGGTAACACAACTTTTTTGATCGGTACGTCTGACGAAAGCGTGCCGGAAGTAATCGACATCATTGCGCATAATTGCAAATCCCGCAAACAAATGGTCACTCCCGTCTCTCCACTCAGTAATGCTGTAGACTCGTTCATGCCATATCCGCTGGAAGTACAGGTGGGTGGTGCGGCAGTATTCGTATTGGATGTCGGAGAGTTCCACTCATTTTAACGTGGTTCCTTCTCTCTTTTTTCGCAACTTTCGTATATACTTGATCTCACGGGGATAAACCCTGTATTGGATCGGGCGACGGAGGTGGCGATATGAAAATCAGTGATGGGTTACGGCCTAAACTGGACTTGATTAAAACGACGGATTCACGCAAGAATCCTCAACTGGAAAAGCTGAATTTTGGCACGATGATTCAAGGAGAAGACGAACGTATGTCTCAGGAGAAGCTTACCCGGCTACTGACAGACATAGACAGGCAGGGACAGATTCTTGCTCGTTCCCGCGCCGTTCGTGACTTCTATGCTTATAAAAATCTCGTCAAGCAGTTCATGGAAGAGGCTGTGAAGTTCGGCATTGCCTTAGACGATAGACGAGGAATGAATCGGCGTGGCCGCAGCAGGCTGTACAAAATCGTCAAAGAAGTGGATGCAGAGCTGCTCAAACTGACAGATGAGCTCTTGAGCGAGCAGGCGCCAACGATTGATTTGTTAGCCAGGATTGGCGAAATCCGCGGCATGTTGATCAATTTGTATTTTTAGTGGGTGTGAAACCATCATGACATGGACCCGTTTTTCTCAGCAGCCACGAGCACAGGAACTGCTGTATCATAGTTTGCGCAACGAACGACTGGCACACGCCTACTTGCTGGCGGGTCCCAAAGGTTCAGGTAAAAAGCAGATGGCCCTGCATCTGGCGAAGTCCCTTTTTTGTTCAGAAAGGGAGGCAGACGCCTGCGGGGCCTGTGTTACATGCAGGCGCATAGAGGGTGGCAATCACCCGGATGTGTTGTTTATTACGCCTGATGGGGCTTCTATTAAGATCGACCAGATCCGTTCGCTGCAAAAAGAAATGGCGATGCGCGCCGTCGAGTCGTCACGCAAGGTATATATCATCGAGCACGTCGATAAAATGACGACACAGGCTGCCAACAGTCTGCTCAAATTTCTGGAGGAACCGCCCGCTGGTGTACTGGCCCTGCTTTTGACAGAGCACAGCCATGCGATTCTTCCTACAATTTTATCCCGATGCCAAATTGTTCAATTTTCACCACTTTCTGCGGAATCGATTGCGGAAAAGCTGCGTGCAGAGGGCGTTTTGGCGGGAATGGCGCAGGTTGCTTCCCACATTACGACAAATGTGGAAGAAGCCATGACACTCAGCCAATCAGAATCGTTTGCACAGCTAAGAAATCTAGTGATACAATTGGTGCAGGAGTGTAAACAGCGCAATTCATCTGCACTCTTAACGATCCATGATATGTTGCAAAAGAGCGACAAAAGTAAAGAGGAACTACCCCTCTTTTTAGATTTGCTCATCCTTTGGCTGCGCGATATCCTGTATTTGCAAGTAGGCAGGCATGCCCATCTCATTAACAGCGACCAACAGGATGTGCTGCAAGGACAAGCACTGGTATGGACAAAAGCTGAGCTCTTGCGCGGGATAGATTTGGTCATGGAGACGAAAAATCGGATAGAGCGAAATGCCAACGCACAGTTGGCTCTTGAGCGGTTGGTTCTTCAATTCCAGGAGGGATAACCCTTGTACGAGGTTGTTGGGGTCCGCTTTAAGAAAGCGGGCAAAATATATTACTTCGACCCTGACCGACTGCCGATTGAGCAAGATTGCACCGTCATCGTTGAAACGGCGCGAGGGGTCGAATTTGGCAAGGTCGTCATTGGCAAAAAAGAAGTGGCTGAGTCTGATGTCGTCTTGCCGCTGAAAAAGGTCATTCGGATGGCAGACGAGCGAGATGCTAAACAGGTGGATGAAAACAAGCAAGCCGCCAAGAATGCTTTTGCTGTATGTCAGACGAAAATCAAGGAGCACAAGCTCGATATGAAGCTGGTCGATGTGGAATACACATTTGACCGCAACAAGATTATTTTTTATTTTACCGCTGACGGCAGGGTTGATTTCCGTGAGCTGGTGAAAGACCTCGCCTCCGTATTCCGTACCCGGATTGAGCTTCGCCAGATCGGTGTGCGTGACGAAGCCAAAATGCTCGGCGGGATCGGGCCTTGTGGCAGGTTGCTTTGCTGTTCGACGTTCCTCGGCGATTTCGAGCCTGTCTCGATCAAAATGGCCAAGGACCAAAATCTTTCGTTGAATCCAGCCAAAATCTCTGGTCTGTGCGGCCGGTTGATGTGCTGTTTAAAATACGAGAACGACAACTATGAAAGCTCGAAGGATGAGATGCCGGACGTTGGAAAACTGGTCACCACCCCGATGGGGAATGGACGAGTCGTTTCCGTAAACGTACTTGATCAATCTGTCCAAGTGGAGCTTTCAATCGACAAACGCGTCACCGAATTCGGATTGGATGAGATTGCGATAGGTCTCCCCACCTTTGAATAAAGCGTGGGGGTAGGGGAGAGGTGAGCTAGTGGACAAACGGGAAATCTTCGTCAAGATGGCGAGCATTGAAGAACGTATTGGTGACCTTTATAAAGAAATTGGTGAACTGAAAGACGTCATCGTTGTTTTGATGGAGGAAAACGCCCAATTACTCGTTGAAAACCAGCACCTTCGCAACCGACTAGACAGGAAAAAGACCGGCTCCCAAGCAAAACAAAAGGGAACAAGCCCTGTCGCGAAGGAAAAAGCCAAAAAGGCAGTGGTCGGAGAAGGATATGACAACCTCGCCCGTTTGTACGCGGAAGGATTTCATATCTGCAATGTGCATTTTGGCAGCCTGCGAAAAGAAGGGGATTGCCTGTTCTGTCTCTCATTCCTGAGCGGCGGCCCTCAAAAATAAGCGGTGAGTAACCAGCACCACATGAAAAAGCGACCTGGGCCACGTGTCAGGTCGCTTTTTTCCGGATAGGAATAATAAGACAAGAACAAAAGGGAGTACGAGCCGTAGATGGAACCTGTCAGCAACGTGCCGCTGTATGAAACAGAGCGCATCGATGATTTATTGACACATGAAATGAAAATAATCCAGAGCCACGAAGTGTTTTGCTTTTCAATGGACGCGGTTCTTTTGGCGCGATTCGCATCGGTGCCAAAGCGCGGAAAAGTACTGGATATGTGCACGGGCAATGGAGCTATACCGCTCATTATGACCACGCGTACGCCGGAAGCCAGTTTTGATGGAATCGAAATTCAAGAGCGTTTGTTCAGTATGGCGAGCCGCAATGTGACATTGAATGGTTTGAACGAACGAATTACGATGCATCACGGCGATGTGAAGGATGCAGTGTCGTTGTTCGGGCACGGGAAGTACGATTTGATCACATGCAATCCGCCGTATATGCCTGCGACGAGCGGGGAGAAAAACATCAGCGAGCACTTTGCGATTGCCCGTCATGAAATTATGCTGTCCTTGGAGGATGTCATTCGCGTGGGGAGTCAGTTGCTAAAAACCGGTGGGAAGCTGGCGCTCGTACATCGATCCACACGTTTGATCGACATCGTTTCGCTTATGCGCCAATACGGCATCGAGCCGAAACGGATGCGTCTGGTTTATCCGCGTAGGGAAGCAGAGCCGAATATGGTTCTGATCGAGGGAATAAGGGGTGGAAAGCCGGAGCTGAGAATTCAGCCGCCGCTGATTGTGTATGAAAATGGAGAGCAATACTGTGAAGAGCTACAGGAAATCTATTATGGCAGACGAGATTCCCTCGAGTAAGAGTCACTATGTCTACATCCTGTCTTGTGCGGATGGGACACTCTACACCGGATATACGACAGAGCTGATCCGTCGCTTGGCTGCTCATAATGAAGGAAAGGGTGCCAAGTATACGAGAGGCCGCGGGCCAGTGGAGCTGCTCTATTGGGAAGAAGGAGCAGACCGTTCCTGGGGTCTCAAGCGTGAAGAGAGCATCAAACGATTAACGCGCAAGAAAAAAGAAGAATTGATTGGAGGGGCCTCCGAATGAATGTGCAACGCAGTTTTGCGTCAGAAGAAGCAGGAGTCCTTTATTTGGTGGCTACACCCATCGGTAATCTCGATGATATCACGGTGCGGTGTCTAAATACGTTGCGTGAAGTCGATGTCATCGCGTGTGAAGATACGCGCCAGACGAGAAAGCTGCTGAATCATTTTCAGATCGAAAAACGTACGGTCAGCTATCACGAGCATAATAAGGAAGCAAGTGGGAATGGGTTGTTGCAGTGGCTTGCCGAGGGCAAGAAAATTGCCTTAGTGAGTGACGCTGGCTTGCCGGCTATTTCCGACCCGGGTGCGGAGCTGGTACGAGATGCGACCGCAGCGGGATTTCCTGTCATCCCCGTTCCAGGTGCCAATGCGGCATTGACAGCGTTGATCGCTTCCGGTCTTCCCACGGATCGATTCGTTTTTTGCGGATTTATGGGTCGCGAAAACAAAGAAAGACGCGAAGAGCTGGAACGACTGAAGCGATATCCAGAAACGCTGATTTTTTATGAAGCTCCCCATCGGGTGGAAAAGACGCTTGCTGCCATGCAGGAAGTGTGGGGGAATCGGCGAGCTGTCCTGGCAAGAGAGCTGACAAAGCGCTACGAGGAATTTGTGCGTGGGACGTTGGACGAGCTGCTGGAATGGCTCAGAAGCGGCGAGGTGCGCGGTGAGTTTTGTGTCATTGTCGAAGGGAACACCGGTCCGCTGGAAGCGGAAGCCGATGATACCTGGTGGCAGTCGCTGAGTATCGTGGAGCATGTGGATCATTATTGCGCACAAGGCATGGGGAAAAAGGAAGCCATCAAGCAAGCAGCCGATGATCGGAACGTATCCAAACGAGATGTTTACAACGAATATCATCGTGAATAGAAGGTAATGAGTGAGTAAAGCTGGCCGATACGGTCGGCTTTTTTCTTTTCGTCATGTCGACAGTGTATGTGAATACGATGGTAGGGAGCGCTGACGGTGTTTTCGGAAGGGATAGATGGGGGGATCAGCGGTGAGTATTCGTGATTCTCGTTTTATTGTGAATACAGATGAAAAGGATGATCACTTCATATTTACGCTGCCGGTTACATGGAACAGTAGACCGTACGAATATGCCTGGGCCAAACAGTTTGCCAAACCGAATGACGTCGTGCTCGATTCGGCATGCGGGATCTGCCACCCATTCAAATTTTATTTGGCTGATCATTGTCGAGAAGTACACGCTTGTGATCTCGATAATCGGATATTGTCTAAGGAAGCGATCTATCAAGATATTGTGGACGTATTTGGGAAAAGAGTAGCAGACAGCTTGCCTGCACATTATTTTGACGGTATTCATTATTGTCGAGCCAATTTGACCTACTTGCCGTACTCGAATCAAAAGTTTGATACTGTATTTTGCATCTCTGTTCTCGAACATCTCGAAGACCCGATCATGGTGCAAGCATTTCGCGAATTTCACAGAGTGTTAAAAGACGATGGGGAGCTCGTACTCACTTTTGATTACCCGCTGATCAATTTAGCGCGGCTACAGCAAGTTTTGGGAGAGGTTGGACTACAGTTTTCTGGCGAAGTATCCTTTGAAATGCCGGCAGATGTGGTTTATTCTGATTTGTATGTACCCAGGCTGTTCTTCTTCCGAGCACTGTTGAAGAAAAAATAGCAAACAAATAGCCTTCGTGAGGCTCGTCCCACAAAGGCATGTTTATGTAATCAAATGATATTAGCGTTTAACAGGCATTTCAGTCAGGCAATCTTGGCACACAATTTTACCTTTAAAGTGAGATACTTTATCAGCGTTTCCACAGAAGATACATGCAGGCTCATACTTTTTCAGGATGATGCGCTCTCCGTCAACGTAGATTTCCAAAGCATCTTTCTCAGCGATACCCAGAGTGCGGCGCAATTCGATTGGAATAACAACACGACCCAATTCATCTACTTTGCGAACGATACCGGTTGATTTCATCATAGCTAAAATCTCCTCCCAAAATCTGTATATGTCGATGCTATTGTTATACACTCATCATTTATCGTCAATATTCGACATTTTCTGTTGGGATAATCATACCAGCCATTCCCAAAGGTGTCAACATGATTTTGACAATTCCTTGAAAAGCAAAATGTTTTTTCAAAACGAAAATGCTGTTAAAAAGTGTTTCTCGGAATGATGGAAGTGATATGGAAATTTTTATGGATAAAATTTACTGGGAGTATTGGGTGTCGAACAAGTCGACGAATGTCGAAACACAACATGGAGATTCGACAAAAACTCCAAGTTTTCCCTTTTGCGCTTGTAATTTGTAAAGTTGGCATGGAGCGAGTGATAAAATTCCTTAGGAAAATGGGCTTGCCTAGGATGTTTACAAAACAGGTTGGTCGTGTACAATAGAGGATAAATACAGCAAATGATAGCAATCGACCATGATGGGAAGAGTAAGCCGATCCTCCTTATTTCAGAGAGCCGGGGTAGCTGAAAACCGGTATAAGCGAGCAAGCTGAACATGGACCCTGAGTCTTGCAGATGAACAGTGACGGCATTGACCGTACCTAGTAGTTTGTGACGTATGCCCACGTTACGGGTAGAGTCATGTTTTGACTCACCAAGTCCGTTTTCCGTGAGGGAACGGAGTGTTTGGGTGGTACCGCGAGATAGAGCTCGCCCCAATTTTTTTGGGGTGGGCTTTTCCTTATTTTAATAAACGTAAACAGGAGGGGAATAGTTGCAATGAAACCTACTTATTACATCACGACACCGATTTACTATCCAAGCAACAAGCTTCACATCGGTAACGCTTACACTACCATTGCATGTGATGCTTTGGCGCGTTACAAGCGCTTGCGCGGCTATGATGTGTATTACCTGACAGGAACAGATGAGCATGGACAAAAGCTCCAGGAGCGTGCAGCCGAGGATGGCAAGCAACCGCTCGAATTCATCGATCCGATTGTCGATTGGGTAAAGGACTTGTGGCAAAAGCTGGACATCTCTTATGACGATTTCATCCGTACCACTGAGCCTCGTCATAAAGAAGTCGTACAAAAAGTGTTCCAGCGCCTGCTCGATCAAGGTGATATTTACTTGGGCGAGTACGAGGGCTTCTACTGTGTACCTGACGAGGCATTTTGGACAGAAACTCAATGTAAAACCGATAATGGATATATTTGCCCAGACTGTGGACGCGAAGTGAATAAAGTGAAGGAGAAAAACTACTTCTTCCGCATGTCCAAATATCAAGACAGACTGCTTGCGCACATTGAAGCGAATCCTGAGTTTATCCAGCCAGAGAGCCGCCGCAATGAAATGATCAACAACTTCTTGAAGCCAGGTCTCCAGGATTTGTCCGTATCCCGCAGTACGTTTGACTGGGGAATCAAGGTGCCAAGCGATCCGGAGCACGTTATTTACGTATGGATCGATGCATTGACGAACTATATTTCTGCTCTCGGCTACTTGTCCGAGGATGACAGCAAATACCGTAACTTCTGGCCAGCCAATGTTCACATGGTTGGAAAAGACATTTTGCGCTTCCATACGATCTACTGGCCAATCCTATTGATGGCACTGGATATTCCTTTGCCAAAACAAATTTTTGGTCATGGCTGGCTTCTGATGCCAGATGGAAAAATGTCCAAATCCAAGGGTAATGTCATTGACCCGAAAGTTTTGATCGACCGTTACGGTTCTGACGGCGTTCGCTACTTCCTGCTTCGTGAAATCAACTTCGGTCAGGATGGCATCTTCACGCCAGAATCGTTCGTACAGCGCCTGAACTACGACTTGGCTAATGACATCGGAAACCTGCTGAGCCGTACCGCTACGATGATTGAGAAATATTTCGATGGTATCGTTCCAGCTCCACAGGATGCAGGAGAGCCGGATGACAGCTTGATCGGCCTGGCAATGAAAACGAAGGCGCTGGTGGAAGAGCACATGGAAGAAATGCGCTTCTCCAATGCACTGGCTCACATCTGGGAACTGGTGGGACGTACAAACAAATACATCGACGAGACCATGCCTTGGAATTTGGCAAAATCCGAAGAAACCAAAGGTCGTCTGGCAACCGTTATGTACAATTTGGTGGAAAGCATCCGTATTAGCTCCGTGCTGATCCAACCGTTTATGACCAAAGCACCAGCGAAAATTTGGGACCAACTGGGTATTTTGGGCAATGAAGAAGCAACGAGCTGGGAATCTGCAGGTGTATGGGGTGGATTGCCTGCTGGAAGCACCGTTAGCCGTAAAGAATTGCTCTTCCCTCGTCTGGATGTTCAAGCGGAACTGGCTTTCATCGACGATTCGACAGCAGAGGCACGCCGCCAAGCGGAGGAAAACAAGAAAAAGCAAGCAGCTTTGAAAGGGGAAGCACCTGTGAGCGAAACAAACACCAACCAAACAGAAGCCGCAACTGACAAACCAGCTGATGCAAAAGAAGAAATCAGCATCGACGATTTTGGAAAAGTAGAGCTGCGCGTCGCACAGGTAGTGGAATGTGCCAAGCATCCAAATGCTGACAAGCTGTTGGTTCTGCAATTGGATCTCGGCTACGAGAAGCGCCAGGTTGTTTCCGGTATCGCAAAATACTACTCCCCAGAAGATATGGTCGGCAAAAAAGTGATCCTCGTAGCCAACCTGAAGCCAGTGAAGCTTCGCGGTGAGCTGTCTCAAGGGATGATCTTGGCAGCATCGGCAGGAGATCAGTTGACACTTGCGACTGTTGACCCAAGTATGCCAAACGGAGCAATCGTGAAGTAACGAGGGCAAGGAAAGGAAGGACCCATCTTGTTATTTGAAACCCATGCTCATCTAAATGCGAAGGAATTCGATGAAGATCGTGCAGACGTCATTGCTCGTGCGCAGGAAAATGGCGTCAGTACGATTGTGAACATCGGATTCAACGCTGAAACAATTCCGACCTGCATGGATTTGGCTCATGCGTATGACTTTATTTACGCCGTCATCGGTTGGCATCCGCAAGACGCCAAGGACATGACGGACGAACATCTAGAATGGATCGAGGAACTCAGTCGTGATCCGAAAGTAGTGGGATTGGGTGAAATGGGCTTGGACTACTACTGGGATACGTCGCCACGTGATGTGCAGGCAGAGGTATTCCGCAAGCAGATTCGTCTGGCTCGCAAGCTCGACATGCCGATCATCATCCACAATCGCGATGCGCACCAAGACGTTTTGACGATCCTGAAGGAAGAGAAGGCAGCGGATGTTGGCGGCATCATGCATTGCTTCTCTGGTAGCTGGGAAACGGCGAAGCAGGCACTCGATATGAATTTTTACATTTCGTTCGGTGGTCCGCTTACGTTCAAAAATGCCAAGCAGCCAAAAGAAGTAGCAGCGAAGGTACCGCTAGACAAGTTGTTGATAGAGACGGATTGCCCTTATCTCACGCCGCATCCTTTCCGCGGAAAGCGAAATGAGAGTGGATATGTGCGCTACGTCTGTGAGGAAATGGCGAACATTCATGGTTTGTCTTACGAGGAAATGGCACAAATTACCGCAGACAATGCCAGACGTCTTTTTCGCATGAACGGTTAAGTAAACCTGTATCGAGGCATTTCCAGGAAGTGTGACCGCGTTTAAGCGGACAGTTTTCATGCGCTCCGGAAATATATAAGCGACTGTCACTTATATATTTCCTACACGAAAATAAAAACGGGAAATCACGATTGATCACGTGATTTCCCGTTTTTTTGTGTGAGGTAACCGGGTTCTACTCTATTTTGTCGACGCATACGATGAACAATGTGTCGAACGATTATTGTCCATCCGACATGGCTTCTCGACAGGTTTCTGCTACCATTCGCCATGCCTATTTTGCTAGTCTGATACCATTATCGCTTCAGCCAAAAGGGAGGGTAAATTTGACAAAGCCGGGAAAGTGAAATACAATCAAAGCCGACCTTGTGAAGTACCGGCCACTTCCAGAATATTAGTGCAATTACATCGACCCTTACCTGGCTAGACAAGAAGAGCCTTGTGCTTTTCTAGGAAAAGGAGTGTGGGAAATGGAGTTACGCGCGATATGGGATAGGTATAAGAATCGTGGGTTAGTCATGTTTGGCTGCCTTGCTCTTGTCCTCGTTCCCATGATTGGCTATTTCTCTGCCCAGGCTACTCAGCCAAAACAGGTCACTTTTTCGTTGGACGGAGAAAGCAAGACGGTCGCTACAAAAGCCAAGACCGTTGAGCAGTTCTTAACCGAGAGAAACATTACGGTAACGGAAAAGGATTCCCTTCAACCGACACCAGAGACGAAGCTAAAAGACGGAGCACTCATTACTTTATATACGACCTGGTCCATACCAATCCAGGTTGACGGGCAGAAAAAAACGATAGAGACACTTAGTCGTGATGTTGCTGGTGCGTTGAAGGACGGCGGCATCGTGCTAGGTGAGAAGGACCGGGTAGAACCGGCATTGACCGCTACACTTACCAAGGACTCCTCGATCAGCGTTAAGCGGGTTGTTGAGAAAATGGTAAAAGTCGATGAGCGAGTCACCTTTCAAGAAATACGCAAAAATGATCCAGCGCTGGAAAAAGGTAAGACCCGCGTATTACAGAGCGGGCAAGAAGGTAAGGCAATTGCACACTACAAGCTAGTCATGGAAGATGGAAAAGAAGTCTCCCGTGATCTGGTCAAAAGAGATGTCCTTGTACCGAAGAAAGATAATGTCGTAGCCGTGGGTACCGCAGTCCCAACGTTGCAGAAAAAGGGTCAACCAGATCGGGTCCTGGTTGCTTCTGCAGCGGGTCCGGTCTCGCGTGGTGGAAAAGTGTTTAGGCCGAAAAAAGTACTGAACGGGGTTACCCTGACTGCTTATACTCCTGCGGGAGGTGGCAAACACCCAAGCTCGCCGGGCTATGGACGCACATCGACAGGGGTAAAAGCCAAGGTTGGTCACACAATCGCTGTAGATCCTAAAGTCATTCCGTATGGATGGTGGGTGTACATTGAAGGTGTTGGGTATCGTCGAGCTGAAGATACGGGCGGTGCCATGAAAGGTGGCAAAATCGACGTATTCGTAGGCACGGAATCCGAGGCGAGGAAATTCGGTCGAAAGCGCAACAAAACTGTATATATCATTGGACCACAGAAGCCTTAGGACAGGAGCGATTGCTCCTGTTCTTCTGTTTCCTCTATGGTAATTGTGATAAGCTGTTTGTTAGTAAGACGATCCTCTTTTGCCAAATGTTACATGTATTTTTGGCTTTGGGTACGATTTTTTTTGGAACACTAGTATCGTACCGACTTTGTACGAAAGTGGGAGCACATGATGAAGATCAAAGAAGTCATCGTGGTGGAAGGACGAGACGATACCGCAGCTATCAAGCGTGCGGTTAATGCCGATACGATTGAAACTGGCGGTTCTGCGATTCATAAAAGAACGATTGAAAAAATCAGGCTGGCACAACAAAAACGCGGTGTTATTATTTTCACAGACCCTGATTATCAAGGGGAGCGCATCCGAAAAATTATCAGCAAGTCGGTTCCAGGCTGCAAGCACGCATTTATTACCCAGGAGGATGGGACCAAAAAGGGCGACATCGGCGTTGAGAACGCGACACCTGACGTGATTATTCGTGCACTCTCAGAAGTACGTACCGAAATGGCGGAAACGGCTGGAGAGATTACCTCTGACGATTTGTTGGCAAATGGCCTGACGTCCGGAGTAGATGCCAAAGAACGCAGAATTAAGCTGGGAGAAGCATTGGGGATCGGATACGCCAATGCCAAGCAAATGCTGCAGCGGCTCAATGCCTTCCAAATCAGTCGAGCAGAATTCGAAGCGGCCATTGCGGCCATTAATAAAGAGAGGGAGTAAGCCATGACCCAAATAGCGGGCAAGGATATTGCCACACCTACGCGTACAAAAGAAATATTGGAGAAGTATGGCTTTTCTTTTAAGAAGAGTCTGGGCCAGAACTTCCTGATAGACACGAACATTTTACATAACATCGTTTCAGAGGCAGACCTTACCAAGGAAAAGGGAGCGATTGAAATTGGGCCCGGTATCGGTGCGCTGACGGAACAATTGGGACGAGCAGCCAAAAAAGTGATGGCGATTGAAATCGACCAACGTCTTTTGCCTATTTTGCAGGACACGCTCTCTCCTTATGAAAATATTGAAGTCGTTCATGGGGACGTACTGGAGCTGGATCTGAAGAAGTTAATAGAAGAAAAGATGACAGGAGTGGAAAAGTTGAGTGTAGTGGCGAATTTGCCCTACTATGTGACGACGCCCATCCTGATGAAGCTGCTGGAAGAGAGATTGCCCCTCGAAAACATCGTGGTCATGATTCAAAAGGAAGTGGCTGAGAGAATTGCAGCCAAACCAGGAACGAAAGACTATGGCTCTCTATCAGTCGCAGCTCAATTTTATGCAGATACAGAAGTAGCGATGATTGTGCCTGCTAGTGTGTTTGTTCCACGTCCGAATGTCGACTCGGCAGTGATTCGCTTAAAGGTAAGAGATCGTCCGCCAGTGGAAGTAGACGATCAGGATATGTTTTTCCGGGTGGTACGCAGCTCGTTTGCACAGCGCCGGAAGACATTGTTGAACAACCTGATGAATGGACTGTTTCCTAAAACCCAAAAGGATGAAGTAATACAGATGCTCACTGACATCGGGATCGATCCGACCCGACGTGGTGAAACACTCAGTTTGGACGAATTTGCCCGCCTAGCGAACGAAGGTATGCGCCGCGGACTGATTACGTAAATCGTATAGACGACCCCCTTATTTTTGGGCGAGATTCCCAAAGAATGGGGGTTTTTGCGTGTTTATGCCCTTTATGCATATCATTTGACAAATATCTACGTTTTTTATGAAAAAAACCCCGTTGACAAAATATCGGCAGGGTTGCTATAATTTTTTATTTCTTTGACAAAATATAAGGGAGCTGTTATAATAGATGTAAGCGAGGTGGATGGAACAATGGCAAGAAACGCGTTACTTGACATTAAACGTAGTTTAGACGGACACATTGGTGAGCGCATCCTGCTTAAGGCTAATGGCGGTCGCCGCAAAACCGTTGAACGTAGTGGCATCCTCGAAGAAACTTACCCATCTGTGTTTGTGGTAAAGCTGGATGACGACCAACTCTTTGAGCGGGTATCTTACAGCTATGCTGACATCTTGACGGAAACAGTAGAATTGACGGTGTGCCGCGAAAACGAGCACATCCGCATCACATTTGTACAACAGTAGAGCCCTTTTGGGTTCTACTGTTTTGTTTTTTATATCGAAAAGCTCTGAACATTTGGTTGAGGCAATAAAAAGAACGGTATGGAGCACACTAAGCCTGTCAACGAGAAGGAGGGTGCTATGGGTCGCAGACGAGGACTGATGTCAGAGCAGTTTAAGATGGAGCTGGCCAAAGAGCTTGGGTTTTACGATACGGTAAAAGCCGAGGGTTGGGGAGGCATCACGACACGGGACGCGGGTAACATGGTCAAGCGCGCTGTTCAGCTTGCTGAGGAAGCATTAGCCGCTAAGCGATTGTAACGTTTGGGTTTGACCGTACGAACGTTTCTCACCATATAAACACTCGTTGACAAGGGCCGGGGCATCCCGGCTTTTTTTCTATAAAGGGAGCTGAATTTTCGAAATACCCATAATGATCTCGATCCTATTCTTTTTAATTGATCAAGTGGCATGGGAGAGTTTGCCTATGCTACAATAAGAGACTAGGAAATTTAGAAAGTAGGCAGAGGTGAATTACGTGCGTATCTCGGTCAAAGCTCCGGCCAAAATTAATTTGACTCTCGACGTGCTTGCCAAACGGCCGGACGGTTATCACGAAGTAGAAATGGTGATGACAACCGTAGACTTGGCAGATCGTGTGGACATGACTCTACGCGAAGATGGTGAGATTACGCTGGACTGTTCTGCCAGCTTCGTACCGGATGATATCCGTAACCACGCATATAAAGCGGCAACGCTCATGAAAGAAAAATTTCAAGTACGCCAGGGCGTACACTTGTATATCGACAAGCAAATTCCGGTTGCGGCTGGACTGGCAGGTGGCAGCAGTGATGCAGCGGCAACACTGCGCGGCTTGAACCAATTGTGGAATCTCGGGTTGACCAGAGATGAGCTGGCTAAAATCGGAGCGGAGATTGGCTCTGATGTGCCATTTTGCGTTTATGGTGGAACAGCGCTGGCGACAGGGCGTGGCGAACAGATCGCGCACCTGGGAGCGCCTGCACCGTGCTGGGTGATTCTAGCTAAGCCGCCGATCGGAGTATCTACCCCGGATGTATACGGAAACCTGCGTGTTGCCCAGATCGATAATCATCCCGATACCAAACAAATGCTGCAAGCCATCGCGACCCAAGACTTTTCACTCATGTGCCAATCTCTTGGAAATGTGTTGGAGAACGTCACGCTCTCGCTCCATCCACAAGTAAGACAAATCAAGGATCTCATGATCGCTTCGGGGGCAGATGGTGTCCTGATGTCTGGCAGCGGCCCTACTGTGTTTGCTCTTGTGCAAAAGGAAGCGAAAGTGCATCGGATCTACAACGCGTTGCGAGGTTTTGTCAAAGATGTGTTTGTTGTCCGAATGTTAGGCGCTCAAGATGGGGAAATACTTGCATAAACCCGTATGGAAATGATACATTATCAGCATAATATTCGGTTTTGGAGGAAGAGCCATGAAGAAATTGCGCAGAAGTGCACGTCTGGTTGACATGACGCAGCACTTGCTCGCCCATCCCCATACGCTGACTCCTCTCACTCTGTTCGCGGAACAATACGGCGCAGCGAAATCATCCATCAGTGAAGACTTGTCTATCATCAAAGAGGCTTTTGAAGTCCAAGGGGTAGGCTTGTTGAAAACGGTGGCGGGAGCGGCAGGCGGAGTGAAGTATATTCCACAGGTCAAAACGGAAGAGGCCCTTCACTTCATGCGCGAACTGATCGGTCAACTCGCTAATCCAGAGAGGCTTTTGCCAGGTGGATACTTGTATATGTCCGACATTCTCGGAAATCCACAAACGATGGCGAAGATCGGAAAGCTCTTTGCAACCGCTTATGCGGATAAAAATGTGGATGTCGTCATGACGGTGGAAACAAAGGGGGTTCCACTTGCGTATGCGACGGCTATGTTTTTGAATGTGCCTGTTGTGATTGTCCGCCGTGACAACAAGGTGACGGAAGGTTCAGTAGTGAGCATTAACTATGTATCGGGTTCCAGTAAACGAATTCAAACCATGTCACTCGCTCGCCGCGGTTTGGCCGAACAGTCTCGCGTCCTCATTGTGGACGACTTTATGAAAGCTGGCGGGACATTGCGGGGCATGATTGATCTGTTGCAGGAATTCCGAGCAACCGTAGTAGGATGCGGCGTACTGGTAGAAACGACAGCGGATGTTTCTGAGCGTTTGGTAGATGAATATGTATCGCTTGCAAAACTTCAGGATGTAGACTTCAAGGGCAAGCAAATCGAAATAGAGCTGGGCAGTTTTTTTGAAAAAAGAGGGGAGTAGATAGGTATGGCAATCTCTTTTGTTTCAACTGACAAGGCTCCTGCCGCTATTGGGCCTTACAGCCAAGCTGCAAAGGTAGGTCCATTTCTTTTTGCATCGGGTCAAATTCCGCTGCGTGCAGACGGCACTTTGGTAGAAGGTGACGTCGTGGAGCAAACCCATCAGGTTTTTTCCAACATTCAAGCGGTACTGGCAGAAGCCGGTGGCAACCTGACGAATGTAGTAAAGGCGACCGTATTCATCAAGGACATGAATGATTTTGGTCAACTGAACGAAGTGTACGGCCAATATTTTGGCGATCACAAGCCAGCTCGTTCCACTGTGGAAGTGGCACGCCTGCCGCGTGATGTAAAAGTCGAAATCGAAATCGTAGCTTATATCGAATAGAAAAAAATGGAAAACAGCCTGATGCCACGCGCATTGGGCTGTTTTTGTACCTGCGGAAAATGTTTCCAAAAAATGACATAAAAACATATTTATATATTTTTTCAAAAATTGCACAAAGATAAGCAGGAATATTTACCCAGCGGGTGGAAATAATCCTAAACGCGTTACATAGATAAAGGGAGTGAACTAGATGGAAGTAACAGACGTAAGACTTCGCCGAGTGAATACGGATGGTAGGATGAAAGCGATTGCATCCATTACAATTGACCATGAATTTGTGGTTCATGATATCCGTGTCATTGACGGAAACAATGGTATGTTTGTAGCTATGCCGAGCAAGCGTACACCAGATGGAGAATTCCGCGATATTGCACATCCGATTTCTTCAACTACCCGTGAAAAAATCCAGGCAGCAGTTCTCACAGAATACGACCGCGTAGGTCAAGAGGAAGAAAGCACTATCGAAGCTGGTGCTTAAAAAGTCCTTATACTCAAAGCACCCTGTCACTTGCGACAGGGTGCTTCGGCGTCCGTTAACCATAACATTTTTTTAGGTCGTTCAAAATATTTTCTTTATCCATTCCTTCCCCAATGAAAACAGCTACCATTTTCGGTCCGAAATTTTCAAAAGGGAACAGGAGCACCTGATTATCGGTATGTTGAAACGAGATCAGCTCGGGCTTTCCGTGGAACTGGACGTAGCCTTTTGCCCGATAGACATTTTTGGGGAGATCGTATAGAAAGTCCTCGAATTTTTTCGCGTCTACGGGACCGGTGAATACATAGGAAAACGTTTCGATACTATTGTAGAGAGAGGGTTGGCTTGTTTTCAGGCCAAGGGATTGCTTGAGCCTGTCCATCGTTGACATTCGTCCGATGCTTTTCTGTACGGCAATGGGGCGGTTTGTCTCGTTGTCGAGCGGTCGCTCATGAACGGTGCGTTTGACAGATAAAAGCCGGGGGACTTCTATTTCTGCCTGAACAGTAGCGTGTATGGGTGCGATCGGATTGATTTCGCTGAGCTTTTGCTTGACCCGCTCTATGACATCAGGACTGGTCAAATCGGTTTTGTTCAAAAGAAGCAGGTCTGCGTAACGCACTTGGTTTCGAATCGTTTTGACCAGAGTGGCAGTCGAGGAGAATCGTGAGTTGAGGTCTAGAAAGCGAGAGGCGTCGACAACACTAATGGTCCCTTTTAACTCCAGTCGATCATACAACTCTGGATGGGTAATCGTATCGATAACATCAAGTGGATCGGCTACGCCAGTAGTCTCGATGAGGATTCGGTCTGGCGCAATGGCGTTCATAATATCTTTTAAGCCTTCCGTCAGCTCGCCCTTGATCGAGCAGCATATGCAGCCATCAAGCATTTTTTTGACAGGAAAGCCGAAGCCTTGCAATTGTTCCCCGTCAATATCTTCCTCCCCCATTTCATTCATCAAGACGACTACTTTCTGGTCTGTGATGCGCAAATGAGTCAGCCACTTTTGCAAAAGGGTGGTTTTTCCGCTTCCTAAATATCCAGTCAGCAAGTATATCTCTGCACTCATCTCATCCTACCTCCTTCAAATAACCCCTTTCGCCCAACAATATATCACATTTCTGTCAGAAAATTAAATGTTGTCTGCCTTGTGTCTAACTACTGGCAATGCAAGGAATCGGGCATAATCCTGTATCGATTGTCTTGAAATCCACATATGAATTAGGATATAGTCATTGTGGAACTTCTACGATGGAGGGTTGACATGTCTAAGATCCATGCCGTGGTTCTGGCTGCTGGTCAGGGTACACGGATGAAATCGAAGCTGTACAAAGTCCTGCACCCTGTGTGCGGAAAGCCTATGGTTCAGCATGTAGTCGATACGATGGCATCCATGCAGGTTCAGGATATCGTTGTCGTCGTAGGTCATGGTGCTGACGCTGTCCGCGCCAAACTAGGCGAGGACGTTACTTATGCACTGCAAGAAGAACAGTTGGGAACGGCACATGCCGTTTCGCAGGCAGCGCCGTTTTTACAGGATAAAGAAGGAACTACGTTTCTTTTATATGGAGACGTTCCCCTCTTGTCAGCGACTACGTTGTCGGCCTTGCTGAGCTATCACGAGGAGCAGCAAGCGGCTGCAACGGTATTAACCGCCGTGTTACCTGACGCAACAGGTTATGGGCGTATCGTGCGCAATGAGGCGGGCGAAGTATTGCGAATCGTGGAACATAAGGATGCTACGGAAGCGGAACGGGCGATCAGTGAAATTAATACGGGCATATACTGCTATGACAACCGAAAATTATGGAAAGCCTTGGCGGAAGTGAAAAATGACAACGCACAAGGCGAATACTATGTAACAGACGTTGTCGGTATTTTGCGTGATGCAGGTGAAAAGGTAGTTGGATACGAAGCGGTTGACCCGGAGGAAACGATGGGTGTTAACGATCGTGTACAGCTATCGGAAGCAGAAGCCTACATGAAAAAACGTATTATGACTGGTCACATGCGAAATGGTGTGACAATCATCGATCCAGCTTCTACGTACATCGAAGCGGATGTGAAGATTGAGGCAGATACCGTGATCCACCCAGGTTCTTTCCTGCGTGGACAAACAACCGTTGGAGCTGATTGTGTAATCGGACCCCAAGCGGATCTGACGAATGTGAACGTAGCGAGTGGCGTGACCATTTCTTACTCTGTGCTGGTTGATTCGAGTGTGGAAAGCGAGTCTTCTGTTGGTCCATTTGCTTATGTTCGACCAGGAACACAGATTGGACGCAATGCCAAAATCGGTGATTTCGTGGAATTGAAAAATGCGAAAATTGGTGACGGTACGAAGGTTCCTCATCTCAGCTATGTAGGAGATGCGGAGATCGGAGACGGAGTCAATATTGGCTGTGGAACGATTACCGTCAATTATGATGGCGCAGTGAAACATAAAACAACAGTAAAAGATGGAGCATTCATCGGATGCAACAGCAATCTGGTTGCGCCAGTTACAGTTGGACAAAATGCTTATGTAGCTGCAGGATCGACCATTAATCAAGATGTGCCAGATAATGCGCTTGCGATCGCACGTGAGCGTCAAGTGAATAAAATCGATTACGCGAACAAACTGCCTCGCAAGGGCAAAAAGCAATCATAACGGGAGGTTCTTGAGAAGATCATGGCTAATTACCGCGACCCAAAACTGAAGGTATTTACGTGCAACGCAAACCCGGAACTGGCAAAAGAAATCGCCGAACACATCGGTGTACCACTCGGAAACGCACAAGTAGTGCGCTTTAGTGATGGCGAATGCCAACTCAAACTCAATGAAAGCGTTCGCGGTTGTGACGTATTTGTCATTCAGCCAACGTCTGCTCCCGTTAATGAGCATTTGATGGAGCTTTTGGTCATGGTCGATGCATTGAAACGCGCTTCGGCTAAGAGTATTAACGTGGTCATTCCTTACTACGGTTATGCTCGTCAAGATCGTAAAGCACGCGCACGCGATCCGATCACGGCTAAGCTGGTTGCGAACCTGATCGAGACAGCAGGTGCACAACGTGTGATTACGATGGATTTGCACGCAACACAAATCCAAGGCTTCTTCGATATTCCGGTTGATCATCTGCTGGGTGTGCCTATCTTGGGCAAACACTTCTCTGAAAAAGGTCTGAAAGATATCGTTGTCGTATCTCCGGATCACGGTGGAGTGACCCGTGCTCGTAAATTGGCAGAACGTCTGGAAGCGCCTATTGCCATTATTGACAAACGTCGCCCAGAACCAAACGTAGCCGAAGTAATGAACATCGTAGGTAACATCGAAGGCAAAACAGCGATCATCATCGACGATATTATCGATACCGCTGGAACGATCACACTGGCTGCAAGTGCCCTTGTAGAAGCAGGCGCACGTGAAGTATATGCATGCTGCACGCACCCAGTTCTGTCCGGTCCTGCTATCGAGCGTATTGCTAACTCGAAGATCAAGGAACTGATTGTGACCAACTCAATCCCGCTGACAGAAGAACAAATTATCGATAAGATTACCGTTCTTTCTGTAGCGCCAATCATTGGTGAAGCAATCATTCGTGTTCACGAAGAGCTTTCCGTAAGCAAGTTGTTCGATTAATATACAATCCCCTATTAGGGGATTGAACTAAACCTCCGATGGACAAGCTAGTGAGGAAACTTTTACTAGCAGTCCGAAGGAGGTTTTTTTGTGGAACAATTACAGGCACAGTCTCGTGAACAAAAGACAGGCAATGCTGTAAAGGTACTGCGCAATGAAGGTTGGGTTCCCGGTATTATGTACGGCAGCGATATGGGCAACAAGCCGATTCAGGTCAAAGGAAGAGAGCTGGATGCTGCCCTGCGTCACCAGTCGACGAACAAGCCATTCCGGTTGAATGTAGACGGGAACACGCACGATGTCATGGTTTATGAGCTGCAACGGCATCCTTTGCAGGGGAACATTTTGCATGCAGATTTTAAGAAGATCAATATGAATGAAAAAATACACACTTCCGTTCCTGTCCTCATGACAGGAGATCCGGAGTTGGGTGTGGCTACCCTTATCCGCCACAGTGTGGAAGTAACTTGCTTGCCAGGTAATATACCAGAATCATTTCTGGTCGATGTCGACGGATTGAATATCGGGGATGTCGTACTGGTTTCCGATCTGAATGTCCCACCCGGAGTAGATCTGGGGCTCGAATCCACGGAAGTGCTGATCAGTGTACTGCCTGTGAAGGCCAAGTCGGAAGAATCAATCGATGCGGAGCAAGAGGCAGAAGCAGTGGCCGAAAAAGCAGGAACCGCTAACGAATAAAATTAGGGCATGAAAAAGAAGGGCGAGGTGATTTCATCTCTGCCCTTTTCCTTTTGTTCACGTGACCATTCGAGTACAATGGGAAGAGAGTAGGAGGGAATAAGCGTGAAAGTCATAATTGGATTGGGTAATCCCGGCAAAAAATATGAAGACACCAGACATAATGCTGGCTTTATGGCCATAGATAAGATTAGCGACAAATGGGGAATTCCTGTTACGCAAAACAAGTTTCGTGCACTCGTGGGCGAAGGACGAATCGAAGGCGAGAAGGTACTGCTGGTGAAGCCGCAGACGTACATGAATCTCTCCGGTGAATCGGTAGCGGAAGTCCTCAAGTTTTACAAACTGATTCCGGACGATCTCGTCGTCATCTACGACGATCTTGATTTGCCGACCGGACATCTTCGTCTGCGAGAAAAGGGCAGCGCTGGTGGGCACAACGGCATCAAGTCGATGATTCAGCATTTGGGCACACAGGAGTTTAAACGAATCAAGGTAGGGATCAGTCGTCCAGAACCAGGGCGGAGCGTCAGCGACTATGTTTTGAATACGTTTCCAGTGGCGGAAAGAGCCGACATTCAAGAAGCGGTGAGCTTGGCTGCTGATGCATGCGCCATGTGGACAAGAGAGTCGTTTTTAAAGGTCATGAACCATTACAACAGCTTGAAAAAGTAGTATGATTTCCCACCCAATCGTCCATACTAAGCGATAGGAACAGTATGGGGGTGGTATGTGCATGAGCATACGCTATACATGTCGTTGCTGCGGCATGAAGATTGCAGAATTTGACGAATCGCAAGTAACAGAAGCGCAGCTCGGGTTTGATTCCTTGACCCCGGAGGAACGTGCTCTTATAATATCGAGAGAACAAAGTGGAGATACGGTCGTCAGCATCACGTGCGACTATTGCCGTGAAGCGCTGATTCAGCATCCAGAGCTTTCGCTAGTCGGAAACCCACTTCAATAAGTGGATACGCATTAGGAAGGCTTGCACTGACAAGGCCTTAGCTTGGGGAGCTAAGGCTTCTTTTCGCATGGCTGACCTGCGGTTGTTGTGAACGTAAGCGAGGCTCTGATTTTAGTTGACAGAAGAATTAGAGAGGGGATTAGTGAATGCAAGTCATCATTAACCCGATGAAACAGGACACGAACGTCGGGACAATCGTGGCTGGTTTGGAGAAGGGGCTACATGAGCAGCTTGTCTCTGGCTTAGCTGGTTCCGCCCGGCAAGTATTGATGGCGTCATTGCAACAAATGTCAGATCGTCCGGTCTGCGTAGTGACGCATAACATGTACCAAGCACAAAAAGTATACGAAGATTTGATCGAGTTGGTTCCCTCTGATCAGGTGTTGCTTTATCCCGGTAATGAGCTGATTGGCTCTGAGCTTGCTATTGCCAGTCCTGAAATGCTGGCGCAGCGAATTCATGTATTCAACCGTCTGGCCCAAGGCTTTACGGGTTTTTTAGTTGCACCTTTTGCTGGCTTGCGTCGCTTGGTCGTTCCCCCGCAAGTATGGAAGGAAGCACAGATTCAGTTGTCCGTCGGTGATGAGCTCGATATCGAGTCCTTTTTGCTCCGATGTATTGAGCTTGGCTATGAGCGAGTGGACATGGTCGAGCGCAAGGGAGAAATGAGTATTCGCGGCGGAATTATCGACTTGTATCCGATCGATTCGGAGTGGCCGGTGCGGATTGAGCTTTTTGATGTGGAGATCGACTCGATTCGTACGTTTGACATGCTCTCCCAACGGTCATTGGAATCCGTCCAGACTTATATTCTCGGTCCGGCAAAAGAAATGATCGCTTCGACTCCGTTATTGCAGGAATCGGCTGTTCGCTTAGAACAAAAGCTGGGGGAAACCATCGCCAATTTGAAAGATGGGGCTGCCAAGGAAAAAGTCATGGAGCGAATCGGCTCTGATGCAGAGAGAATGAAGCAGGGACAGCGTTTTGCACAGCTGTATTCGTACATCTCTGTCATTTATCCGACTGGTGATACATTATTGTCCTATATGCCTGCCGATACCTTGCTGATCGTTGATGAGCCTTCTCGTGTGTTGGATACGGCAGCGCAATTGCAAAAAGAAGAAGGGGAATGGCTGACAGGACGCATCATCCAGGGCGAATATATGGCCAATCTCAGCCTGTCGCGCACGTACGACGAGATCGTGTCGACGAAAAAGCGCCAGATCGTTTACCTCTCCCTATTTTTGAGACAATCACCGAAGACCCAGCCGCAAAACATCGTAAATCTAACTTGTCGTACCATGCAAAACTTCCATGGACAGATGAACGTGCTAAAAACAGAGCTGACCCGTTGGAAGAAGTCCCAGGATCAGATCGTCTTTGTCGCAGCTGATTTGGAGCGTGCGAAGCGACTGGAGCGTGTCCTGCATGACTACGAAATGGAAGCGGATGTTTTAACAGAAGCCGTGGAGACAGTACCTCCGGGGCGTCCTACGATCATTTTAGGAAACCTCCAGACCGGCTTTGAGCTTCCGTTAAACAAGCTGGTTGTTATTACGGAAGGTGAAGTATTTACCGCGAAACAGCGCAAGGCGCGCAAAGTTCAGCAGACGATGAACAACGCGGAGCGTATCAAAAACTATCTGGAGCTCAAGCCCGGTGATTTCGTCGTGCACGTCAATCACGGGATTGGAAAATACCTCGGAATTGAAACCAAGGAAATTCTCGGAATTCATAAAGATTACCTTCATATTCAATACGCCGCAGGAGACAGTCTGTTTGTTCCGATTGATCAAATCGACCATGTGCAGAAGTACGTGGCGAGCGAAGAGGCACAGCCGAAGATTTACAGCTTGGGCGGCAGCGAGTGGAAACGCGTCAAAAACAAGGTCCAGTCGTCTGTAAAGGATATCGCCGAGGATTTGATCAAGCTGTACGCAGCCCGCGAAGCGGCTGTCGGTCATACATTCTCTCCCGACACGACAGAGCAGCGTGAATTTGAGGCGATGTTCCCGTATCAGGAAACACAAGACCAGCTCCGCGCGATTTCTGAAGTCAAAGCGGACATGGAGCGCAAACGTCCGATGGATCGCCTCGTTTGTGGGGACGTAGGGTACGGGAAGACAGAGGTTGCGATTCGTGCTGCCTTCAAGGCTGTCATGGACGGAAAACAGGTAGCCGTTTTGGTTCCAACTACAATTCTGGCCCAGCAGCATTATGAGACGTTCCGTGAGCGTTTTGCGGAATATCCGATTCGCGTGGAGGTGTTGAGCCGATTCCGTTCGCGCAAAGAGCAGAATGCCACACTAAAAGGACTGAAGGAAGGCACAGTCGATGTCGTCATCGGTACGCACCGTCTGCTTTCCAAAGACCTGACATTCCGCGAGCTCGGTCTGTTAATCGTAGACGAGGAGCAGCGCTTCGGTGTGAGCCACAAGGAAAAGCTGAAGCAGATCAAAACGAATGTGGATGTCATGACTCTGACCGCTACGCCGATTCCACGTACCCTGCACATGTCGATGCTCGGTGTGCGTGATTTGTCTGTCATCGAAACGCCGCCAGAAAATCGTTTTCCGGTGCAGACGTATGTGATGGATTACAGCCCTGCTCTCGTTCGCGAAGCGATTGAGCGCGAGATGGCTCGTGATGGGCAAGTGTTCTTCCTCTACAACCAAGTACAAGGAATCGAACAGATGGCGGAGCAGATTTCGATGCTCGTTCCTGACGCACGCATCGCTGTAGCACATGGGCAGATGAACGAAAGCGAGCTGGAAGGCGTCATTCTCGACTTTTTGGAAGGGAATTTTGACGTATTGGTCAGCACGACGATCATTGAGACCGGGGTGGACATCCCGAACGTCAATACGCTGATTATTTACAATGCAGACAAAATGGGCTTGTCCCAGCTGTATCAGCTGCGTGGACGGGTAGGTCGTTCCAATCGAATTGCGTACGCTTACTTTACGTATCAACGGGACAAGGTGCTGACAGAGGTAGCGGAAAAACGTCTGCAAGCCATCAAGGAATTTACCGAGCTCGGCTCTGGCTTCAAGATCGCGATGCGAGATTTGTCCATTCGTGGAGCGGGTAATTTGCTGGGCGCGGAGCAGCATGGTTTTATTAATACGGTCGGATTCGACTTGTACAGCCAGATGCTGAAAGAGGCCATTGATGAGCTGAAGGGCGAAGTCAAACACGAAATTGTCACACCTGTGGAGATCAATCTGCAACTGGATGCTTACATTCCGTCGATGTACATTACGGATAGCCGACAAAAAATCGAGATGTACAAAAAGTTTGTCGCGGTGTCTACATTGGAAGACGTCGACGATTTGGCAGACGAGCTGCTAGACCGTTTTGGACCAGTTCCGAAGCCGGTTGATAATTTGTTAACCATTTCCCGTTTACGTGTGTATGCCCTGAAGCACCACATCACCGAAATTAGCCAAAAGAATCCGGACGAGATTAAATTGTTCCTGCACCCTAGTCAGAACAACAACATCGATGGTGGGGCTCTATTTGCCCTTACCAGTAACTGGAGCAAGAGGGTTGGGCTGTCGGGTGGACAACAGATCACGATTGCTGTTAAAGTAAAGGGGTTAAAAGAAGATGAGGGCGTGCAGTTGGTTGAAAAGCTGCTGCGTCAATTTCACCAGGTGCGAAGAGACACCGGTACGGAGAGCCCTGTGTCTTAACTGACAAAATGGGCTTGCCCGGGAAGGGAGAACCTTATTTATGAAACGTTCTGTAGCGATTCTATCTTCGGCTGTTCTGGTCGTGGCACTCATGACTGGTTGCGGCGGAAAAGCAGAAGAAGCGAAACAAGATCCAACAACTCCAGCGAATCAGACAGATGGCGGCAATCAAGCTGCTGCTAACGATCCTTTGGTACAATTCCCTAAACTCACTCTGCCTTACGCAGCAGATCAGAAAGCTGCCATTGTAGAGTATCAGGGGGGAACTGTAACAGGAAAAGAGTTCGAAGAGTTCCTGCGTGTTATTAACTTCATGAACCCACAACAAGGTACCATGATTGAAATGGCTGATAGCAACTCACTGAAAGCTTATGCTCGTGAGTATACAGCTACCAAGGTTTTGGCTAGCCGTTCTGACGCTGCTATGAAAAAAGAGTCCAAAGAACTCGCTGAGAAAACCTTCGAGAAAATCAAAACGCAGTACATGGGCTTTTTGGGCAAGGATGAAGCCCAATTCAACAAGCTCTTGGAAGGCCAAGGCGTAACGAAGGACATGATCGTAAATCAGATGGATCTGATCAACCAGTCCATCAATGTGATGAAAAAGAATATCGACGATGCTACGCTGAAGCAAACCTATGATCAAATGGACAAAGCTTCCCGTACCGTTGCTTCTGTTCGCCACATCCTGATCTCTACCGAAAAGCGCAAACCAGAAGAGGCGTTGAAAATCTCCAACGACTTGGTAGCGCGCCTGAAAAAGGGTGAAGACTTCGCGAAGCTGGCAACAGAGTTCACAGATGACCCAGGCAGCAAGCAGTCTGGCGGTTTGTACGCTGACCAGGATGTAACCCAATGGGTACCAGAATTTAAAGAAGCATCCCTGACACAAAAAGTCGGTGAAGTTGGCCCGCCAGTAAAAACTGATTTTGGTTACCATATTATTAAGGTCGAGAATCGCAAAGAAAAGACCTTTGATGAGATGAAAGAGCAGCTCCGCGCGAATTCTTTGGAGAAAGCGTACGACACTTTCGCCAAAAACGAGCTGGACAAGCTGATTACGAAATTCAACATCCCGCAGTCCAAAAATGATGCTCCGGCAAAGAAATAAGAAGTCCGAAGAAAAACAGGGAATTCGTTTCCCTGTTTTTTCGTTTTCTCGCATATTCTTCAAACATGGGCAAATACTATTATCACTCGCTACCACCCGGGGGAGAGTAATTGAAGCAACTGGCAAAAATTGATACCATCACCCATAGTTAAAATTAGAATTTGAGGAAAAAATACAACTAACCAACCACCATCTATTCACTACCCACTTCTCAGGGAAAGCGAGGCAACAAGACATGAAAGCAACTGGTATCGTTCGTCGAATTGACGACCTCGGTCGGGTCGTGATTCCTAAGGAGATTCGTCGTACACTGCGCATTCGTGAGGGCGACCCGCTTGAGATTTTTGTGGATCGTGACGGGGAAGTCATTCTCAAAAAGTATTCACCGATTGGAGAGTTGGGTGATTTTGCAAAAGAGTACGCCGACTCTTTGTATGAAAGCATGAATCATACCGTACTGATTTCAGACAGGGATAGTGTCATTGCAGTGGCAGGTGCCTCCAAAAAGGAATACTTGGAGAAAGCAATTGGCAGTATTGTCGAGAAATGCTTGGAAGAAAGAAAAACCCGACTGGAGAAAAACACAGGCTCTTATGAAATTTGTCGTGACATGAACGAGACATATGGCTCGTTCGTCGTCGCACCGATTGTAGCAGGAGGCGATCCAATCGGGTCCGTGATCCTCCTCAACAAAAACGAGTCAACCAAGATGAGCGATTTGGAGATCAAAATGTCGGAAACAGCGGCCGGTTTCCTGGCAAAGCAGATGGAGCAGTAGGATCGATCAGCAAAAACAGCCTCGTACCCCGGGGCTGTTTTTCTTGTGCCTATGGCCTTGTGGTATAATGAACGAAGTTTTAGGTTGGAGAGGAGAAATTTCACGCACATGGCTCAAACAAAGGCTTCCGTTCAATTTGTGAAAGGCGCGGCGATACTTGGAATTGCCGGTCTTGTCTCCAAGCTGTTAGGCGCTGTATACCGCATCCCATACCAAAACATTGCCGGAGATATCGGCTTGTACGTATATATGCAAGTATACCCGCTGTACACCACGTTGTTGATTCTGGCGACGGCGGGTTTTCCCATCGCCATCTCCAAGATCGTCTCAGAGCGCGTTGCTGTCGGGGATGCGATCGGGGCGCGCAGGGCGTTTCGAGTAGCCAGTATATCGCTGGTCGTTCTCGGGATCTTTTTCTTCTTACTGTTATATGGAGGGGCACCTATGATTGCCCGTATGATGGGTGATGAGCATTTGATTACCCCACTCCGAGCGGTAGCTTGGTCACTGCCGTTGGTGCCGATGGTTGCGATCTTGCGCGGCTATTTTCAGGGGCATCAAAATATGATGCCGACGGGCGTTTCTCAGGTTGTTGAGCAGCTTATTCGCGTGATTTTCATCCTGATCGCTGCATTCTGGGCGATGAACGTGTACCAGGATCCGTACCTGGCTGGTACAGGTGCCGTTTTTGCTGCTTTTCCAGGTGCCATTGCTGCTATTCTCGTCTTGCTTTGGTATTGGAGAGGGGACAAGAAGATGGGTCAACTGTCCATCGGTCAGGTTCAGCAATCCTCAGCGCATTCGTGGACCAATCGTCAAATATTACGTCATCTTTTGACCTATGCCGTTCCGATTTGTATGGGCGCACTGGTTCTGCCGCTAGTTCCGCTTGTAGACTCGATGACCGTTGTCAATATGCTGCAATGGAGCGGGACTGCTGAGGACTTGGCCAAGCTTTTGAAGGGTGCATTTGACCGTGGTCAGCCACTCATTCAGTTTGGTACATTTTTCGCCACGTCCCTGTCGCTGGCATTAGTGCCTGCGATCAGTGAAGCGGTTGCCCAGCGTCAGCATCAATTGATTTCTCATCGTTCCGAAGTAGCGATTCGACTGACCTTCCTTTTGGGATTGCCTGCTTCCTTTGGACTTGCTTTGTTGGCGGAGCCGATCAACGTTATGCTCTACGGAGACAGCAATGGTACCGAGGCCCTCGCTGTACAGTCCTTCACGATTATTTTCGCCACGGTGAGTATTGCCAGCGCGGGGATTTTGCAAGGCTTGGGACGTGTAATGCGACCTGCCCGCAACCTGTTTATTGGTGTATTGGTAAAGCTCATCCTCAATCTGGCGCTCGTCCCGTTCTGGGGTATATCTGGTGCAGCAGTGTCCACGGTTTTAGCTTATTTGGTCGCCATGGGACTGAACGTTCTAGCGGTAATCAAATACACGGGAGCACACATCGGAATGCGCCAAACGGTGAAAAAGCCATTCATTTCCGTCGTAGTGATGTCGATTGTCGTGCTGATTGTGGAGTGGCTCGCGAATACAGTGCTCGGAAGTGCCGGATTTTCGAATCGCTTGTTCCATACGCTGGTAGGCTTGATTGCTGTCAGTTCAGGAGCATTGGTCTATTTGCTGGCGCTTTTGAAAACGGGTGGACTCACGAGAAACGATATTCAATTTTTGCCAAAAGGAAAGCAGATTGCTTCACTGTTAACGAAATATAAGCTCCTTCCAGCGGAGAAAGCGAGAATGAACGAAAAGGAGGCGTGACGAGTGGAAATGAAGAATAAGACCATTACCGTAGTCGGTCTTGGTGCCGGAGATTTGGACCAGCTCCCTTATGGCATCTATCGTACGCTTAAAGCAGCCAAACAACTGTATCTGCGCACGAAAGAGCATCCGGTCGTAGCCGAATTGATCGCAGAAGGCATCGCGATTGAGTCCTTTGATGATGTATATGAGCAGCACGATACGTTTTCCGATGTGTACACCGATATTGTGGAGCGGCTTTTTTCACGCGTAAACGAAGCAGGCAGTCTTGTCTATGCCGTGCCAGGTCATCCTTTGGTGGCGGAACGTACTGTGCAGCTGTTGTTGGCAGAGGGACCAAACCGTGGCGTAGAAATCGAAATTGGCGGCGGACAGAGCTTTATTGATCCGTTGTTTGCCCGCCTACATATCGACCCGATCGAGGGATTCTCTTTGCTGGATGGGACCGCGCTCGCTGCTCATCAAGTTTCACCGGGGCTGCATACGATTATCGCGCAAGTGTACGATGCCTTTGTAGCCTCTGATGTGAAGCTGACCTTGATGGAAGTGCTGCCGGACGATTACGAGGTGACGGTAGCGACTGCCGTAGGGGTAGCGGGGCAAGAAATCATTGAGACAGTGCCGTTGTATGAACTGGACAGACTCGATCATTTCGGAAATTTGTCCCTGGTGTATGTACCGCCGACGAAGGACGAGAAGGTATCGTACCGTCAATTCTCCTACTTGAAGGAGATCGTAGCCATCCTGCGCAGTCCGGATGGATGCCCGTGGGATCGCGAGCAAACACATCAAAGCATCCGCAAGAACTTGATTGAAGAGACGTACGAGGTTTTGGAGACGATCGACGACGATGATCCAGATGCGATGTGTGAGGAGCTGGGTGATTTGTTGATGCAAATCATGCTGCATTCGCAGATGGCAGCCGAAGACGGATATTTTTCGGTAGATGATGTTGTCGCGACATTGAATGAAAAGCTAGTTCGTCGCCACCCGCACGTATTTGGGGAAAAGAGCGCGAATGATTCCGAGGAAGCCTTGGCGAATTGGCAGGAAATCAAAGCACAGGAGAAAGCGGCAAAAGGTATCGATGTAACGGTTCAATCACAGTTGGCGGGAATACCGCGCGACTTGCCAGCCCTGATGTATGCGTATAAGCTGCAGAAGAAAGCTGCCCAAGTCGGCTTTGACTGGGACGATATTGCAGACGTGTACAAAAAGGTAGAAGAGGAATACCGCGAGCTGCAAGAAGCATCAGAGGAGGAACGCGCTGGCGAATTGGGTGATTTGCTATTTGCAGTGGTCAATCTTGCGCGCTTCCTGAAGCTTGATCCGGAGGAAGCCCTCGCACTGACCAACAACAAGTTCAAGAAGCGCTTTTCCTATATTGAAGGCAAGCTAAAAGAGGCGGGTCGTACCTTCGAGCAGACGGACCTGCAAGAGATGGACAAATGGTGGGAGGAAGCCAAACATGAGACTCGATAAATATTTGAAAGTGTCTCGACTGATCAAGCGACGCACACTCGCAAAAGAAGTGTGCGACAAACAGCGCGTGGAAATCAACGATCGCCCTGCAAAGGCGTCCAGTAACGTGAAAATCGGCGACAAGCTGGCGATCCGTTTCGGACAAAAAATCGTATCGGTAAAAGTAGAGGACATCAAGGAAAACCCGCGCAAGGAAGAAGCGGCTTCGCTGTATACCGTCATTGGCGAAGTTCCTGTTCCGCGTGATGAAAAAGAAGAAGACGCCTACCTCAAAGGGTAACGTGCATGCGAAAAGAGACTGCCGAGATGGCAGTCTTTTTTAGGCTTTTTTTCCATCCAAAGGATATAATGAGAGTACCTGAAGGCATTTCCGAAGGGATGTGAGTTGCATGCAACAAAACGGAGTTCGAACGGGTTACTTCTTGTCTATTTCGCTTCTGTTATCATCTATCTTGTACTTTTTTGCCTCAAACTGGCCGCTCATGGTCAGGGAGCAAAAGATTGGCGTCAGTGTGGCAATCCTCGTTCTTTTTTATTTATTATCCTATGGACTGCGTTTCATCAAACGACATACCTTTTTGAGCAATTGGCTTCTAGTGGCTGGAGGCTTGGCTTTTGGCATCAGTGTGGCTTTGTTGGGGCAAATATACAATAGTCATGCCGACAGCTATATGCTGTTCGTCGTATGGCTCATTCCGAATTTGCTATTCGCAATTTTGACCCGGTATCAACCATTCTATGTCATCAGCTATGTCCTCGCTCATTTGGCGATTTATTTCTTCCTCGATCCGTCTGTTATCCACGTCATCCGTGAGGACGTCTGGTGGTTCATGGTGTATTGGTTGATTGCCTTGGGAAATATCGTCTTGTTCTGGCTAACCTCTACGGGGAAATTGCATTCCAAGCCGATTTACTACTTGTCGTTTCTGACGTTTTCCGTCAGTCTTTTCGGCTCATCCTTCACCGAAGTGTATGGTCCGCTCCCTGAGCTTTTATACGTCCTGACGGGCGGGATCCTGTTTGTCACGTTTTTAAAATGGGTGCCGAGCCGCGGGTTTCTGATTGTGACGGCCTCACTGCTCTCGCTGTTTGTGCTCGTTCAGTTCATATCCTACATGGTGAAGTATTTCTCAGAGAGCTTCTTTGTTTTGATGCTGCTGCTGACCGTACTCATTGTCTGGGGGGCAGTTGCAGGGATTAATTGGCTGCGCAAGGAATCTGCGCATCAAAAAAGCAAATGGGTTGTGTTTTTCCAAGAGGCATTCACAGTTCTCGTCACAACCATTGCCGCATCCATTGGAGCCATTTCGTTAACAGGTCTGCTTTTTCTGATCATGGAAGAAGAAACAGTTATTGATTTTCTGTTTTTCCTTTCATTAATTGGCTTTATTGGCCCTGTGGTGTTTATGAGCAGGATGAATGCAACGGTACGATATACGCTGCTTACAATGGGGTATATATTGGGTGTCGGTTCGGTTCTCTTTTTAGAAGGAGCTTATTGGATCGTTTTCCTGTTGGTCCTGTTATACGTGTGGAAAGCTGTCTCTGCCATTCCGGCGCGGCTTTTGACACAGCTGATCTTTTTAGTTGTTCTGGCTACGAAGCTGGATGAGTACCTGCCTTCCTTTGAATTTGTGCTCTTGATCATATTTGCTACGCAGATGGCGATGCATTACGTAAAGCAGTTGCCAGTCGTTTTGCAAAACAGCTCGTTGGTGTACGCCTTACTCTCGCTTTTGATCCTGACAGAGGAAGGGTTTCAATCAGTCTCCATGAATGTGGTAGTGAATTTAGCTTATTTTGCAGTCAGCACGTATTTGTTGTACCGGACATTGCATCAGCAAAATAAGGTGAGATTCGGCATCGTGCTCGGTTTTTGGTTTGCCTTTCTCCTCATGAAGTACTACGACATGCTATGGAGCTTGCTGCACAAGTCACTGAGTCTGCTTCTGCTCAGCCTGGTGTTTTTCATCGTTACTCTGTGGTGGGATCGAAGGGCGAAAATCGAGTGGCCGAATAGCGAGCCTTCCCTTTTTGTAAGAAAAACGCTTGTATTGCTTCCTGTCATTTTGCTGCAATTTGCTTTGATTGGCTATCAAGTATGGAGCAGTGAGGCGATCCTGGCCAATGGAAAAACGGTGAAGCTGGAGCTGGTCCCAATCGATCCGCGTTCGTTGCTGCAAGGTGATTACGTCAGACTTGGCTACACCATATCTACACTCGACCAAGAACAGGTTGACTCAGGGGATAAGATTCGAGTCGTACTGCGCCAACAAGCAAATGGCTTGCACAGCTACAGTGGCTTTTATGAGATCGATGGTCAATGGAATCGTACCTACGAGCCTCAGCCATCGGATGTGGTGATTAATGGAAACACAATCGGTTCCAATCGGGTGGAATACGGCATAGAAAGCTATTTTGTCCCAGAAGGAACCGGACTTGAGGTGGAGCGGAATGCCAAGTATGCCATCGTGAAAATTGGCGAGAGAGGCGATGCCATCCTGGAGAGCCTGTCGAACCAGTAGACATTCCAATAGAAGAAGCTGCCTGTGTCATCGGGCAGCTTCTTTTGCATGAGGGAGTAATCATTCGTTGGAATACATTTGCAAAACGACTGAGTGGGTGAGGATGACGCCTATTACCCCAGAGAAAAGGTGAGGCCGGGCCATGTAAGAGCTTCGCAAATCATCTTATACAACGGTATTCAACATGACTTCGCTTTTCGTCAAGCAATCAAGCATTTGATGAAGGCAGTGTCTTTCCATTTCACTTGATGATAAAATAACTTTTCCATCCAAAATGACACCACCTTGTAAGCGCGTCACGTAAGCTTACGGACGTCCACACTCCTGCACTGGTTACGAGCTGTTAAGTAAGAATAAGGAAAAGGATGGTGAAAAATGATGTCCCGAAAAGTTCCTCCTAGACTGGTTTTCGAAATAGTTAGTGTACAAGGTACACCTCTATGGTAGTATGGAAAAGAGCTTTCTATATTATGGAAATATGGAAAGGGGTATTAGCTTTTGGAAAAGGAAAGAATAGTACTTTATGGTGGGATCTACGGACTATGTTTGTCGGTTATCTTAAGCTTGATTTCAAGCATCGGGACTGCTCCCATTTTACTTTCGGGAGGAAACCTGTTAAACGTATTCCTTTGGATGTTTCTCACTAGTTTTATTCCTTTTACTGTTATTTATGCTCTGTTAGCAAAGAAATTAAGTAATGTAAGTGGAAAAAGGCTATGGTTATTGGCAGCTATAACTGCTTTTATAATCGTTCTTCTTGCTGGGTCTTTAGGTGCAGTAATAGTAGAATCTTATCAAAGTGGTTATGAAAATGTGAATATTCTCGGATTTGTTTATGCTGCACCAGTCTATTCACTTATCCTCCTCCCAATCACTTGTCCAATAATTGTATTAACATTTACAATATGGAAGAATATTAAAGAGTCATATAAAATAAGATGATTTGTTGACAACAAGTAGATAAAAACCCAGCCCTATCTTATCGATAGGGCTGCTCTTTTTTTTGTAGTTCTACTTTTTGTAGAATGCACGAAAGCATTGAAATAATAGCATCGTATTGTTTTTCTTTTTCAAAAAGTTCTTCATATCTCTTCCTCGGCAATGTAATATTTTCACTTTTTATACAATTACACATTTTAGCTTCTCCTTTCTTTTATTTGTCCAATGTTTTGTTATAAGAACCATCTCCTTTATTGCAGAGGAGTTGGTTCTATCTTTATAGGAAATAAAAAGAATTGAAAAACAACTAATTCTGGAGAGTTCTTCAAAAAAATTATGTATTTTTGAAAAATAAATTTGGAAATATGGTTGTAAAAACGTATCTAATTTTTCCTTTATTGTTGAAGAGAAAGACGAGAAGGATTCGAAGTGTAAGGGGGATACATTTCGTGTCTGATCCCCTCAGTCTTTTTCCCAAAACTATAATAGGGAGAGGAATTGAATGGCTAGATTAGTGAAATTTAGATTTGCAACTTTTATTCCGCATGATTGGGTACTGGCATATGCATATCCGGTTGGTGATGATTCTTGTTCAGTGTTCTATAAGGGGGATAACCGAGAGGCATCTCCAACGGGAACATATCGGACAGCACAAGAGATATGGGTTGACTTTGACCGCCGCACGGTTACACCCTACAAAAATACTGGGGTTACCCACCAAAAAGTCGAATGCTCAAACGGACAAAATAGCACAGACCAAGGTCAAATTTCTAATAGTTGCTTGGAGTATAAATGGGAATTCTGGGGCGCCAGTTATGTAAAGTTTAGGCTGGTGTGTGCGTGCGGCAATCCTTTAGAACCTGCGGCACCAGGAATCGATTATGTGTTAGATGTTAAAGTGTGGAGTAATGGTGGAGTAGAGGTAAGTGGCGAACATGATGGATTTCCTGCATACGAAATGTATAAACAGGTAGATAATGGTCAATGGCAACGGTTGTTTCTGCACGATCCCCGAGAGACTGGTGAATATTTGCAAGATTTAGCTCCTCCAATGGATCATAAAATTTATGTAGATAACTAATTCTGATAAAATGGCTGTCCCAAAAGATATGAAAATGGTCTAGGGATAGCCATTCTTTATCTCCTTGTAGGTCATAATTGGAATTAATTCTTTTTGCTTGCTTCCAAATAAAACACTATTTATAGCCTAACTTTTGCTGGCTCTTTTATAAAAATGGTTGCGTTTTACCTTCTATATTTACCTAGTAAGTAGGCGGGTGATGAGTATGAGTGATGAGATATTGATAAAAAAGTGTAGAGAGGTTTTACGTAGGATTGCATGGCGCTTGCAATATCAAGTAAAAAAACTTTCCACTCGAGAACTTCCAATCATAGAAAATATCTGTGGGCAGAATCTAATATCTTCTGTAGATTCTAAGTTGCATGTTGAAGAAATGTTGGATTCCCTTCCATCTAAAGCAAGATTCATTATTAAGCAAGTAGTGATTAATGGAGTTTTGGAAGAAATAGTCGCACAGCATTTAGGTATATCACAACAAGGAGTAAACAAATACAAAAGGAAATATTTAGGGTTACTTCGAAAAAAATTAGAATCTAACCCGACAAGCAGTTAAGTTGTTGGCCCTCCAGTATGATATTATCCCCTTTTGAGTAGACAGTGTAAAAAGCCCGCCCATCTAACAGTGGGTGGTACACGCTACTTGGAGGGGATTTTCTCATAGCTAAAAAAGGTCAAACATTAGGAATTAGTCCATTATCTCTTATATACAATCCCAAATCTAATTTTCTATTTCCTTCAATAAATAAATCTATACGGCACTGAACAGTGGAGATAGAAATGAGGTCCCTCTTTCAAACTGTAAGTAAAATCATTCGTTACCAGTCTGTAACCCTTTCCTGCCGAACATTTCCTATCATAGTAGGGAATTGTAGAGAAGGAGGCGTTACCGTTGAACAAAAGCGTAAACAAAGGGATCTCAGTGCTGCTGGCCACTGCGGTACTGGCAAGTCCACTGATGCTCGAGCCAAAAGCGGCTTATGCTCTCTCTATCGAGGATGTTTCTGCAGACGATTCAGATGTGGATGAGGAAACAGAATATACGATTGAGTTTGAAATCAATAAGGAATTAACAGCAGGGGATAGTATCTACGTTAGATTCCCTTCAGATTATTCGGTAGATAAAAAACTGAGAACATCAGACATCACGCTTGAAGATGACGATGATGATGAAATCTCGATCGACAGTGTATCCGTCAGCAAAAATGTAGTTGAGATCGAAGTCGATGAAAGGATCAGAAAAGGCACTGTTCTCACATTGACAATTGATAACATCACCAACCCGGAAGACAAGGGCAGCTATGAGATCGAAGTAAAAACGAGTGAGGAAAACAGCTACAAGGGTAAAAAAATCAGCATCGGCAAATCTTCGAGCAGTAGCAGCAGCAAGGGCGACTTCGAGGCGTCTCAGAGCAGTAAAAATGCCGAGGACGGAATCTCTTTAACGCTCGGAAAATTTAATCTCTCCTCAAAAAGCAAGCTGAAAGAGGGGAAATACATTTATGTCAATTTCCCTTCAAGGGACATGCTGCCAAAGAGCATCAGCAAGTCTGAGGTGAAGGTAAACGGGTACAAAGCAGATCATGTCTCCAATCTCGATGACGACTCAATTCGGATTGAAATTCCGAGTGGTGCAGATGGCGATAGCTACATAAAACTAGAATTCACTTCTTCAGCGGGAATAGTAAACCCATCCAAACCAGACAAGTATTATTCGTATGAAATTGAATATGACAGCAAGAAATACAAGTCAAAAGATGTAGAGATTACAGGCATAAGCAATACGCCATTCACCGTTTCTTTGTCGGACAGTTCAGCTGGAGCACGCACGAGCTATACGTTTGAAGTGGATCTTTCCTCCAAGCTGGGGTCGAACGCAGAAATCGAAGTGGAATTCCCAAGTGGGGTAACTGTTCCGCCGATTCTTACCAGCAATAGCGTCACCGTCAATGGTGCTCAAGTGACGAATGTAAGCGTGTTGGGAAATAAGATTTATTTCCGCACGCCATACGGATTCAATAGCACAAATCGCGCGAGCATCAAGTTTGCCTTCGAAGGCTACTTGACCGCTCCGAAAACAGCGGGAACATATACCGTGGCGGCTAAGATCGACAACAAGACCTATAAGTCGAAGGAATTCCAAATCACAGGAATGACTCCACCAGTCGCGGTGGATAATACATTGGCAACGGTTGGGCTGACGAGAGCGACTGCCTCTACTCCTGCTGGTATTTCAATCGGCATCAAAGCCATGGGTGCTCCGATTGTTCGCAATCAGGGCTTCATTGAAGTCGTATTCCCAGTTGGCTTCCGTGTTCCAGCCTACTTGCCAGCGAACACAGTAACGGTGAACGGTGTGGCCGCTAGCTTTGTTGGTGTGCGCGGACAAAATCTGATTATTATTCCTGCCCAGGATATTCCGGCAAAAACAGCAGCTCAGGTCAATATCGCCGAGACAGCTGGCATTGTGAATCCGGCTTCTCCAGGTGTGTACAGCATTGGCGTCTACAATTCCGAGGAAAGAGGCTTGCTCTTCTCTCGTCCGGCGACCATTGTGGCTCTGAATGGCGTGAGCTTCAAGCAGAACGTTGCTTCCTTTACGAAGGCTGGTAAAACCACTAAACTTGCAGTGGCACCGTATACCGTAAATGGCAACACGCTGATGCCAACTACGTTTTTCCGTGATGCCCTCGGGTTTTCGATCAGCTACACCAAAACGACTGCAAAAGTTGTGAGCGGCAATACAGTTATGCAATTCAAGGTCGGTTCAAACGTAGCAACCATCAATGGAAAAAATGTAACGCTGCCAGCAGCGGTACAACTGAAAAACAACGTTCCTACCCTGCCTCTTAAAACCATCACGGAGCGTACGGGTTACAAAATCATCTATGTGAACGGGAATTACACCGTTTACAAATAAGGACAGTCTGGCAAAAACCCCGTATTTATACGGGGTTTTCTTTTGTGAAAAACATCTCGATGTTTTTCATTAGAGGTAATGCGACCGCTTGCGGTCAACAAAAACCGCTTTGGCCGTTTTTGTTCTAACAGGACATCCCTCCCCATACGATAGTACAAGAAGGGTACGTGAGGAGGGAGTAATCATGAACGATCACACGAGACGGCCACGCCATGAAGTCGTGATGATTAATCGTCGCAGCTTAGCGATATCGGGAGTAAAAAACGTCGAAAGCTTTGACAGCGAAGAATTCCTCTTGGAGACGGACGGCGGCTTTTTAACCATACGAGGCCAAAACCTGCATATGAAAAATCTGAGTCTGGAAACCGGAGAAGTAGCGATCGAGGGGCTCGTTCACGAGATGGCCTATCTGGAGCAAGGGCAGGCCGGCGATCGGTCGAGAGGATTCTTCGGCAAGTTATTCAAGTGAACATCGTCATCCAGTTGCAGACGGTATTGGCCATGTCGACGTGTGGTGCACTGATGGGGATGGGATTCGATACGTACCATGTATTTAAGGGAAAGGCCAGACTGCCACTCTGGTTGGTCTTTTTCTTTGATATCCTTTTTTGGGTGGGCAGTATGGGCGCTGTCTTCTTGATTTTGGTGAAAGTGAACGACGGGATTATTCGGTTTCCGATATTTTTTGGAATGATATTTGGCGCGTGGCTGTACTTCTTAATAGGTAGTAAGAAGTATATCCTTTTCTTGCACCGCGTGATAAAATTCTGTCAGTGGTTTTACCGTACGGTTGTAAAAATTATAGACACCCTGCTTGTACGTCCTGTGCTTTTTCTTATCCGAGTGATCATCATGGTGCTGGCATTTTTGTATTCCGTGTTGCTCGCGATCCTCGGCTTTTTGTGGAAAGTGACGCGTTTTGTCACCTCTCCTTTTGCCAGATGGGGTCAGCATTTGGGGAAAAAAATGTACGGAAAAACAACAGGAATTTGGACCAATTGGAAGAATTGGTTTCACTCAAAGAGAAAACGGGAGTAGATTCGAGGTGGCGTACTGATGAAGGAAGCAAGAACCTCTTCCATTAATCGAAAAGGGCAAAGAAGGAGAATGCGTCTCTTTTTCTTTGTGATCCTGTGCTTTTTCGTCTGGACTAGCTATACCTTGTTTTTGCAAAGTGGCGAGTTGTCCAAGAAGGAGACAGAGCTGGAAGCCTTGAAGCAAGAATCAGCGGTCTTGCAGCAAAAGCAAGAGGATCTGACCTATGAAGCAAGCCGGCTAAACGATCAGGAGTACTTGGCAGAGCTGGTACGTAAGCGAATTTTGTTTACCAAGCAAGGCGAAAGCATCTATATCATTCCGGATTGAGTATACAGCTGATCTTCAACGAGAGGGAGGCATTCCGCGTCATGGAGATCAAGGTCGGGAGCATACTGGAAGGGAAAGTCACGGGTATCACCAAATTCGGAGCGTTTGTTCAGCTGCCGGGCGATGTGACAGGACTGGTGCATATTAGTGAAATTGCTGACGTTTACGTCCGGGATATCCATCAATTTTTAAAAATAGGTGACATGGTAAAGGTAAAAGTCCTCAGCCTTCGTGAAGGCAAGATCGGGCTTTCTATCAAAAAAACAATGGAAAAGGAACGGCCACCCCGTTATCAGCGGGAGCGAAGCGAAGGCTTTGAAGAAAAGCTGAGCCGCTTTTTGAAAGAAAGTGAAGACAGGCAGTCCTCCTTGAAGAAAAGCGTGGAAAAAAAGGGCGGCAGTCGGTCTTTTTGATTCGGAAAATTATGATTTTTCTTTCTTTGTGAAAAGCGCATTTTGACTGTAAAAAAAGGAAGGTCATTTCAAAGTCTTGACGAATACAGTATCCTAAGCCCGTTTCGCAAAGCGCGAATCACCTGTCAGCCGACGTTATCCGCCATAACGTCGGTTTTTTTTGTCCATTTGCGCCACTGAATTTGTCGCACGATTCTGTGAATATTCATTGGATTTTTGACAAATTTTACAATGACCCCTCCGTATAATGGAGAAACACATTGACCAAGAACGGGGTGGAGCGAAATGATTGCGAACAAAAACGTAACACAAGCCGGACAGGCTTGGACGCGGCAAGTGTCCGATCGAATGGGTACCACTACCCAGACGTGGGGAGAAAAAGTAGCAGATTTCATAGAGAAGTGGAATGTTCTCCCCATCCTTATGGGCTTCTTATTGGGACGAGCTCTGATTGTGGAGGAGCTAACTCCCTTTGCTATACCGTATTTCATTGTCATGTTTTATATTCGTCGAGATTGTTTGCTTGTCACGGGGATGGCTCTTATTATCGGTGCTTTTACCCAGTCGGTGCCAGTTGGACTGGAAACCGCTTTGAGTGTGATACTTGCCTTGTTTGCCTGCAAACTGATGAATAAAATGCGCAAGAAAGATTTTTCACGGACGCCTTTGCTGGTCGTCGGGACAATTTTCATCAGCCGTCTGTTGTATGCAGTTCTGACCAATCAGGTAACGACCTACGAGCTCGTGATGGTAGCAGTAGAAGCGATTCTTGGCTTTGTACTGACGCTCATCTTCATTCAGTCCTTATCGATCATTCATTTGGCGAAGCCTTATGAGCCTCTCAAAAATGAAGAGATCGTTTCGCTAGTCATTTTACTGGCTTCCTTGATGACGGGTACTGTGGATTGGATGGTCGAAGGCATTTCGATGGAGCATGTACTTTCACGCTACTTGCTGCTCGTCTTTGCTTTTGTCGGTGGTGGCACGATCGGTGCGGCTGTTGGTGTGGTTACGGGTCTCATCCTCAGTCTGGCTAATGTGAGTGCTCTTTTACAAATCAATCTGCTCGCTTTTTCCGGTCTTCTGGCAGGCTTGCTAAAGGAAGGCGGCAAAGTGGGCGTATCCGCAGGCTTGTTGATCGGTACGGCTATTCTTGCGATTTACGGTGGAGCAGAAGAGACACTCTACTACTCCTTGATTGAAACCTCTCTGGCGATTGTGCTCTTCATTCTGACCCCTGCCGCTCTTTGGAAAAAAGTAGCCCGATTTATCCCCGGGACTCCCGAGAATCTACAATCCCATCAAGAATACATGCGTAGAGTCCGCGATGTGACAGCGGGCAAAATCCAGCAATTCTCCGATTTGTTTACACAACTATCCCATAGCTTTGCCCAGACAGCCGATCCTGAAGAAATAGAAGAACAGGCCGATGCCTTTCTTAGTCGTGTATCTGAATTCACCTGCCAGAAATGCTGGAAAAAAGAACAATGCTGGGAAAAAGATACGCAATCGACCTATGAGGGAATGCGCTTTTTAATGGAAAAAGTGTACGAGCACGGTACCTTGGCCGGCGTTACTCCGCCGCGTGATTGGGAGCGCAAGTGTGTCAAAACAGAAAAAGTCATGACTGTGATGGAGCAGGAATACGATCGCCAGCAGTCGTTTGACCAACTGAAAAAGCAGGTAAAGGAAAGCCGAATGCTTGTAGCTGACCAGCTATCGGGAGTCTCTCGTGTCATGAGTGATTTTGCCCGGGAAATACAACGGGAGGGCATGGAGCTGAGCTTTCAGGAAAAACAGGTCTCACAAGCATTGGAGGGCTTGGGTCTGTCGGTACGCCGCGTAGAAATACACAGCTTGGAAGAAGGGAAGGTCGATATCGAAATCAGTCAGCCGACTTGCTATGGCCGCGATGAATGCGCGAAGATCGTGGCTCCCATGCTCACGGAGATTTTGGGAGAAAACATTGTGGTTCGCGAGCGGCATTGTGAAGCGCAAAAAGACGGTTCATGCACGATGTGCCTTGCTTCCGCCAAAACATATGAGATCGATATTGGGGTTGCAGGTGCAGCCAAAGACGGCAAGCTGCTATCTGGAGACAGCTTCCGCACGATGGATTTGGGTAATGGAAAAATGGCGCTGGCGATCAGCGATGGAATGGGAAATGGCGAGCGGGCATCCATAGAGAGTCAATCCGCCCTCGATATGCTCCAGCAGCTTCTGCGTTCTGGTATGGACGAAAAAATTTCGATCAAAACCGTTAACTCCGTTCTCGCCCTGCGCTCCAAGGAAGAAATGTTCGCGACGGTGGACTTGGCTCTGATTGATTTGCAAACAGCTCATACCCGTTTTGTAAAAATCGGCTCCACCCCGAGCTTTGTCAAAAGAAATAAAGATGTCATCACGATCACCGCCAATAACCTGCCAGTGGGGATTTTGGAAGAAATCGAGGTGGATGTCGTGTCCCGTATGCTCAAGCCAGGTGATTTGCTCGTCATGATGTCCGACGGCATCTATGAGGCGCCGCGCCATATTGAGAACAGGCAAGCGTGGATGAAGCGAATCATCAGCGAACTGGAGACGAATGATCCACAGGAGGTCGCTGATTTACTGTTGGAAAAAGTCATTCGCCAGCATTCCGGACAAATTGTCGATGACATGACCGTGTTGGTGGCGCGAATTGACCGCTTTGTACCACAGTGGGCTGCCATCGCGGTACATGGGATGGAGAAGCTCGAGCGTCCACGGATTGTGAGTTAGGAGTATGTTTTCTCTATTACCCGTCGATACTGTTGCTAAAAATACCCTGCGAAGTGAAGTGGATGAATGGTCGCTACACGGAGCTGGGACTGACAAAACAGATCGAATGGGGAGATTATTGTGAAAGAAGCGACACTTCGTCAAATACTGGTAGTGACAGACGGCTGCTCCAACTCGGGGATGAGTCCCGTTGCTGCAGCGGCATTGGCACGGGAGCAAGGAATTACGGTTAATGTGATTGGCGTAATCGACAAAAGTGAGCTGGGTGAAAAAGGGGAGAAGGAAATCAGGGATATTGCGGAAGCGGGCGGTGGACTCTGCGACATCGTGTACCCCCAACAGCTTGCGCAAACGGTACAAATGCTGACGCGAAAAGCAATGACGCGCACCATTCATCAAGTGGTCAATAAAGAATTAAAAGAGATTTTGGGCGATTCCGGAATAGAGGAGCTGGCACCTGATAAAAGAGTGCAGGTTGCCGGAATGGTTGACGAGTTGGGTGAAAAAAGCAGCTTGAACGTCGTGATGCTGGTGGATACTTCAGGAAGTATGAAGCCAAAGCTGTCAGCTGTTCAGCAAGCGATACACGATTTCAGTATTAGTCTACATTCGCGGAGCGGACAAAGCCGAATGGCGGTCGGTTCATTTCCGGGGAAACAAAAGCATCTTGATATCCGTATTCCGTGGACAGAAAAAGTCGAGCAGGCCCATCAAATTACGAGTGATTTGGCGATGAGCGGAATTACTCCTACTGGCCCTGCCATCGTAGAGGCAATTGCCATGTTTGAGCAGGATAAGCTCCCACGCTCGCTGCAAGAGCGTTACACCGACCAAGATGAAGAGGACGACTCGAACGGAATGCTGCGTGACCATGTCTTTTAAGGCAGCCACCCCCGACCTGCCCAAGTATTTTACAGGAAAATGGAACAAAAAATCGTACCACGTCTTACGGGAGTTGGGGCGTGGTGCAAACGGGACCGTGTATTTGGTATCCCAAGGTGGCGTACAGCGCGCGGTTAAGGTCGGTGTGGAAGGCATAGACATTTTAATGGAAGTGAATGTGTTGAAAAGCACACAGCAGGGGCGGGATTCCAAAGTGGGACCGCTCCTGTGCGACGTGGACGATCTCGTTGTAAACGGGAAAGCCTGTACGTTTTATGCCATGGAGTATCTTCAAGGCCTGCAATTGGATGAGTATATCCAGCAAGCGGGTACAGACTGGGTGGCCGTGATGATGGTTCAACTGCTGGCGCGTCTCGATGTTTTGCACCAGCATGGCTATATTTTTGGTGATTTGAAACCGCAGAATGTGATGGTTACCCAAACGGACAAGCAAGTACGCTTGATTGATTTCGGTGGAGTGACCAAGCTGGGCAATGCCGTTCGGCAGTTTACAGAAGAGTACGATCGAGCTTTTTGGCACGCAGGTGATAGACGGGCTGAAGTAAGTTATGACCTGTTCTCGACAGCCGTGATGATGGTGCGTCTGACGGTTGGACCGGAAACGTGGAAAAACAGCCTTGGTGACCCACGTCACACGATATTGCTCTGTGATATAATACGAAAAAGTGACAGCCTGTACCCTTACCGGGAGCCTTTATTGAAGGCGTTTCACGGTAAGTTTTCGACCGCGAAAGAAATGCGAGCGGAGCTGTTGGCAGTCTTGCGAGATAGCATGGTTGCCAAACCGCAAAAGCCGCAAAAGAAAACGCGGACGAAAGGGAACGCAGGGGCGGGCATTAGCGGTCTTTTTGTCGCCTCGTTACTCCTATTGGCTGGCACTTTGTATTACGCATGGTTTATGTGAAGGATGTGACGGTTCGTGTCCTCAGATTTGGTGATGGATACTTGCTTGTTGGCAGGCTCGATTATTTTGAAAAACGGTGGAGAGACATACCGGACGGAAGAGACAATGGCATTGATTGCGAAGGCTGCGGGGATGGATGACGTCAACAGCTCGGCTACGCCTACGAGCATCATCCTGTCCTTCCGTTGCAGTGGATTAGATCATACAAGAATGGTTCGTACCCCCAAACGTACGACCAACCTCAATAAAATTACGCTCGTGAATGATGTTTCCCGACAGTTTGTCGGTGGGAAAATTAATTTGGAGCAAGCCTATCGGACACTGCGTGAGATCGATCAGAAAAGGCAGATCTATCCGAAATGGTTGCAGCATCTAGCAGCCGCTACGGCCAGCGGCTCCTTTTCTATGCTTGCAGGGGGAGATTGGGGCAGTCTGGTTCCTTCTGCGATGGCCGGGTTGATTGTGAATCTGAGTCAGGAATATTTAGAACAGTTTGTCCGGATGAAGTTTTTTACGGAGTTCTCCGCCGCTTTATTAGGGGGGCTTTTCGCGTTGTTGAGCGTGACGATCTTTCCACAGTTGCATTTAAGCATCATTATTATTGGTGCGATGCTTCCGTTGTTTCCGGGGATCGCCATCACCAACTCGCTTCGGGATTTGATGGCTGGTGATTTGGTTGCAGGTGTTTCACGCGGAGTAGAAGCCATGCTGACAGCTGTCTCCGTAGCGGTAGCCACAGCCATTATTCTTTCGTTTACGAGGTGAGTACGATGTTGTTACAAGGATTGGCGCTTAGCTTCGCCTCTTCAGTAGCCTGGTGTGTGCTGTTCAATGTGCCGGTTCGAACAATCGTAGCGGGTGGTTTTGCCGGAGTGGTCGGTTTTCTCGTTTACTCCATTCTTCCTATCTACGGTGCAGAGGTCTTGTTGTCGACGTTTGTTTCGGCTGCTGCTGTCTCTTTGCTCAGTCAGCTCTTATCTATTATACTGCGAGTTCCTTCTACGAATTTTAGCGTCGCGGGCATTATTCCACTGGTACCGGGATCGTTGGCTTACAAAGCCATGCTTGCCTTCGTGAATAATGATTATGTCGGAGGGATTACCCAGGCGACCAAGACATTGATGGTGGCCGGCGCGATTGCTTCTGGACTTATATTTGGAATTTCGGTTCTGACGATTTGGAAAGGAGCTCGCTATGCTGGCAAGCGTGCGCAACGAGATTGAGTCCGAGGGGCTTTTGCTTTCAGGTGAGACCATTGTTGTCGGAATTTCCGGCGGCAACGATTCTACCGCACTGTTGCATATATTGGTTTCTCTCAATAAACAATACCAGTATAATTGGAAGCTGCATGCGGTCCATCTTAACCACGGCTTTCGTGGGGAAGAAGCAAGGCAGGACGCGCTCTATGCAGAAGAGCTGTGCCGTGAACTCGGCGTGGCTTTCCATCTGTTTGAGTACGACGTTCCTGCTTATATGGAAAAAACGGGACTGGGCGGGCAAGAAGCAAGTCGCGACATTCGCTATCGGCTTTATCGAGAGGTAGGTCTGGCGCAAGGAGCGACCAAGCTGGCATTGGCCCATCATGCTGACGATCAAGTGGAGACAATCCTCTTTCGTTTTGTGCGAGGCAGCAGGTTGCATGGATTGACAGGGATGCCGAAGCGAAGAATGCTTGCGGATTGCCCAATTGAGCTCGTGCGTCCGCTCTTGCATAAAACGCGTCAAGAACTGGAAGGCTACTGTCGGGAACATCGACTCGCCCCTCGTGAGGATAGTAGCAACCAATCGCGCAAGTATACGCGCAATCTGCTGCGTCTGGATGTCATGCCTTTATTGGAAAAAGTGAATGACAAGTATCGGGAGCATATCTTGGCTACTGCAGAGGCAATCCGGCAGGACGAAGCGCTTTTAATGAGGCTGGCGATTGATCAGTTGAAAGAGGTAACGATTGAGAAAAAACCAGAAGCATTTTTGATGGACAATGACAAGTTTCAAACTTGTGACGTTGCTTTACAAAGGAGAATGATTACTCTAATATTAAGTTATCTCTCAAAACATACCGAATGGTCTTCGCAACATGTGGAGACCGTTTTGCACATGCTAGGGGGAAGTCGCCCTTCAGCGGAATTGCATTTGCCGAATGACCTGGTAGTCGACCGGGTGTACGAGCGAATCACTTTCCGTCGTAGAAAGCGACAGGATCGCATACATACGTATAGTTACGAGCTCGCCGTTCCCGGTGTAACCTGGATCGACGAGAGCAAGGCCACGGTACATATTACTTACCTGGAAGGTCCCATGGATTGGGAGCGACTCCCGGCGAATGAAGCGGTCTTTGATGCCGATCAGTTGCCAGGATCGCTGTATTTGCGTAACCGAAAACCTGGAGACCGCATCACCCTGTTTGGCTCAGCAGATGGAAAGAAGCTAAAGGATTTATTGATTGATGCCAAATTTCCGCGAGCATGGCGTGACAAACTTCCGCTTTTGACGGCGGGCGATGAGGTGATTTTGGTACCAGGTGTGCGCCGTTCCGCCGTAGCGCCTGTCCATGGACAGACCAGGCGTTTTCTACACGTGCGGGTAGAGTTTGGAGAAGATTGGCGGGAGGTTTTTTCATGAATCAAGACATCGAGAAGATTTTGCTATCAGAAGAGGATATCGCGGGTAAAGTTCGAGAATTGGGTGAGACGCTGGCTGCAGAATACAAGGATAAAAATCCATTGGTCATCTGCGTGCTGAAAGGTGCAGTCATTTTCATGGCTGATCTGATCCGTCACATGAACATTCCGTGCGAAATGGACTTTATGGCAGTTTCCAGCTACGGAAGTGGAACAGAGTCCTCTGGCATGGTGAAAATCTTGAAGGATCTCGATACATCTGTGCAAAACAGACACGTACTGGTTGTAGAAGACATCATGGACAGTGGACTGACGCTGAGCCGCTTGGTAGAGCTGTTGCGTCATCGGGAAGCTGCTTCTGTAAAAGTGGTGACTCTCTTGAACAAACCAGAGCGTCGCAAGGTGGATATTTCACCGGATTACAAGGGTTACGATGTTCCAGACGAATTCGTTGTGGGATACGGCTTGGACTATGCCGAGCACTACCGTAATCTGCCGTATATCGGTGTATTGAAGCCTGAGGTCTACACGAAGTAGGTTTGTTGTGGAGACCGTACTTTCTATGATAAAATGTGAAAAGTGTCTGTTCGTGAGAGGAGGTAAGGAATGAATCGCTTTTTTCGTAATACCGGGTTCTACCTACTGATTTTTCTTGTCACGGTCGGGATCGTGAATTTCATCCTCTCCGGTACTGATAAGGTTGGGAAACTTACATATCAGGAATTCCGGGTACAGCTAAAAGCTGACAACGTCACTGAGTTGGCGCTTCGACCAGAGAATGGTACTTATAGGGTCGAGGGTACGTTGGCAAAAGCTATTCCGGGACAGGAAAGCAACAAATTTTTTACCAATGTTCCTTTGTATGACTCAGATGTTGTTAAGCTAGTCGAAGAGAAAATCGATGCACAAAAGATGAAAAATGTAGTTGTCAATCCTGCCGAGGGTAACAGCATTTGGCTCACGTTCTTGACCTCTATCATTCCTTTTGTCATCATCTTCATCCTGTTTTTCTTTCTTCTCAACAATGCCCAAGGTGGCGGAAGCCGAGTAATGAACTTCGGTAAAAGCCGCGCGAAGCTTTACAATGAAGAAAAGAAACGCGTTACCTTTGACGACGTAGCAGGAGCGGACGAAGAAAAGGCTGAGCTGGAGGAAGTCGTTGATTTCCTAAAAGACAACCGCAAGTTCAATGCGGTTGGCGCTCGTATTCCAAAAGGGGTACTGCTCGTAGGTCCTCCGGGTACAGGTAAAACCTTGCTCGCTCGCGCTGTTGCAGGCGAAGCTGGTGTGCCATTCTTCAGTATCTCCGGTTCTGACTTCGTGGAAATGTTCGTTGGGGTGGGTGCATCCCGCGTACGTGACCTGTTTGAAAATGCGAAGAAAAATGCTCCTTGCATTATCTTTATTGACGAGATTGACGCCGTGGGTCGTCAACGCGGAGCTGGACTCGGCGGCGGCCACGACGAACGCGAGCAAACTCTCAACCAGTTGCTCGTAGAGATGGACGGTTTTGGTGGAAACGAAGGGATCATCATGATCGCTGCGACCAACCGACCTGACATTCTCGACCCAGCTCTCTTGCGTCCGGGACGTTTTGACCGTCAAATTACCGTTGATCGTCCTGATATCAAAGGCCGTGAAGCGGTGCTCAAGGTTCATGCCCGCAACAAGCCGATTGGCGAAGACGTGAAGCTGGACGTGATTGCTCGTGGTACATCGGGCTTCACGGGTGCAGACTTGGAGAACTTGCTGAATGAAGCGGCTCTTTTGACTGCCCGCAGAAACAAAAAGCAAATCACGATGACGGAAGTAGATGAAGCGATTGACCGCGTGATTGCAGGTCCAGCGAAGAAGTCTCGCGTAGTGAGCGAAGACGAACGCCGTCTGGTTGCCTTCCACGAAGCCGGTCATACGATCATCGGATACCACTTGAGAAATGCAGAAATGGTACATAAGGTAACAATCATTCCGCGCGGCCAAGCTGGCGGATACACCGTGATGCTGCCGAAAGAAGACCGTTTCTTTGCTACCAAACAAGACCTGCTCGACAAAATCGTTGGTCTGTTGGGTGGACGTGTTGCGGAAGAATTGGTGCTCGGGGATATTAGTACCGGAGCGCATAATGACTTCCAGCGCGCGACTGCTATTGCTCGCAGCATGATTACCGAATACGGAATGAGCAAGCTCGGACCGATGCAGTTCGGTAAGAGTCAAGGACAGGTATTCCTGGGCCGTGACTATGGCAATGAGCGTAACTACTCCGATAAGATTGCCTACGAGATCGATCTCGAAATGCAAAATATTATCAACGAGTGCTACGCAAAATGTACAGAATTGCTGACGACGCACCGTGATCAGCTCGATCTGATTGCGAACACGCTGCTCCGTGTAGAGACTCTCGACGCTGAGCAGATCAAGCAATTGATCGAAACAGGTAAAATGGATAACGATCCAGATGCAAATAAAGATGTGGTCGTGAACATTCAACCGAAGCTGGAAGAAGTAAAAGAAGAACCAAAGCAAGAAGATACAAACGAAGAACCGAAACAATAAGGGGCGCCTCAGGTGCCCTTTTTTGCAATATCGGAAAGTATTAGGTTAAATTTTTAAAAGGTATCGATGAACAATAAAGCTAGTGAGAAGAAAAAGCACAGGGCTCGTAGACCTTGACAACGCCAGCCCAGTCGGAACTTTAAAAAGGGGACCACGCTTGTCGAACACTTCTTCCTTGAGAAACTTCCGCCCGTAGGGTGGCTTTGGCTCGACGGTCCCCTTTTTAAAGTGAAGACGGCCAGTGAATCCCCCTGCTGGCGTGTCAGAGTCGAAGAAACCTGTGCTTTTTCTTCTCCTCCACTATGTTGACTCAAAGGCAAATCCAATGCGAATGAGAGGGATAGGATATGTTGCTAACACCAGGCATGGCTGCATTTGACATGGATGGAACCTTACTGACTCACGATTCAAAGCTTACAGAAGGAACGAAAGAAGCACTACGCCAATTGCAACAACAAGGCTGCAAACTCGTTTTGTCTACGGGCAGGATGTATGGCTCCGCTCAAATTCCGATCGATTCCTTTCCTTTTGACGGCTATGTCTGTAGCAATGGGGGCGCTGTATTCGAAGGTGACGGCACGCTGGTCCGTCGATGGCTCCTTCCTACCGAGATGGTAATTGGTGCGATCCATGCACTGGGGCAAGAAACGATTTATTATGAGCTACATGATACCAACAGCAATCGCTGGATGATCAAAGAAGACCGTGAACGTTTGGAAGCGACCATCAGTGAGGACGCGTCTGTGGAAGGGTTCTCGATCTTGAATTTTCCATACTACAGGCTTGCTCGCGTAGAGCCATTGGCAGAGATGCTGGAAAAGGTGGAGTCCGGGGAAGTAGAAATCGTCAAGTTTTTCATCTGGCATCATGACCCGGAGCGTTTGGAGTGGGTGAAAGAGAAGCTAAAGCCTTGGAGCGAGCAAGTGACCATCACTTCATCCGGAAAGCAGAATGTCGAAGTAATTCCTCAAGGAGTTTCCAAATGGGAAGGGCTTCAATACTTCTGTGAGAAGTGGGGAATCTCCCCAGAAAAAGTAATGGCATTTGGCGATGCAGAAAACGATCGTGAGGCGTTAACGGGCGCAGGATATTCCGTTGCAATGGAAAACGCTTCTGACGAGATCAAGCAGGTGGCCAAATATATCGCCCCACACCATAATGAGGAAGGCGTTGCCCGATTTATTCGGGAGCGCGTTCTTGGAGAGAAAGGCGAGTAAGAAAATGAAAAAGCAGAAGCTGCGTCTGTACAGGCCTGTTTCTGCTTTTTCGTTCAAAATGTACCACGTTGACAAGGTGAGGTTATACGCTTACAATGACCGTAAATTATGACACCACCGTAGGGGGATTTTTTCCATGGACGCTTTAGCGTTAGAAAAAAAAGCCCAGCGCAACGCTGAGTTACGTGAACGACTGCTGCAGTTGAAGAAAGAGCGTAATGCCATCATTCTTGCTCACTTTTACCAACGTCCCGAGATTCAGGAGGTCGCTGACTTCATTGGAGATTCCTTTGGGTTGGCGCAAAAAGCGAAAGAAACGGATGCTGATGTGATTTTGTTCTGTGGGGTTCATTTTATGGGAGAAAGTGCAAAAATTCTCAATCCCCAAAAGACCGTCATTATTCCCGACGAACGGGCTGGCTGTCCGATGGCGGACATGGTGAACGTAGACGGGCTCCGCAAGCTCAAAGCACAGCATCCAAATGCAAAAGTAGTGGCTTACATCAATACTTCTGCGGATGTCAAAGCAGAAACTTACATCTGCTGTACCTCGTCCAACGCGAAGCGCGTGATCGAGTCGATCGACAGCGATGAGATCATTTGGGTGCCGGACAAAAACCTCGGCCACTATGTATCCCAATTCACGGACAAGAAGATGATCATTTGGGAAGGGTACTGCAACACGCATGACCAACTGTCTGTAGAAGACATCATGACGTTGAAGCAGCAGCACCCGGAAGCTGTGGTTGTCGTTCATCCGGAGTGCCGCCCAGAAGTGGTGTCCCTGGCTGACTACGTTGGTTCCACGACCGGAATTTTGAAATACTGCCGTGAGTCTTCGCACAAGGAATTTATTATCGGAACGGAAGACGGCACACGCTACATGCTGGAAAAGGACAGCCCGGACAAAACGTTCATTTTCGCTTCCAAGTACCTCGTTTGCCCGAATATGAAGGTGAACAACCTGAAGAAATGCGTAGAGGCGCTGGAGAATATGAAACCGGAGATTTTTGTGTCGAAGGATGTTGCTGATGCGGCTCGTGCTTCCCTGGAGCGCATGCTTGCGGTAGCGCCTGCTTAAGGGGCAGTCTAATCAAATGCAAAAAGGGAGTAGAGCGCAGGGGCTTTACTCCCTTTTTCTATTAGGAGGCTTTGGTCAAGGGCTGGATGTCTTTTCGTCGGTAAATGTTCAGGACGAGTCCCATCAAGGCCATTTGAAGGATGAGTTGCGCATTTCCATAACTTACAAATGGAAGAGTTACACTTGTTGGAGGTACCAAGCCGAGTGACATGAAAATACTCCAAAAATATGGGGTGAAAAAGAGTGTCATTATGCCAATTAACAGCATGGAACCGTACAAATCCTTAACCTGTCTAATGGTACGAATTAAGCGAGCCAATAACACAATGCCTAAGATAAAAAAGACTGTTCCAGCCACTAATCCTAAGGTGTGGACCAGATAAACAAAAATATAGTCAGATTCAAGTACTGGAACAGTATTTAAGGTGGAGCCAAAGCCATGCCCCCATAATCCTGCTGATTGGATGGCTTTCATGGATTGAATAATTATTGGATAGCCTTTTCCGTTTGGATCCAAGTATGGGTTTAAGTAATAAGTAATACGATCCAGTTCGTATGGTTTCGCAAACATATAATACTTGGCAACAAGAATAGTAAGCGATATGCCTAGGAAGCTCAAAACAGTAGGCCATTTGGTTCGAGACGAAATCAAAAGTGTGACGTAGCCGATCAAATACAACAGAACGGCAAAAGCGCGACCTCCTAATAAAAGAAGCAGTAATGGGGGGAGGAAGTAGGCTAAAGCTTTTACTATTGTAAACCGTCCGTTTTCCTTCCACTCGGTGAAAAATCCCGCGATAGCGACGATGAGCAGGAACGGGCTTATATAGATTACGTCGAGCGCTGCAACCCTGATATCTAAATAAGGGATACCATTTATCGGTTCCCCGAAAGCCAGCGTAAAAAGTAATAAGAGTAGCGTAAAGAAATACAAAAGTCGGCTGTAGCGCTTCAATTTACTGTAATCAGAGAAGAGAATCGCCACCAAAGCGACAGTGCCGATCAAAATACCATTGACCTGCCTTTCCAGCAAATTTCGTTCGTCTTGCGCCATTTGGAGGGAATACAATATCAACAGGCCTACTCCGAGCAGGATTCCGATGATGGCAAGTATGCCCCACTCCATCCGCGGCTTGTGCGCCTGATGCAGATGTCGCCCTACATCAACAGGATCACCCATCTCCGCAATGGCAATCCGAGTCGCTTCTTCATCCCCGTACCCAGCCTCACGATAATCCTCGATTTTTTCTGCGAAATGATTCTCCAACTCCAGCGTAATCGCTGCATGAACCTCTTTGTTTTTGATCTGATCGCAAACTTCTTTTATGTAATGGGCAGTTCGCTTGTTCCCATTCATGTAGCCTGCCCTCCCAGCACGGAGTCAACAGCGGTACGAAAAGATTCCCACTCCTGTTTCTTTTCTTTCAGATGTTTCTTGCCTTCGCGGGTGATTTGATAATATTTGCGTTTTCGCTCTCCTTCACCTTCGCTCCAAAACGCCTCAACCTTTCCTTCAGACTCAAGGGTATGAAGAATGGGATAGAGGGTGCCTTCCTTAAGAGACAGCACACCGTTCGAGCTTGTTTCCATCGTTTTGATCATCTCATAGCCGTACATCGCCTTTTGTTCCAGCAAGGTAAGAATGAGAATGACCGTACTGCCTTTCATCAACTCTTTGTTGATTGCCATAGCTACCTCCTTATACCTCGGATTTCGATACCTCGAATATCTATGTATCATTCTATTCCATAAAAGAGAAAAAAACAAGACTTCCTCATCGGGAAGTCTTGTTATATGTGTTTAGGAAGGCATCGGGGTGGGAGTTGGTTTTCCATAGCCTTGCCCATAAGTTTGGTCGATGTAGTTACGAATTTCTTTTGTAGATTTGCCTTCTTCTTTTAGTTTTCCAGAAATAACGGCGATTTCCATGCATACGCCGCAGCGAGTGCCGTGGTCATCCCAGACGATGGAGCCATCAGACTTTTCTTCTTTGATGAAGCAGTTGCCATTATGCCCGTGTCCAGCACTTTCACCACAACCACAATAGCATGGAATGGATTTAAGCAGCTCACGGTTTGCCGCAGCAACTTTGTAGGATTCGATAATGACAGGGTCTTGGTTGTCTAAAAATTTCGGTAGCTGATCAGCGGAAGCAGTCAATTCCTGCAAATCACCATTGGGGGCGTGCTGCGTGTGATCGCTATGATTCTGTTCAGCTTGATCAGTAGAGCCACAGCCAGTAAGCAGAGCTGCGGTGATAAAAGTAATGGCTAACCATGATTTACGTTTCATCTTGGACATACCTCCTGCCAGTTATTTTATCATAATCAGATGGAGAAATTGTGAAGCTGGGAGAGAAGATGGGCACTTATGACATTTAAATCGGAATAAATCCTATTTACTTTTTGGGCGCCTCTTCGTATAATGAAAAACGACGAGAACGTAAATCGGAATCATTTTGAATTGGAGCAGGAGGAAATATAGATGAAAAGAGCTATGGTGGCAGCCCTAAGTTTCATTACGGCAGTGGGGCTGGTGGGATGTGGAGCAGCAAACGAAACGGCTGGGACTCCGCAAACTGGCAGTGACGCATCCGGGAAACCAAAAGTATACACGACGATTTACCCATTGGAATATGTAGCGAAGCGAATCGGCGGTGAACACGTGGAGGTAACGAATCTGGTTCCCGCTGGTGTAGAGCCTCACGACTACGAGCCAACCGCAAAAGACATGGTCGCTCTGTCCGGAGCAGATATCTTCGCCTATAACGGCAGTGGTTTGGAGCTGTGGGTAGAGAAGGCTGTAACCAACCTCGACAAAAACAAGACAACGATCGTTAATGCGACGGAAGGTCTCGAACTGATTCGTGCAGCTGAGCATGAGCATGAAGGAGAAGAGCACACAGAAGAAGGTCACGCAGAAGAAGCAGGGCATGACCACGGGGATCTGGACCCTCATGTATGGCTTGATCCGATGCAACTGAAGGCACAGGCAGAGAAGGTCAAAAATACGCTCGTGCAAAAGGATCAAGCTCACGCTGCCGATTACGAAAAGAACTACACACAACTAGCAACAGACCTGGAGCAGCTGGATAAAGAGTTCAAAGCTATGGTTACGCAAGCGCCGAAGAAAGAATTCATGGTTTCTCATAGCGCATTCAGCTATATGGCAAAACGCTACGGGCTGGAGCAAATAGCGATCTCTGGGGTCAATCCTTCTGATGAGCCATCCACGGCTGAGTTGAAGAGCTTGGTGGAGCATGTAAAAGAACACAACATTTCTTATGTGCTGTTCGAGACGCTAGTTTCTCCGAAGGTAGCGGAAGTGATTGCGAAGGAAGCTGGCGTGAAGACGGCTACGCTTAATCCGTTGGAAGGTTTGACGGAAGAAGATGTGAAAGCAGGCCGTGATTACTTGTCCATCATGCGCGACAATATGAATACATTAAAAACTGCACTCCAATAAGCATTCCCTCGAAAAGATGTCGCTGCCCAGGCGGCATTTTTTCGTTAGTAGGATGCTTGTGGTTCGGGCAAAATCGTAGTACGATGAAGGGAATCAAATAAGAACAAATCCGATTTAAGGGATGGATATTTCATGGAACCACATAAACAAGAGGTGCCTGTCATTAAGCTCACAGGCGTTTCCTTTCAATATGAAGACAAACAGGTTCTCGATGAGGTTGAATTCACACTGGAACGAGGAGACTTTGTGGGCATCGTCGGGCCGAATGGATCAGGGAAATCTACGCTGATGAAGCTGATTTTGGGTCTGTTGACGCCAAACAAAGGGACAGTGGAGCTGTTCGGGCAACCACTATCCAAGTTTCGTGAATGGAATCGCATTGGATACGTTGCTCAACAGGTCGCGCATGGAGCGGGTGGATTTCCGGCAACGGTGCGTGAAGTTGTGTCATCTGGATTGGTCGGCAAAGTGGGCCTTTTTCGCAGACTGACGGGTCAGCATCATGAGAGTGTTCGGGCTGCGGTGGAGCGTGTCGGTTTGCTGGAAAAGCTGGATCAACGAATCGGCAACTTGTCCGGCGGGCAATTGCAGCGCGTATTTATAGCGCGAGCTCTCGTAGCTGAACCGGAGCTGCTGATCCTCGATGAGCCAACAGTCGGGGTCGATCAGGAATCGATCGATCAATTTTACAGCTTGCTTCGTTCGCTGAAGGAAGAGAACGGATTGACGATGATGATCGTCAGCCACGATGTGGGAGTTATGTCGCAATGGGTGACCAAGGTGGCTTGTGTGCAGAAGAAAATTCACTTCCACGGAACGGCGCACGATTTTGAGCATAACCAAGAAAAAATCTTGCAAAGTATGTACGGTGATTCGGTCAGATTGCTGTCTCATCATCATTAAGCTTTGTAAATAGGTAAGAAAGAAGGAATATACACATGCTTGCTGATTGGTGGCAGTATGACTTTTTGCGGTATACCCTGTTTTCAGGGATTTTAATTGGTCTGATCTGCCCTATTTTAGGTACGTTTCTCATTGTTCGTCGCTTGTCGATGATGGCAGATGGCTTGTCACACGTTACGCTGTCCGGTGTAGCTGCCGGGATGCTCATTTCCAAAAAGGTCGCCTTCTTCTCCGCAGTCAATCCGCTGTTTTTCGGGATGTTGTTTGCGGTGATTGGTTCGTTGTTCATCGAGCGGCTGCGTAAGGTGTACAAAGCGTATCAGGATTTGGCGATTCCGATTATTTTGTCCGCGGGACTTGGGCTGTTTACGGTATTGATCAGTATCGCAGACGGTTTTAACGCAGATTTGTATTCGTACTTGTTCGGAAAAATCGTTACAGTGTCCATCGAAGACTTGTATGCGCTGATTGGTGTGGCAGTTGTTGTTTTAGGGACAGTTTTGTTGATCTACAAGGAGCTTTTTGCGGTCTCCTTTGATGAAGAATTCGCTCGCGTCTCCGGCGTGGCAAGGCGTTCGATTAACCTGTGGTTCATGGTGCTTGTTGCTCTGACGATTGCGGCTTCCATGCGTATTGTCGGTGTCCTGTTGATTTCGGCGCTGATTACGCTTCCGGTGGCAGCCAGTCTGCAAATCGCAAAAAGCTTTCGTCAAACGATTTTCTTGTCGATTTTGTTCGCGGAGTTTTCCGTGTTGAGCGGTTTGTATTTTGCCTATCTCCTTGATTGGGCATCTGGTGGTACAATTGTACTGATGGCAGTACTGGTTATGCTGGTTGTATTGGGTGTAAAGAAGCTGCGGGTCGCTTTCCGATAAGAGTTATCCGGATATGACAAAAGGAAGGAGTGTTTGTCGATGAAAGTAGAAGAAGCGCTGCAAATATTGAAAGACCATGGTTTCAAGTATACCGGCAAGCGGGAGGAGATGATTCGAATCTGCGCGGCCGAGAAGCGATACCTGTCTGCCAAAGATATTATGGAGAGAATCAAGGAGCAGTATCCGACACTCAGCTTCGATACCGTCTATCGCAACATTTCCACTTTTGTTGAGCTGGGGATTCTGGAAGAGACCGAGCTGGACGGGGAAGGCAGATTCCGTTTGGCCTGTTCGACAGACGGACACCATCATCACCATGTGATTTGTACGGAATGTGGAAAGACTTCTTCTTTGCCAGGATGTCCGATGAATATCATTTCCGCAGTGCCGGAAGAGTTTCAGGTGACGGGGCATAAATTCGAGGTATATGGCACGTGTAAGGAATGTGTAACGCATTCGAATTAATCGGATAGAGGGGAGTGTTCGCTTTTGCGGGCGCTCTTTTTTTGCATCTCCTTCAAGCGTGTATTTGCTATAATGGGTGGAAAATCATCAGTTACAAGAGAGAAGGGACACAGTCATGATTCCCCGTTATATTGTGGACTTTGATTTGCACACCTTACCTCGGATGAGGGCAGATGTAGCTGTTATTGGAGCAGGAATTGCTGGGTTGTATACGGCGTTGCAAACGAGTGAGTATACGGATGTGGTGTTGATCAGCAAGAAGGGACTCGATGACAGTAACACACGCTGGGCTCAGGGAGGAATCGCTGCTGTAACAGCCCAATCAGATTCTCCTGCCCTTCATCGACAGGATACATTAATCGCTGGAGCAGGTCTTTGCTCGTATAACGCTGTGGAGGTCCTGGTGCATGAAGGCCCTGATCGCTTGCATGAACTGATTGCATATGGAACGGAATTTGACCGTGATGAACAAGGGCAGTACGAGCTGACACAGGAGGGGGCGCATAGCAAACGACGTATTTTGCACGCGAACGGAGATGCCACTGGGGCAGAGATCGTCCGCGCTTTGTCCAAGCGTGTGATGGAGCAGCCAAACATTCAGGTTTTGGAATATCATTTTGCAGTGGATGTCATCACGCAGGATGGCGAATGCGTGGGTGTCCTCGTGCGGAAGCCGGATGGCGAACTGTTTTTCCTGGAAGCCAAAGCAACGGTGCTGGCAACAGGAGGAGCAGGTCAGCTTTACCGTTATACGACGAATCCGCAAATCGCTACGGCAGATGGGATCGGCATCGCGTATCGGGCGGGCGCTCGCATTAAAGATGTTGAATTTATCCAGTTTCATCCGACTGCGCTTTATTATCCGGGAGCCCCGCGCTTTTTGATTTCGGAAGCGGTTCGTGGAGAGGGTGCCATTTTGCGTAACAGCAATGGTGATCGCTTCATGGACAAGTATCATCCGCAAAAAGAGCTGGCGCCGCGTGATATTGTCGCCCGGGCGATTGTCTCTGAGATGGAACAGACGAAGTCTACGTTCGTGTATCTCGACATCACCCACGAATCAGAGGAGCTAATTAAGCGTCGTTTTCCGACGATTTATAATTTTTGCTTACAATATGGGCTCAATATGGTGACAGATTGGATTCCAGTAGCTCCTGCTTGCCATTATATTATGGGCGGGGTCCAGACTGACTTGCACGGAGAGACCTCGACAAAGCGGCTTTTTGCCTGCGGGGAAGCATCCTGCACGGGGGTACATGGAGCGAATCGATTGGCCAGCAACTCGTTATCGGAAGCGGTTGTATTCGGTCACCGGATCGCGGAGCGGATCAAGCAGCTTACTGATTTGCCGAGCATTCATCCCTTCCAGGTTGTTTCCAAGCAAAAACTGCCTCAAACGTTCCATACACGTGAACAACGATTGAAAATGCAAAAGCTCATGCTGCGGCATGTTAGTGTCAAGCGCGACGAAAAAGGGTTAACGAAAGCACTGGCAGAGCTTGCGCGAATGGAGCAATACTACCAGTACGAGCCTGAGAGCCTGGAAACGTTTGAATTCTTCAATCTGCTGAATGCTGCCGTCCTGACAACGAGAGCGGCACTTTTGCGGGAAGAAAGCAGAGGTGGGCATTACCGTACTGATTTTCCGAATAAAGATGACTTGGTGTGGCGCAAGCATTTGATCCAGTCTGTAGAAGATGGTGTCCAAGAGGAGTGTGAGAAGCATGATGTGGAATAAACGGGAGCTTCAGAGAAAAATAGAGGAATGGCTACAGGAAGACGTGGGATTTGGTGATGTTACCACGATGAGTACGATTCCTGAATCGGAGCAGGGTGTCGGCATTTTATATGCGAAGGAAGCGGGGATTGTGGCAGGCTTGCCAATTGCGGAGCAAGTATTTTCCACGGTTGATTCTACCCTCGTTTTTGAGGCAAAAGTCGAAGAAGGAGCACGAGTGGAGGTTGGTCAGCAGATCGCCGAAGTCAGCGGCTCGGTTCGTTCGATTTTGAGTGGAGAGCGGCTTGCGCTTAATTTAATGCAGCGTCTGTCTGGGATTGCCACGAAAACGAGTGAATACGCAACGGCCGTCGCAGGGACGAAAGCACGGGTTGTCGATACGCGGAAGACCACGCCAGGCCTTAGGGCTTTGGAAAAGTACGCGGTTCGAGTCGGGGGAGGCTACAATCACCGTTTTGCCTTGTATGATGCCGTGATGATCAAGGACAATCACATCAAAGGAGCGGGCGGTATCGCGCAGGCTGTTGCAGCGGCACGCGCGGTTATTCCTCATACGATGACAGTAGAGGTAGAGGCCGAATCGTTCGAACAGGTTCAGGAAGCATTGGCAGCAGGTGCAGATACGATCATGCTCGACAACATGTCCCTCGATCAAATGGTGGAAGCTGTGCAGTTTATCAATGGACGGGCCATTGTCGAGGCATCTGGCGGTGTGAGTCTGGAGACGATTGGTGACATTGCAAAAACAGGCGTAGATATCATTTCGGTAGGGGCGCTGACTCATTCCGTCAAAGCATTTGATATCAGCCTCGATCTGAATACACGCAAACGGTAAGGAGCGACCACGATGTTATTGGTGATCGATATAGGCAACTCCAATATTGTGCTGGGTTTGTATGAAGGCGACGAGCTCCAACACCATTGGAGAGTGTCCACAGATCGGAACAAAACGGAAGACGAGTACGGCATGCTCGTCAAAAGCTTGTTTGGTAGCGTGGGGCTTGGTTTTGAACAGGTGAGAGGCGTCATTATCTCGTCTGTCGTGCCGCCTCTAAACCTCACGATTGAACGCATGTGCGGGAAGTACATGCAACAAAAAGCGCTGATTATCGGACCCGGTATCAAGACGGGACTGAACATCAAGTATGAGTATCCGCGAGAGGTAGGTTCCGATCGAATCGTGAACGCGGTTGCTGCGATTCATCATTATGGTGCTCCACTCATTGTTGTCGATTTTGGTACGGCGACGACCTTTTGCTATGTGGACGAGCGGGCGCAGTATTGGGGCGGGGCGATTGCTCCTGGTATTGGGATATCGACAGAGGCGCTCTTCACTCGTGCTGCCAAGTTGCCGCGAATTGAAATCGCCAAGCCCGCAAGTGTAGTCGGCCGCAATACAATAGCGGCGATGCAGTCCGGCATTTTCTATGGGTTTGTCGGTCAGGTCGAAGGCATTGTACGCAGAATCATGGATGAATACGGTACGCGTCCCACCGTAGTTGCTACGGGAGGGCTGGCAGCACTTTTTGCGAATGAGACCTCTTGTATTCATGTCGTGGATCAGAACCTTACGCTAAAAGGACTTCGTTTGATCTATGAGCGGAATCAATCATAGTGGATGTCGAACATATTTGCAGAAAAACATTTCAGGATCATCTGGATCTAGATGAGTCAGGGTTCCGCAGTGAGCGTATCCGAGCTTCAGACAGAGACGTTGCATTCTTTCGTTGGAAAGGTTAGTAGAAGTGAACAATTTCTCCGTAGGGGAGATCGTTTCCAGATAGCGCATCATCTCCTCGCCAACCCCTCGGTTCTGATAGTGAGGGTGAACAATGAGCAGATGAATAAAGCTGTTCTTAAAAAACGATTGATTGATGATGGCAAAACCGACGATATTCATGTCGATTAACACCAAGTAGCAATGCCCTTGCTCGATGGCTTCTTGAAGTTCAGGTGAACGACTGGTTGAACCGAGAACCATTGCATCAATCGTACAGACAGCAGGAATGTCTTGAGGAGTAGCTAGACGGATCGAGGTCATTCATTTCAAATCCTTTCTACTTGTAAATCGTTGCTAATGTTGTATGGAATGGAAAAAGGGTGTTAAACTACTGGTAGAGATATTGATGATCCGACATATAAATAAAGGAGCCAATACCGTTGCAGCGGCAAGGCTCCTGAGACAAGTAGCTGTGGCACACCCACGGCGCGCATGATTACAAAAACAGCGAACCCACCGTCAGGCGGTCAACCTTAGGCGGTGGGTTTTCGCTTGTTACGCCACTTTCTTATCCATCGGTAGAGCTTCCTGCTGCTAAACCATAGGCTTAGCAAGGTTGCCAGTACTTTTAGGAAAAGGTAAAGCGTGCCGAGCGAGACCATCAGCATCACCCCCTTTACAGGAAGCTGTGCCGTGGTCTTCCACCGCCAGTCTTGTCTTACGTTAAATTATACCATTTCAGCATTCCATATAGTGAGTTCTCTTGTTAGTGCAGATGCGAGCTGGCTCGACAAAAAGAGTGGTATTTGGAGAGGGACACTGCTACTGACAGGTAATGATATATACGTAGTTCACATCCATGGATGGGGACAGAGAAAAAAGTTGAGATTTTCATTACTTTTCGTTGACAGCACATGCTTCACGCGCTACAATGGCTATTGTGCCTAGCAGAAAAGTTATGTCACATTGAACTTTTTAAGTTTCTTTAAAAAAGTTCTTGCGTTTCAGATGAATGCATGCTAACATATGAATTCTGAAAGGCAAACAAGCGGATCGCTTTGATCCACTTCAAATATACGGATGGATGTCCGAGCGGCCGAAGGAGCACGATTGGAAATCGTGTAGGCGGTGTCGAACCGTCTCGTGGGTTCAAATCCCACTCCATCCGCCATCACTTTCTTAGAAATGGCCCGTTGGTGAAGCGGTTTAACACAGCAGCCTTTCACGCTGTCATTCAGGGGTTCGAATCCCCTACGGGTCACCTAGCAAAACACCTCCAATGAAATAGCGGGGGATTGCGGAGGCTTAGCTCAGCTGGGAGAGCATCTGCCTTACAAGCAGAGGGTCGGCGGTTCGATC
>NZ_LR134338.1:182500-220000 GCF_900637055.1 Brevibacillus brevis
ATCCGTATTCCATTAGCAGTGAGGAATGGCAGGAATGCGCACAAGCCTTGCCGTTATCTCCGCAGCAAATCGAGAAATATGTGGTTTCTCATCCTGATACGGGATTGCATGTACTTACCTCCCCCCGTGATATTCGGCAAAGCTTTGAAATCCGTGACTACCATTTATATCTGATTCTCGAAACGTTAAAACAAAGCAACTACGACGTCATTCTTATCGATACGGCTCCTGATACAACAGATGCAACGATTCAAGCTCTGTTTTTTGCAGAACATGTCGTGATGGTGGGAAATCCGGTGGTAGACTCCATTGAAAATATTCAACGATTGCTGAAACTGTTGAGAGAAGCAGAGTACCCTGAAGAACGCATTCAAATTTGCATGAATCGTTTGCAGCGGAAAGAAATGTTTACCTTAGATGAAATTCGTGCCTATTTCCAGCTTCACCCTAGCAAAAAAATCTTCTCCATACCTGACGATGTGGAAGTAAAAAAATCGATTAATACAGGAACGCCAGTCATGCTCCAGTCAGGGAGAATTCTGGCCAAGGAAGCCATTGAGACATTAGGAAAAGCACTGGTTCCCGTAGATGGAGAGCAAATGAAGGCTGTTGGAAAAGAGAAACAAAAAGAGAAAACATCTCTCTTCAAGTGGTTATGGGGATAAGGGAGGGTATCATGTTCGATAAAAAACAGTTACTAGGCATTTCTAATCAAGTCCGCAGTACGCAAGAATTACGATCAGCGGGGAGGGGAATGGCGGGAGTTCCTTCGACGCTTCACGAAAAAATGCAAGCCCCCGACCACGAGCGGACGAATGAAAAATGGATTGGGGCAGATCGAGAAACATCAATTCGTACCCAGATTGTTGAGAAATACGGAAAGCGATTATGGGAGGAAAAGCATTCCTCACTCTTTTTAGATGAGCTGACGACAGATATTCGGATGCTGTTGGAGTCGCAAACCACCCTGACATCGATACAAATGGAAGCAGAAGTAAAACGACTGTTGCATTCTTTGACGGGTTGGGGTCCATTAGACGCTTTATTAGAGGATAACGACATCACCGAGATTCTTTTTCATCGCTTTAACTATCTCGTCATTGAAAGGAAAAGTACTGGTCGTCTTGAATCGCCGGACATTGCTGTTTTTCGCGATGAGGAAGAGCTGCTGCGCCTATTGGAACAGATTGCAGCGACAATGGGGCGTGAGTTTAATGAAACAAAAGCAGAATTGCATACACAGCTTCCAGATGGTTCCAGGATTGCTGCTACGCATCGCTCTATTTCTCCAGATGGTCATATGCTCACGATCAGAAAACACCGAGAGCTACTCAGCGAGTCCGACTACTTGCGGTATGGTTCCATTTGTGAGCCGATGCTTCTTTTTTTAAACAGAGCCGTCCGTTTATCTCGTGCATCTGGCATTGTCAGTGGAGGAACAGGGTCAGGCAAAACACACATGCTCAATCTCATCTCCCAGTATGTCCCTGATCATTTAAGCATTATTACGATCGAGGATGTTTTGGAGATGAAGCTTCAGCATCCTTTTGTGCGCAGATTTTTAGCGAAACCTGCAAATTATGAGGGGAAGGGTGGGTTTTCGATCAAGGATTGTGTTCGTTTGTCCTTAAGAAAAAGGCCGGATGTCATTATGGTCGGTGAGACACGAGGTGGCGAAATCGTAGATATGCTTTGGGCGATGAATACGGACCACCCTGGTAGCTGGAGCACAGCGCATGCAAACTCACCGCGTGCTTTGGTTGATTCAACATTGCCCATTTTATTTGGAAAAGCAGATGAAGGGTATAGTGCTGAAGAGCGCAATTTAATGATCGGTTCAGCACTGGATCTGATTGTTCAAGTAAAACGTTTTGAAGAGGATGGCAGTCGCAAGGTGGTAGCGATAACGGAGGTAGTGGGGACGGGTCAATCGCATGAAGAATGGATAAAGCGAGCTTGCAACATTAAACAGGTTCTACCTGATCGGGTGTATTTGCAGGATATTTACGTGTACGAAGCAACAGGGGTGGAGAATGGGAGAGTAAAGGGTCACTTCAAATGGACAGGCTATCGCCCAGAGCGACTTATCAAGCGATGGCTGGAGAAAGGGCTGTCGCGTGAGGAGATTGAGCAAGTCTTTTTCACCACACCAATTCCGCTATAGGAGGGGAAAGCATGGACATTAGCTTACCTGTTGCAATAGGGATGGGGATGGCCATCCTGTTATTGATCTTGCCCAACAAATTGTATATGCGAGAACCGACGGGGAAGCACGAAATCGTAGAAGTGCTGCAACAGGACAGAAAAACCATTTGGAAGCAGTTTGAGGAGAGGTTGGCGAAATCACGTTCAGGGTGGGGGGTAAACCAGTATGTGACCCTCTCTTTTTTATTGGGTATCGTGTCGTTTGGCGTGAGTAGTCAGATTTTGCAGTCTTGGTGGATGGCATTGCCTGCGTTGCTGGCAGGGATTATGTTTACCGAACGGTTGGTGAGTGTATGGGGAGCTCGTCGAAAGGACGATTTCGAAGCAGGCAATGTAAAAGCGATTCGTCTCATGGCCAGTTCTTTACGTACTTCTCCATCGTATTTGCATGCGTTTGAACAGGTAGCAGCTAGTCCATTTTTATCAGAAATCGTATTAGAGGAATACAGGCGTATTGTAGAGCTATTGCGGGCTCAGGTCCCGTTAGAACACGTAATGAATCGTTTCTTTGAACGTACTGGATCAGCAGATGTCAAATATTTAGCGACAATTGTTCACATTCAACGTGATATGGGGGGAGATATGGCCAAAACGCTCGATTTGGCTGCCTCCTCGATATTGCGGCGCAGACAGTCACTCCGTAGACAAAAAGCAGCTATGGCCCAGATCATTGCACAAGTGAATCTGTTAAGTGTCATGCCGTTTGTTTTTGTCATTGCGTTGTACGTGAACAATCCGAATCATTTCGATCCACTAACGGCCACAATGGGGGGACGGTTGCTTATTTTGGGAAGCTTGGCTTCTATTTTGATTGGGGGAGAAGCAATTCGTTATGTTGCACATAAAAGCATAAGCAGAGGAGCATAGGAGAGGATGCAATGTTCGTTCTCGTTATGAGCATATTGGTGAGTGTTGCTATATTTTTGTACGGCTTGCCGTCTTGTGTGAGTAAGGGAGAACCGATCTCCGCCACACTTTTGGGCAGGATTGATTCCGAGAAACAAGCCAAGCTTGAGCAATCGTTTCAACAAGGACGAAAAAGGTGGACACTGGTTCGAAGCTTGGAGAATAACCAGGTACTGCTACAGCATTTCTACAAATGGACGGGTGTCGATAAGAAAAAAATAGAGGAAACATTGGCGCGTCTGGGGATCGATATAAGTCTGACAGAGATTGTCTTGTTCCGGCTCATCAGTATGTGTTTCATTGCTTCATCTCTAGCTTCATTGGCAATGAGCATGGTTAACGGTGAAAAAATCGGTATGGTAAATGGTCTCCCGTTAACGTTTAGCTTATTTTTGTACTTGTTGCCGAACATGCTGCTAGATTGGGCGGACAAGCGAGCAAAAGCTGAAATTCGAGAGCAGGTCCCTATCTTTTTTAGTATTGTGCAGTCATTGGTGGAAGCAGGCATGCCGTTGCAGCAGGCTGTTAAGCAGACTGCGAGACGTTTTGATGCCAGACTTGGCAGAGAGCTCGGGAGCCTAGAAATGGGAGAAAAAAAGCATGGGAACTGGAGAAAGGCGCTTGAAGAGCTGGCCTTTCGGTGGGAGGTAGATTCGTTGACTACCATCGCGCTGGAGATGAACGAGGCGATGAAAAAAGGGGTTAGCATATCACAAATGTTGTCTGTCCAAGTAGAGGAGCAAGTGAGACAACAAGAAGACGAAGCTGCTACCCATATGAATCGGTTAAATATCAGGTTATTGCCTTTTGTCATTTTGTTAATGGGTCTGCCGTTGTTGTTCTTGGTGATGGGTCCTGCATTCATTGGCATCGGAGAAAGCTTGTAGAAAAATAAGCAAATATTTTTGCGAGAGGCACTGTCTTTTGGCAGAGTGAAAATAGAACCAAAATCTCAATGAGGAGTGAATGGAATGGGAACCATCGCAGATTACTTCAAGCGTTTTTGGTATGAGGAGGACGGTGTCACGATCGTGGAAATGGTCATTATCATTGCCGTCATCTTGATTGTGCTTATTCCGACACTGACACAACTAGGCACTGCTGAAGACGAGAAGCTGAAGGAACTGCAAGAAAAAATAAGCAAATGACAAACCTAGTCTTACTGGGCTTCTTAGGAATGGCAGCATGGATGGATTGGAGACGAAGGAAAATACCGAATACTCTTGTTTTTCCAGCGATTGCTGTCGGCCTATGGTATCAGTGGGAAGGTGAAGTATTAGCTGGAGCATTGTTAGGAGTGGCAGGAGCCTTTTTGTTGACAGTTGGTCCCGTATTCTTAAAAGGGATGGGGATGGGGGATCAAAAGTTGCTGATGGCTGTTGGTGCTTGGACGAGTTGGAGTGTGGTGTATTCTTTGTTTTTGCATTCCATCGTTTTGTGCCTGATTGTCATGGTGTTCTATCCGCAAAATTGGGCTCGCCTACGCAACAATCTTCAAATTATAGCAGCCGGATGGTCGGCTCATCGACAAGTATGGCTTCCACAAAGGGAAAGATCAGCCTTTTCATTCCCCTACGCGGTATATTTGCTGGGTGCTTTTGTGTTCCAATCTTTACGAGATGTCATCGGAGCAAGCGGATGATCACACGCATGGGACGAGTGATACGTGCGAGGGCGAAAGATGAGCGAGGCAGCCAAATAATTGAGTTTATTTTGGTGTTTCCTTTAGTTTGGATCTTGATCTTATTCTCCTTTGACCAATTCAGCATGATGTACAACAAGCAAAAGGCATTGGCGGCTGCATATGAGGCAGGGAGAATTGCTGCAGTACAGCCCAATTTCGGTTTGGCCAAATTCCATGCGAAACAGCGAGGCACTTCGGAATTAGCACAAGGTATCGGAGTCCTTCACAAAGATGTGCAGCTGGAGCTAGATGGGAACGGCTGGAGAAAAGGCAATCATGTAAGAGCTGAAGCAACAGTTTCATTTCGGCTTCTCGCTACTGGGGAATTATACGAGATAACCGAAAGCTATCACATGATGGTTGAAAATGCGGAGGAGAAGCAATGAATGATCTGTTGCACCATTTTTTGTTTCGAGTGAAAGAAGAGCGCGGGGCAACCATGATTACTGTGCTCTTCTTTCTCTTCTGCTTGGGCAGTCTGCTCTCTATCCTGTTATTTTTGGAGCAGACAGATTATCTAAAAATGAAGATGCAACATACAGCAGATCTGATTACTAAAGGAGCGCGTGCGGCTGGAAAATGGGAGTACGAGGATTCAAACGGTGATAAGCAAATCAGGTTGTTTGCGACAACAGAAGAAGCTGAACAGCGTGATGCGGATATCATTCGCGGGGCACGAGAAGAAGCGGGAATTCTATGGAGATTAAACAGGCCGAATCTGGAGGGGACAAGTGATGAGGTCTCTGTTATTCACCAAAAAGGTGAACGGCCCTATTTGTACTTGCAAGGAATCTATCATTTAGAAGTAAAGGTTGAAAAGAATATACCTGTATTTTGGGATGAGCTTTTCGTAAAAATGAACAGAGTCTCCCAGTCTGGTGTCTATGAATAAAGTCACAATTTTAAACAAAGGCACTGTTATTTTTGTCCTAATCCCGCGTGGTAATTTAGTAGTATATTCCAGAAATGGGGATAGGAGTGAGATGACAGTGCCCTCAAAAATAGTCGATCGGTACAAACGAATTCTTAACGGAGAGCAAAAGCGTTTTTCCCCGTATGAGTTCGAAGATGTGCAGTACCGAAAGCAAAAAGTCCAATTAGTTGTTAGATATGCGATTGAAAATGTAAAAAGATGGACACCAGAGCAGGCGCGACGTGAATTGAGCTTGCAAGATGTCAAAGAACTGAAGCTGCATTTGGTGAGAGAATTTATTGAGCCGCCTATCGAGGCAAAAGCTGAGGATGTGTACTATTTCGTCGAATTTGCTTATCCGTATTTACCAAGGCTTTCAGAAGAACAACGAGTGCTATGGGTTTACCAAGAAGTGCTTTCGGGCATAAGACGCCATTTTCCCCCAGGTTATTTTCAGAGCATAAAGGGTGAGGAACGGGCAAAAATATGCGTCGATTATATGTGCAAGCATCTACTAAAGCTGGCAGATTTGCGTCAATTGCCGAGTATCTTCAGCAAAACAGAGAGGGCGTATACGCTCCTGAAAACATATAAACTCAAGATTCTCGTCGATACACTCTACTTTTCACCATTTGATATGGTCACCGAAATGTATCCCGAACTTAGTGATCCCGCTTATTGGGAAGAGTTATAAAAATATTTGCACTACCCTGCTGTCTTTTTTTACGGTAGAGATAGTTTCATAGGCTTATAAGCAGATGAAACGGCCGTACTCTACAGGTGAGAGAAGGAGGCGTTGCGTATGGCAACAGTAGAGGCTCACCAGAAATGCTCTGCATCCGTGGAGCAGCTTCTAGGGCGAAAAGTACGCTACCAGAAGCACAAACCTGGCAGGTATCTTTCAGTGGAAAGAGTTCCGCAGGGAACGTTCCAGATCGAATCCGTACATCGATTTGGAGAAAGAGTAGTACTCAATGACGGGCTAATTGTAATGGAGAATGCTCCAACCGTCATGGAGCGCGGGGGAAGGATCGCTCTTCTTTTCGCGACCGGAGAAGAACTTTACTTTGTAACTGAGTAGGTTCTCTTAATCGCCTTGCACGGGTGCGTGTGAGGCGACCCATAAAGCGAAATGCCTGGTTTATCAGGCTAAATACGATTCGACGAGTCGAGAATGCTGTTGGAGAATATCTATCGCTCTATAAAAAGGAAAATGGGGGTATTTTGACGTGTTGGCAAAGAGTGCAATCGAATTAGTCAACCGCTGCTATGAGGAGACAAACAAGCTGACATTGTTGTCATTGGAAGAGTTTAAGGAATCCTTTATTGCTTTTGTTTTTGGAGATTACCAGGAAGAGTTTATGGTTCAGTATGATCTGGAAGAGTTTTATGAGCATCTGAATCAGCTTCAGTTATCGAATTGCCGGAGAGATTTTGATCGAGCAGTTGAGGAATGGTACATCACAGAGTATGGAAGCGGGTATAAAGGCGTCAATTATCATGACATTTTGTTTACGCTAGTAAAGGAAGCAGTCGTTCAATACCAATCGCCAAATCGGATAGCACTCATCCGAGACGTAACCAAGCTTCTGACTATGCCAAATGGATTCCTCGCCCGATGGCAAAATGGGCAGATACGTGAACGTCCCATCCCCACATATTTTAAATACTTGATGAAGCTCGGGGTACGTACACATGAAGATATTGAAACGTTGGTAGACATGTGGCTGGTAGAGTACCCAAACGCATTTAATAAAAAGCAGCAGGAGTTATTTGCCAATCCACCGAGAAGAGGAAGACCTAACAACGTCGAGCTCGCGCTGTTAATCGAGCTAGCCATGAAAGTGAGACCAGAAATGACAGCTCAGGAACGGGAGCGGCTACGCAAAATATACTATTATCATCGCAAGTCCCTCACAGTTCGAGAGATGGTTGAGAAATTTGAGAAATACATTGCCAGTAAAAATAAATCAAATGATTCCCAGGTGGGATAATCATGTTTCACCAAATGAGCCGCTTTGTCTCCAGGTTCCGTGATTTGGAGCAGCAGGAGTTTTCACAGTCTATTGAGGAAGAGCGGCAATGGAGAGCACTGAAAGAAAAGCTTGCTTCGCCACAAATAGTTGAGCAACAGCAGTCGTATCAACACAAATGTATTGCCGTTTTGAGTTTGTACGCACAGGCTGGAGCTAGTTTTCTTGCAAGTAACCTAGCGTATGCATGGTCAGGAAAAGGCATTCCTGTCACCCTTTGCGAGTTACCAAGAGTGACTTCCTATTATTATTTTGCACTTGATTTTGAACGTAGAGCTCGACAACAAGTAAGAGATTCTTCTACACCATCGCTCCTTATGCAAAATAACCATCTTCGCATCCAGATAGAATCCCCAGCACAACTTCAGCACGAATCTTCTCAAACAGATACAGCCAACTGGTTACTACGGATTTGTAAGGATAGTCCCATTGTTGTCATTGATGTTTCTTCCTACTGGAATGATATCCACTCCAAACAAATTTTTGAGCATGCCGACGAAATATGGGTAGTATTTGATGCAGATCTGGCTAGACTTACACGTTTGTTCCTGGTGGATCCAGCCCCTGCTTGGTGGAAGACAGAAAGAAGAAAAATAAAAATGATAGCAAACAAGTGGAATAGCCAATTGTCTCGGGCAAGCATCATGAAAAAAGTAGAAGGAACGCTCTCCCTATGGGATCATCAGCCTGGAGCTACACAGGTAACTGACATGATTCCGTTGATAGATGGAGAGAAAGCAGCAATGGCAAGCGCCAAAGCCAATCTACTATTAGAGCTTTTCCCGGAGGAAGAGATTGAGTTTCAGTCATTGATTCATGCTTATAAAGGAAGGATGTTATGAAAAAGCAAACATTGCTTGTCATTTGCTTAATATCGTTTCTGTTAGCAGGTTCGTCCTTTTATGCAGCAACTCAATATATTGATGCGATGGCTGCAGAAAAACTGTTTGCTCCAGTTGTAAAGGTAGCTGCAGGGAAAGAAATATCAGCCTTCGAGCCGATCACACAAGATGACGTGATACTTGTACAGGAAGAGGTGGATGAAATTCTTCCAGGTTCAGCGCGCGATTTGGATGCCGTTCTGGGGAAAAGGAGCACGCAGACTATATACGAAGGCGAGCAATTATTAGTGGAAAAGCTGACAGATTCGCAGCTTTTACCGGAAAAAGGGGAGGCACGCTACGAGTTCCCCCTACTATCGATTCATCCTTTAACGGAATTACGCAAAGGCGATCATGTGAAAATCTGGGTCAAATACAAGAGTCTCTCGGAGCTGCAAGACTATCCTGCACCACTCCATTTCCGAAAAACCAATGATACGGCAGATTTGTTATTTGAAAGTCAGCTTGCAAGCGTGAGGGACAGTAATGGTATCGAGATCTATACATTAAAGCCGAGCTTGTTGCCATCGCCTGATCAGATGGATTCCATCTTTCATGGAGCACGAGAAAAGCCGTTGCAGAATGGCGAAAAAAGATATCGTGACTACCGGGTTCAGCCAACAGCACTACCTGCTTTTATCGGCTTTAATTTGACAGATGAGGAGTATGTGATAGTAAGCGAGGCAATGTCATATGGGATGCTTCAGGTAGGTCATATCATGGGTTCAAAGGAGCAAGCGTCATGAAAATTTTAGTTTGTTATCCGATGAAGTCACTGGCCAAGACGTATATGCCTGTGTACAGTGATGTGCTAGTAGCAGAGTCGACGGAGGAGTTTTCGCGGCTTGTGCAGCTTTATATTCCAGAAGCTGCCATAATCTTTTCCGAAATGTTCAACTCTCCCGTTTGGGAATGGCTTCCGGCTCTGAAAGCACAACTCCCGCCAAACTCACCGTTAATAATTGTTCCTCTCTATCGGGATGAGAAGATGATTGAGAAGGTAGCGGAGGAGTCCGGGTTAGAGCATGTATACCTGTTATCGGCCCATTTATCACAAGAAGAAATACGCCATCAAATCGGTCTGATTCTAGGCTTCGTGCAAGAGTGTACAGATATCGGACCGTCAAAAGAAAAGGGGCTCGTTTACGCTTTATTGAGCTACGGAGCTTCTGGCATTACTACCTTTTGTATTAATTATCCCGTCATATTAGCGAGGCAGCATCCTGAAAAGCGAATTGTCGTACTTGATATGAATGACGCTAAGCCGGATCTAACACGTTTCTTCAAACTTCAACAACATCAATTATCTTTATTTCGTCCCGACTTTATCGATTTACAAACAACTGCCAAGCGTAACTGGAGCAATGTCTGCAAACAGAGCGCGCACTTGCCTAATCTGTATTACGCACATGCTGCCAGCAAATGGAAAAGCCCAGAATTAAGCAATCTAATTAATGTGTTTCGCATGCAATTTGACTATGTATACGTCGACTGGGGTTACTGCTTCCCTGAGTCTGAGACTCTACAGCGATTGCTTCATACTGTTGACCGCAATCTTTTATTCGTGAGAGCTGATCCCTTTAGTATCGATAGTGCCAGAGAGTGGCTGCATAAATGGAGAGAAAGAGGAGTGAAATGCGAGGTTCTGCTCAGTCATTTAGACCCTGGGCAACCCTTTCGAATCGGGGAGGATGTTTCGGTCTACGGCGTAGTACCACGTATTTCTGAGAGCAGGCTCATGCAATCTCATCAGAGCTGCAGTGTATTAATCGAAGAGTTTTTTCCTCCCAAATCGTACATCAGCAGTTTGAAGGAAATTGCTAAGGCACAATACTTGGATAAAAGTGCGGTGTTTTGCTGATGAGAGGGATAGAGCGAGAACACCCGGTTGGATTGGACATCCAAACCATTGAGGACATTAAACAAGCAGCGAGAGATTATTTAAATCATTTTGGCAAAACTCGAGAAGAGAAGCTAGAGATGCAACGAATTCTCGCTTTGGCAGAACAGGGAGACCGTGATAGTCACAATCATATTATTCTTCGCTTGCAGCATTATTTTGAGGAAGTCCTCCAACGACCAGTAACCGAACAAATTTTGCCGCATGTTAACGGTTACGAAGGTCTCACCTTTTCTACATACGGGTGGGGCATACTCGATGCCGTCCTCCATTTGTCTCCGTGGGTAGAGGAAGTGCGAATTTCTGCAAACCGCAACATTGCCTACTTGGAGCAAGGGGTCAAAAAATTTCTCTCTTACACACCAAGCTGGAAAGAGGTTGAAACTCTTCAACAAAAGCTGACCAATACAGCGGGTCTATCTTTTAACGAGAAAAAACCTAGATTGAGCGGATACTTACATTCACTAAAAGCCAGACTGACCATGTTCACTTTCCCTTATTCCAGAGTACCGACCATTCTGGTTAGAAGATTTACAACGCCTGCTTTTTCTCTCGACCAACTCCGTACACAGCAACAGCCAGCTTTCGACGAAAGAATTCAATGGCTAATGGAACAGCAAGTGTATGGGCGTAGCAATGTGCTGGTTATTGGACCGATGGCTGCCGGTAAAACAACATTGATGATGTGTATGCTGAAACTAAAGGACCCTCGGACAGAATATATCACGATCTTTGAAAGTGAACACGAGATGCGATTTGGTGATATTTGGCCAGGGGAAGTGATTGAACTCCAAAACGTGGAGGAAATCGGCATTGAATTGGAGCATTGCTTCAAAGACATGTACCGATCAACCGCAAATACGATTTTGATTGGAGAAATTCGTGAGCCTATAGAAGCGTACCATTTTATAAATGCCGGAATCAGAGGGACGGACGCTACAATCGGAGCGATGCACGAACGATTTGCTCATAGAGCTTTACATGATTTGACGGATCTTGTTTATCAATATGGAGGGAGGAGTATCGAGCTGACCCAGGAGCGAATTAGCAGGGCAGTCAATTTTGTCAATTCGCTTACATACCGTAACAGCGGTCACCGTTTTATTGATGCCATTCATACGACGGAGTGGAATTCATCTTTTAACCGAGTCGAATCTATTCCCCTCGTAGGTCGCAACATGCAGACGGGAGCTTATGAATGGACAGGGAATCAATTGAGCCCACATTTAGTTGAATACATGTGTTACGTCGGCAAAGCCGACATTGAAGTGCTGAAAGAGCTACGTCTTACCGATATAGGCAGGCAGCTATGATTTACACATTTCTTTTTCCGGTGTTTCTATGTCTCTTCTCTGGCTTTCTGTTTCTCGGCTTACACCTGTACAAGGGATGGAGAAGTCCACGCGTATTGTTCCCACGTACAGTTGAGGCATGGCGAGAGAAATTTTTAAGGCATTCTACCCGGCGCATGATGTATGAACACTTTGATCGTTGGTGTCAAACCGTGGGAGGTACACCAGAAGGGTACTTATTACTATCCATGATTGGCGGAATAGCGGGGTTCATCTCGGGTATTTTGCTAGGAAATATGATTGTATCCTTGTCGCTTTTTCTCTTATTCCTCTTGCTGCCAACACTGATTCTATACGCACGCTATACCGTACAAATGAATAAAAAAATCAGCTCATTCTGTCGTTTCGTAGAGTTGTTTGCCCGTTATTATAACAGTCGCAAAAACATTGTCCTTACCTTTCGCGAAATGATAGAAGAATGCCCTAAAGAGTTATTGCCTGACCTCCTTCTGCTTAACAATAGCCTTTCGGATGGGGGAAACTCGGTTGCAGCAGTGGAACAATTTGCGCAGAGACTAGACCACCCGTGGGCTTTTGATTTTGCAACCTATATTTCTAGCGGTTTGGAAGGGGAAACAGAAGATATTCAATCACCTCTAAATCGGTTAACGAATGAGATGTTTGTACAACAAGACGAAAAGCATGAGCGTGATAGTGAAATATACTCCATTTGGATCAGCTTGCTTATTGTTATAGCGATTTGCGTTTGCCTGATCCCCTACAATCAAGGGTTGCTTCAAGATTCTTACCGTCTCTATTTCTACACGCCAGATGGACAAGCCATATTAGCGATTGCGGCGACTGTGTGGACTTTTTCGATCCTGTTGGCATTTATTTGGGGAAGGAGATATCGCTAATGCCAATGCTCATCATGTATACCTACCTTGGATTAGGCGCTCTATTTGTTTTCAGTGCAACGTTTATGATCGGGAAGTATTTGTTTCACAAGCAAAAGCCAAAGCTGTTTGTTTCCGGAGTGTGGTGGGGAAAGTGGGAGCAGGCACTAAAGCCTGACGAAGACGACAAATGGGAGCAGTTACTATCACGAGCAGGAAGGCCTTTTGGATGGGGAAAACCGGAGTGGGTGTTTCTGCAATTGTTGTCTGGAAGTACCGTTTGCATTCTGATTCTTATGTGGGTCGTCGTAAGTCGAATGGAATCATTTCCACTTCTGTCGATGTGTCTGGCATCTGCAGGGAGTTATATGCTGCCGTACATGGGCTTAAAGATGTGGGCAAATCACAGAGAGGATATGCTGAGTACAGATATCGCCAGATTTATCAATCGCTATGTAACCCTTCTGGAAAATCAGGTGCCCATTTACAATGCCATGGTCAAGGCAGCTAGACCGACTAGAAAGCTAAAGGAGTATATCCCTACTTTATCTGAGTGGAACAGAGACTCTAATGAGGCACTGGAGAGCTTTAAACGCAAAATCGGTGTCGATGACGGAATCATTCTCGTATCAAGTATGCGTACAATTGAAACGCTGAGCGAAGGACAAGTAAGTGCAACTATGCAACGAATGGAGTGGGCTGTCGATCATCGAAGAATGTTTCGTCATCGGAAAAAGATAAAATCTTTGGGGATCGGCTACACGGTCATTGTCTACCCGGCATTTTACATGGGTTTATTGGTAGCGATGTTCCCTTGGTATAAGCTGCTTACAGAAATTCTGGATAAATATTTGACCTGAGGAGGAGCAACTCATGACCAAGCTTTTATCTATCATCATGTGCATCGTTTTCTCTTTAGGAATAATCGTTTCTAGCTTGTCCGAAATAAACACATCGGTAGTGAGAGAGGACGGGCTGAGAGATCGAGCAGTTGGATGGATCGACAAAGCCATACCTTAAATCACGTATGAGAAAAGGGGAAATTCGAGATGTCGAAAATGTTCTTTATATTTTTAGCATGCGTTATGGTGTTAGGGATCGGTGTCAGCAGTTATGGTAATGAATTAAGCCCTGCGGCAAACGATTCTGCCGAGAGCATTAATCAATCCATCACATCGCTGAACTACGATACCCGCAATGAAAACATCAACTTCAGGATGCAAAACGGCACTTCCTATACGTCGTCAAACTGATGCTGCACATTCACGTTCTTCTCATCATTTCGATTATGGTAGGGAGCTTGTGCGCGATGCTTTGGAATCTCCAGCCAGAGGAGCAGCTTAAACAGACACAACAAGAAAGGGTGTATCGAGCAGCGACGGTTATCTTCCATTAAAGAAGAGCTGGCGTTTCTAAAACGATGGTGAAAGCAAAAGTCTTTCTTATTTGTCTACTGGTCCTTTTATTGGTTACTTCTGCACTGGGAGCTTACCACTTGTACGCAATGGAAAGGGCGATTGCCCGTGGAATCTATGCTGACTTACTGGATGATATGCAGGACATCGGGTATTTGGAGCCGACGTTAGCAGATTACTATCTTCTGAAAATGAAAGAACTGGGTTGGGAAGTGACAGAGGATGCGTTTGCCGGGAGCTGGCCTCGAACCGAGAGCGAGCGAGCTCGCAAAGAGAGACAGGAGGCGATTACCTTGTCAGTTACTATCCAGCCTTCAAAAGTGACCCAATGGCTGCACAAATTTGTGGAGGGGGATACATCCTTTTCCTTTACGGGAAGCCGTCCGTCCGAATACTTTGATCCAGGGTGGTAGTGCATGAATAAAATGATTAGCATTTTGGCAGTAATGGCTATTGTATTGCCTTTGACGGTAGGTCTGCTTCTCACCGGTCCGCAAAATCTCCTTTCGGCATGCACGCAGTTTTTCGGTGATTTGCTCGCTGAAGTAACGCGTTTTGGTACAGGCTAATGGGTCAATTAATCGCTGTGATTCTGAACATTATGGTTATGCTACTCGTTCCATTAGGACTTTTACAGGTACATACGGTCGTTCAGGCCAGAAACGAATTATTGGAAGTGAGCGCGGCCGCTACGAAATACGTCAGCAACCACGGGGGGACGAGTGAAGGCAACTTGCAACAAGAGGTTCGGGCACTAATCGCTCGGGAGCTGAGGGAGAAAAAGTTCTCCATTCCAGATCAGGATCTGTCTGTCAGTGTCATTCGCACTCGTTCTTTTGATCCCGTCCTGTGGAGCCACGAAGATGAGTTTGTCGTGGAGCTGGCAATTCCATACCCCCGCTTTACCTCCTGGATTCCAATGCCGGCTGATTCCTTGCAAGTCCAAAGAATAGGTACGGTTAACATCATGGACTACGATCTGTAAAAGCTCCCATTAGGAGGCTATCGTTACGGGTATAAATATCTTATCCATTTCTACGATGCTGTTCTTTTTGCTGGTAGGTATGTTTATTGTAGATGCAGACATCACCATGCAGAAAAAAACAGAAATGAAGATACTCCTGGAGTTGTCTAATCATCACGCCACATTTGCTGTCGATCCAATATTGAAAACAGAGGGTGTAATTGACCTGCTCGAAGACGAGGCTCTCAAACGTTTTGATGACAGAATGTACGAGAACGGTGGCTACCGTCGTGAGCAAGCCATGTATGTCCCTCAAGCAGACAGTGTGACCACTGATCCCATTCCTTTCTCACGCTATTATGTGGATTTCCGATCGTGGCGCCATGACCTCCAATTACGCCTACAGTACAATGGGACAACCCTCGTGACAGAGCGAGCAACGAAAGGACCAGTGCGTCCGGGAGGCGGAATGCTGCAAATTACTGTCGTCACTGAGCGTGGGGAGGAACTGCAGCTCGCACCGAAGACAATGGTCGGTCCATCCCATGTCGTAGTTGCCTACATCGACGAGCGACCGTTTCTGCCAATGCTGCCGTCGCATTCGTTTCCAGTCGTATCTGTAGAAGAACTGAAAGATTAGTCAGACTTATTTACAAATTGCAAATTCTTCTGGTACTATGTAGGAAAGTGCTTACCCAGCTTGCGATTGTGAGGAAGTCGCTCTCCGAACATCCCGTTTGCCGGTCCGTTAAGCATAGTAAAAGTGGGGTTATTGATTTGTTTGATAAAGATACCATTTATATCGTAGGCGATGCACAGTCCTCTTCGAACAATCCGATTACACAGCAATTCAGTGCTTTTTTTATCGGATTGGTTGTCGATACTTCCAACGACAAGATCGTAGATGCGGCCTGCTCCTCCACGGTCCAACTGACGTCTGACTTTGCTCGGTCGATCTTTATCGGTCATTCAATTATGGCGTCGGAGGAAATTGGCGAAGAGATTCGCTTTCGGTATTTTGGATCTTCCCAAAAAACATTGATTGCAGCGTTTAAGGACGCGCAAAAGAAGTACAAACAAGCAGTTTCCACGAGAAATAAAGCCACAGTCACCAAATGAATACACCCGCTGCTTTATTTATTCGTATGCACGGCATACACGTAAGTAAAACCCAGCAAATGCCATGATCACGCGCATTTGCTGGGTTTTTTGCTTATTACGAGAGGTCAGTTTTTGATGAAAAGGAGGAGAGTCCTTGCTATCTTTTGTCTTCCGCAGATTTATCTCCATGATCGTGACGTTATGGCTCATCATTACCCTCACCTTTTTCCTGATGCATGCCGTTCCAGGATCTCCTTTTGAAAGAGAAGGAAAGGCATTAGACCCAGCAGTGGAAGCTAACCTCAATGCCTACTACAACCTGGATAAGCCGCTACTGGTCCAATACGGGCTGTACTTACAAAAGCTGGTGCAATTTGACCTCGGGCCATCTCTTGCCAACAGTTCAGATACTGTCAACAAAATGATCGCCCGTGGATTCCCCGTCTCTTTTCAACTCGGTCTGATTTCTGTCGTCTTTGCGATTGTCACCGGTATCGCGCTTGGTGTGATCGCCGCACTACGGCATAACCGTCTCATTGATTACCTTGCCATGATTATTGCTGTTATCGGGATATCTGTTCCCAGCTTTGTTGTCGCTTCCTTATTAATCAAATATTTGGCGGTCGAATGGAAGCTGTTGCCGACCGCAACGTGGGGTACCTGGCAGCATGTGATTATGCCGGCGCTTGCATTGGCGTTTGGTCCAATTGCGATTATCGCTCGTTTGACTCGTACCAACATGCTGGAAGTGTTGACCCAGGAATACATTGAAACCGCTCGAGCAAAAGGGCTGTCTCCGGCGACGATCGTGTTGAAGCACGCACTGCGTAATGCGATTTTGCCTGTGGTCACGCTTTTAGGCGCACTAATTGCCAACGTTTTAACGGGAAGCTTTGTGATCGAAAAAATATTTGCGATCCCTGGGATGGGGAAATACTTCGTCGCTGGCATTAATAACCGTGACTATTCCGTCATTATGGGAACGACTGTCTTCTATAGCACACTTTTGATATTCCTGATGTTTGTCGTCGATGTACTGTACGGCATCATTGATCCACGAATTAAGCTGCATCGAAAGGAGAGCGAAGGATGATCGTTTCTGACGATTTATTTATCCCCATGCGCAAAGACAACCTCAATGCGGAAGCGATTGTGCGACCTCAACTGACGTTTTGGCAAGAAGCTTGGCTTCGTCTGAGAGGAAACAAGCTGGCTCTGATGGGGGTGGTGGTGATTATCTTGCTTGGGGTTATGGCTACGATTGGACCGATGATCTCTGGTCATGAATACGCCAAACAGTCGATTATTATGAAAAACAAGCCGCCATCTGAAGCGAACTGGTTTGGTACCGATGATTTTGGCCGTGATGTGTTCACTCGTGTTTGGTATGGTGCGCGCATTTCCCTGTTTGTCGGTTTGACAGCAGCACTTATCGATTTTTTCATTGGTGTCTTGTATGGAGGAATTGCCGGATATTTGGGCGGGCGAATCGATAATATCATGATGCGCTTCGTCGACATTTTGTACGGACTTCCTTATTTGTTGGTTGTGATTTTGCTGATGGTCGTCATGGGGCCAGGACTATTAACCATTATTATCGCGTTAAGTGCGACAGGCTGGATCGGGATGGCACGGACTGTGCGTGGTCAGGTCCTGCAAATGAAAAACTCGGAGTACGTACTGGCAGCAAAAACAATGGGGGCAAAGCCTTTCTACATCATTCGCAAACATCTGCTGCCCAACACAATTGGCATCATCATTGTCTATGTCACGTTATCTGTTCCATCTGCGATTTTTGCAGAAGCGTTTTTGAGCTTCCTCGGTCTCGGCATTCAGGCGCCAAAGGCTAGCTGGGGTGTGATGGCTAACGATGGGCTCTCTACAATTTTGTCCGGTCATTGGTGGCGACTCTTTTTCCCTGCTTTCTTAATCTCGCTGACGATGCTTGCGTTCAACGTGCTCGGTGACGGCTTGCGCGATGCGTTCGATCCGAAGTCAAGGAGGTAGGCAACATGGATAAAATGGAAAAGCTGCTGGAAGTCAGTGGGCTTCGGGTCACATTTAAGACGCATGGCGGTGAAGTGAACGCCGTTCGGGACGTGAACTTTACTTTGAACAAAGGGGAGACATTGGCGATTGTTGGTGAATCCGGATGTGGGAAGAGCGTGACTGCAAGGAGCATCATGCGTCTGATCCCGGAGCATATCGGAAAAATCGCGGGTGGAAGCATTCATTTTAAAGGGCAGGACCTGGCAAAGCTGCCGGAAAAGCAAATGCGTGAGCTGCGCGGGAAAGAAATCTCCATGATCTTTCAAGATGCGATGACGTCACTCAACCCTACCATTACCATTGGTGAGCAGATCATGGAAGGAATCATTCGCCATCAAAAGGTTGCAAGAAGCGAAGCCAAGCGGCAAGCGATTGAAATTCTCACCTTGGTCGGGATCGCCAATCCGGAAAGTCGTCTCAAGCAGTACCTCCATCAGTTCAGTGGCGGGATGCGCCAACGGATCATGATTGCGATTGCGCTCGTATGTAAGCCGTCCATTCTGATTGCGGATGAACCTACGACAGCGTTGGATGTAACGATTCAGGCGCAAATCATCGAGCTGTTCAAAAGCATTCAGCTAAAGACGGGGGTCTCGATCATTATTATCACGCATGATTTGGGAGTCGTCGCCAAAATTGCGGATCGGGTCAACGTGATGTATGCCGGAAAAGTGGTAGAGTCCGGACCTGTTCGCGACATTTTTTACAATCCACAGCATCCGTACACCAAAGGCTTGCTGGCGTCGATGCCTCGTTTGGATGCAGATCGCTCAATTCCGTTGAGTCCCATACCTGGAACACCCCCGGATTTGTTCAGTCCGCCAATTGGCTGTGCATTCGCTGCGCGCTGCGACTACGCGTTGGAAGTATGTCGGAATTACCAGCCTGCGGAGACCCATGTCCATAGCAAACACGCGGTTTCCTGTTGGTTGCAGGACCCACGGGCGAAGAAATTGCTGGCGTCGATGCAACCGCCAACGGGGACCTGATTCATGGCTGTCGAGGGCAGTGGTCAAGCCCGGCTTCATTCGTGTAAAAGAGGGTGTCGTCTGACGGCGCTATCCTTTTACGTCATACAAAAACAAAAAAATAAGGGGGAAGAAACAGTGAAAAAACTATCAACATTGTTGCTGACGGCTACGCTGGGTGTGTCCATGCTCATGGCTGGATGTACATCGGGTCAACCAGCTGCACCGAGTGAGCCTGCACCAGGTAACACGGCTCAGCCAAACGCTCCGACGCCGGGCGATCAAGCGGCAAAGCTCCTGTTGCTGAACAATATCAAGGAACCGACGTCATTGGACCCGCCGATTGGCTTCGATGAGCCGTCCTATAACATTTTGAACAACTTGATGGAAGGCTTGACTCGCTTGGACGAAAATCAAAAGCCTCAACCAGCGGCCGCTTCCGAGTGGACAATCTCCGAGGATGGCAAAACCTACACCTTTACCCTCCGTGACAACAAATGGTCCAATGGTGAACCGGTAAAGGCTCAGGACTTCGAATTCGCGTGGAAACGCATGCTTGATCCTGCACTGGCATCTCCGGCAGCATCCCTCGCGTACATTATTGAGGGAGCGGAGGCATATAACAGCGGTAAAGGTCCGGCGGATGGCGTAAAAGTAAAAGCCGTGGACGACAAAACATTAGAGGTCGTTCTCGCTCAACCAGCTTCATGGACGCTCCTGTTGGCATCCAACCCAGCTTTCTTCCCTGTGCACAAAGCAACCGTTGAAAAAGATCCGAAATGGGCAGCAGAAGCCGCAAGCTTTGTTGGAAATGGACCATTCAAGCTGACAGAGTGGGCACATGACAGTGAACTGAAAATGATGAAGAGCGATACGTACTGGGATGCCGCAAACGTAACTCTGCCTGGTGCCGTTTGGAAAATGATCGATGACGAGAATACCGAGTATCAAATGTTTACGAACGAAGAGCTGCACAGAACGACAACCGTTCCTGCAGACATGGCAGACCAATTGTTTAAAGAAGGCAAAGTATTCGTGCGTGACGGAGCAGGTACAGAGTTCTATCGTTTCAACGTAGCGAAGGAGCCATTTGATAACGCCAATATTCGTAAAGCCTTTAGCTTGGCGATTGACCGTCAAACGCTGGTTGACCTGGTGCTGATGCGTCAGCAAAAACCGGGAACAGGCTTCGTATCGTATGGTTTGCCTGATGCCAACGGTGAAGGACAATTCCGTGAAGTAGGCGGAGAATTGGTGAACTTCAACCCAGATGAAGCGAAGAAGCTCCTGGAACAAGGAATGAAAGAAAAAGGCTACACAAAGCTGCCGGAGGTTACACTCACATACCGCAGCGGAACGGCTAACGAAAAAACGGCACAAGCCGCGCAAGAAATGTGGAAGCAGACACTGGGCGTTGATGTGAAGCTGCAAAAAGTAGAAGGCAAAGTTTTGACGGACATGCAAAAGCAATTGCAGTATCAAATTGCTCGTTCTTCTTGGTTGCCTGACTTCGGTGATGCGATCAACTTCCTCGATATTTTCCAATCGAAGGCAGCAAGCAATCGTACGGGCTGGAGCAATGCGCAATTCGACAAGCTGATCCAAGACGCATACAAGGAGCCAAACGATGCAAAACGTCTGAAGCTGCTGCATGATGCAGAAAAAATCTTGTTGGATGAAGCACCAATCGCACCGCTTTATTTCTACAACACTTCCTTGCTCTCAAGCGAAAAAGTAAGTGGTGTACAAAGCTCTTCACTTAGCTACACAGACCTGAGAAAAGCTGTCGTGAAGTAAGAAAGAGTGAGTTGGGAGAAGTCATTTCAGGCGGATGGAATGACTCTCCCCCCTTTTTTGCTAGAATTTTTAATAGTGCTATAATTTAGTATGTCTATTAGAAAAAACACAGCTAAAGAAAGCACGAGTGCTGGAGAAGATGGAGGAAAACATGATTATTCAAGCCATCGAAGTAAAACGAATATCTGTTCCATTGAAAAAGCCTTTTAAAACGGCTTTGCGTACGGTGCATAGTCTGGAATCGATTCTGGTGAAAATCACCTGCGACAACGGTATGGTCGGGTGGGGCGAAGCTTCAGCTACTGTCGTCATTACCGGAGACAGCATCGAGAGTATCGAGTCGGCGATTATGAATACAATGAGACCTCAGCTCATCGGCTTGAATTTGCTTGCCTATGAACGAGTTTTCCAAACCCTGCATCAATCCATGGTAGGAAATACGAGTGCGAAGGCAGCGGTAGACATTGCATTGTACGACCTCATTTCTCAGCGCGCAGGAATGCCGTTGTATCAATTCCTGGGTGGCTACCGTGACCAATTGGAGACTGACTATACCGTCAGCGTGAACTCCCCGAAAGAAATGGGCGAGGATGCGGCTGCCTATCTCAAGCAAGGCTTTCACGTATTGAAAATCAAGGTCGGCAAGGACAATATCGAGGATGACATTTTGCGCATTCAGGAAATTCGCAAATCCGTGGGCAATCAGGTGAAGATTCGTCTTGATGCCAACCAGGGATGGAATGTAAAAGAAGCGGTGCAATCCATTCGCAAAATGGAAGACATGGGTCTTGGTATCGAACTCATTGAGCAGCCTGTAAAAGCGCATGATCTGGAAGGCTTGAAGCGGGTAACAGATTCGGTCGATACGCCAATCATGGCTGACGAGAGTGTGTTTTCACCAGCGCAGGCCCTGCAGGTATTGCAAAACCGTGCGGCCGACATGATTAACATCAAGCTGATGAAAGCTGGCGGCATTTACAAAGCACAATTGATCAACCAATTGGCTGAAGAGCACGGTATTCCATGCATGGTTGGCAGCATGATCGAATCGCGTCTGGCTGTATCAGCAGCAGCTCATTTTGCAGCCAGCAAGAAAAACATCACCCGCTTTGATTTCGATGCTCCGTTGATGCTTTTGTACGATGGCATAGAAGGTGGCGTAACATACGAAGGTCGCTTGATGCGCATGCCAGAAGAGTCTGGGCTCGGTATTCGTTCCGTCAGCCTGTGGGAGGGGGAGAACTAAGATGAAATCTGCCATTGTTTCTGTCTCTGTCGCCACTGTGTGGACCAAGCCGGAGTCGCCGCGTGATATTGACCAAGTGGCACTCCACTCCCCGGTTGATGCACGAAGCTGGCTCGCTTCCCTTACTGTTGACGAGAAGCTTGGTTTTTACGACAATAACGCGATTCAAACCCAAGCGCTGTACGGTACGCGCGTAGAGGTAGTGGAGGAGCAAGGGGAATGGTCACAAATTCTGATTCCTGATCAGACGACGAACAAAAACACAACAGGCTATCCGGGCTGGGTTCCTTCTCGCCAGCTAGCACCGTGGTCAGATGCTTTTCAGGTACAGCAGGGCCAAAAGCTGGCGATGGTCACGGCGGCGTTTACCCGTCTACATACAGCCGACAAAAAGCCAGACATCGAGCTTGCGTTTTTGACCAAACTGCCGCTGATTGAGGAAACCGCTGACTGGGTAACGGTAGCGACACCGAACGGCACAGGACTTTTGCCAAAAGCAGATGTACAAATCGTGAAAGCAAACGAGCCCATTGAGCTGTCCGGCAATCGTGGAGAGGCAATCGTAGAAGCGGGCAAGCGATTTCTCAACCTGCATTATTTATGGGGCGGCATGTCCTCTTACGGGTATGACTGCTCAGGATTTGCGTACAACATGCACCGTTCTGTCGGTCTCCAGATTCCGCGTGATGCATCTGATCAGGCAAAAGCCGGGCAGCTCGTGGAAAAAGAAGCTTTGCTTCCGGGCGATCTGCTGTTTTTTGCCCATGAAGAGGGGAAAGGCAGAGTTCATCATGTGGGTATTTACATGGGGAATGGTGAAATGATTCATTCTCCGGATTCGCGAAGTGCCATCGAGATCGTCAAGCTGGATGGCTACAAGCTCGAAAAGGAACATTGCGTCTCCAGACGATATTGGTAAACGGATAACGGGGAGGAGTGGCCAGATGCAACGAAAGAAGCTGGTCCAGGTAAAGAACCTGACAAAAACCTTTACGTTGGGTAAAGGGCTCTCACTTACGGCAGCGGACAATGTTTCCTTCGATATATATGAGGGGGAAACATTTGGACTGGTAGGGGAATCTGGCTGCGGCAAATCGACTACAGGCCGTACAATCATCGGGTTGTATCAACCGACGACAGGAGAAGTCATTTTTGATGGGCAAAACGTCCATCAGGCATCATCTGCTGAGCAGAGTAAGCTGACACGCCATATGCAAATGATTTTTCAGGACCCGTATGCTTCTCTGAATCCCCGAATGAACATTGCGGAAATCATCTCGGAGGGCCTTCATCTTAATGGGCTATATAAAGGGAAGGAACGAATGAAACGTGTGATTGAGCTGTTGGAGATGGTTGGTCTGCAAAAAGAGCATGCCAACCGTTTCCCGCATGAGTTCAGCGGTGGTCAGCGACAGCGGATAGGAATTGCTCGGGCGCTTGCCGTCAATCCTACCTTCATCATTGCCGATGAGCCGATTTCCGCACTTGATGTTTCGGTGCAGGCACAAGTCGTTAATTTAATGAAGAAACTACAGCAGGAACAAAAGCTGACGTATTTGTTTATCGCGCATGATTTGGCGATGGTCAAGCACATCAGTGACCGTATTGGCGTCATGTACCTGGGCAATATGGTCGAGATGACTGCCAGTGAAATTCTTTACGAATCACCGAAGCATCCTTACACGCAGGCGTTGTTGTCGGCCATTCCTGTCCCCGATCCTGATTTGGAGAAAAGCCGTGAGCGCACCATTATCGAAGGAGACGTTCCCAGCCCGATCAATCCACCTAGCGGCTGTGTGTTCCGTACGCGCTGTCCGGTAGCCAAAGCAGTATGCGCCGAAAAGAAGCCTATCTGGCAAGAAGTGGACACCAACCACTTCGTCGCCTGTCACTTGTATCAGTAGTCTTCGATTTTATCAGAAGATTCGACATTGTCTTTTTGCCATCCTTGGTTAATGGGGATGGCTTTTTCTTCATAAACTTTTAACTCTATCGCATGAAAGGGCTTTCATCAACCGTTCTGAGAGGAGAACTGTTAATATTCTGTTAACTGGCAGGAATCAAACAGGTTTTGTCGAAATACGGATACAGTAAAACATTCCGTGACTCACCTACTTCATCGTGATCTTCCATTCCAGAGAAGTGAGGGTTGCATATGACTCTGAGTACCTCCTCGTTCCATTCAACTCCCCGTCGCTGGCGGGAAGTGGAGACACAGTTGGGAATTGTTGTCCCTAGATCACTTCGATCGGACACTTCTGCTCTACTGTTTTTGGAAAGCGTCGCTGCAACACCCATGTTGGACAAAGAAGAAGAGCTTGCTTGCCTGATTCGCTATCAAAGGGATGGCGATCTTGAAGCACGTGAAACGATTGTGCGCGCCTATTTACGATACGTAGTTAGTACCGCTTTGCGCCATTTGAAAAGAGGGATGCCGTTCCTGGATTTGATTCAGGAGGGCACGATAGGTTTGTTTACCGCGATTGACAAATTTGATGTGGGACGTGGCGTGCGTCTCTATCATTACTCGCACTGGTGGATCTCTCAAGCGATCACCCGTGCCATCAACGACAAAGCAACTTTGATTCGCATTCCTGTCCACATGCATGAGCAGATTCGCCAGTATCAGAAGCAAGTACTACATCTCGTCCATGCTTTGAACCGTACGCCAGATCGGCAGGAGATTGCCGTACTCTTGGATATTCCATTAGAAAAGGTGGAGGCCATCGAACTGGCTTTAATGATGAAGATGGAATCCATCGACGCTGAGCTGGATAGTGAGAAATGGCAGGCTTGGCATGAAGATGAGAGCTTGAGCTACGCTGAAATCATGGATGATGGGTTGTCCTCTCTGGATGACTGGATTGAAAAGGTAGACCTTCGCTCGCAAATGCGCGCAGCGTTGGAGCGGCTTAGTCCCCGCGCTCAAGAAATTATCTCCATGCGTTATGGTCTCTATGATGATCAAGTGTATACGCTGGAAGAAGTGGGGAAAATGTTTGGTCTTACCCGTGAGCGTATTCGCCAAATTGAAGCGACGACGATTGACCGATTGCGAACGCAAAAGGCTTCACACGTATTAAAAGATTATTTAACCTAACATAGGATTTGGTTATTACGGCCCCTCTTCGCACAGAGGGGTTTTTTTCTGTCAGAAATGGTCGAATTCTCAAAGTGTCAGACTCACAGTGGGAGAAGCGTAGTCTTTTTCTCCTTGTGGTAAACTGGTAAGATAGCTTCATGATTTTTTCGCTATGTAAAGAAGGAGTTCGAAAAGGAGGATCGCTACATGGGCGATTATATGATAAGAGCAACTGGTTTTAATGGGCATGTTCGCGCATTTGCCGCACGCACGACAGAATCTGTCGAAGATATGCGTCGTCGTCACGACATGTGGAATACAGCGACAGCAGCAGCGGGACGTACGCTGACTATTACCTTGATGATGGGGGCTATGTTAAAAGGAAACGAGAGCCTCTATGTCAAAGTAAAAGGAGGCGGACCAATCGGGCAAATCATCGCGGAAGCAAACGCACATGGTGAAGGAATCGCTTATGTATCCAACCCGCATGTCCACTTTGAGCTAAACGATAAAGGCAAGCTCGATGTAGCGCGTGCAGTGGGAACAGACGGGTTTGTGTACGTGACGAAAGATCTCGGTCTCAAGGAGCCGTATCAAGGCAGTGCGCCGATCGTCTCTGGTGAGATTGGGGAAGACTTCACTTATTATTTTGTGATGTCCGAGCAAACGCCTTCAGCAGTAGGTGTGGGTGTACTGGTTAATCCTGAGGACCGTTCTGTTTTGGCAGCGGGTGGATTCATTCTTCAGCTGTTGCCGAATACGCCAGAAGAGGTTGTAGCAGCCATTGAAGAACGCTTGGGGCAGCTTCCACAGGTTTCTCGCATGATTGGCGAAGGTTTGACTCCTGAAGAGATTTTGGCCCGCGTATTGGATGAGCCAAAAATCCTTAGCCGCACGGAGATTCAATTTAGCTGCAAATGTACAGCGGATAAGGTTGTTCAGGCACTGATCAGCATGGGACGCGAAGAAATGGAAGGTCTGATTGAGGAACAGGGCGAAGCTGAAGTACACTGTCATTTCTGTAATGAACGTTACCATTATGACAGATCCGCGTTGGAAGACATCCTGAAAGACATGTAAGCGCGGCGTCAAGTAGGGGAGTGTTGGCATGACCAACGTAAAAGGGTTGTGGGCATTCATTGGGGCGCTTGTATTGTTGCTGCTTGCCGTTACCTGGGCATGGTACCAGGCATCAGGCAAGCTGCAGCCTGCCGCCATCGTAGGGGATAAGACGATTAGCAACGATGAGTATGTAACGGCGCTGAAACAAAAGTTCGGTAAGCAAGTACTAAACGACATGATTAATCGGGAAGTCGTTTTTCAAGAGGCGAAGCGATCCGGTATCACGGTTGATCCGAAGCAGCTGGAGCAAGAGCTTTCCCAGATTCGCGACAGTTACGGCAGTCGGACAGACAGCGAGTTTGAGGCTGCGCTGTTAAAACAAGCGGGTACGACCGTGGAAGCCCTGAAGCAGGAGATTTCTTACCAAATCCTGCTGCAAACCCTGGCAACGAAGGACATGACCATCAAGGATGAAGAAGTGCTAAACGTCTACAATAGCCGATCTGACCGCTATACCCGACCGATGCAGATGCGTTTAGGACAAATCGTGGTGGCTTCACAAAAAGAAGCGGAACAAGTGTTGGCTGATTTAAAAAACGGGGCCGACTTTCAGACGATTGCCAAAGAGCGTTCGATTGATGCGGATACAGCGGTAAACGGCGGCGATGTAGGCTGGGTTTCCATCAAGGATAATCGATTGCCTGACGAGGCGAAGCCCATTGTAGAAAAGCTGGAGAAAAACAAATATAGCGAAGCGATCAAAATAGAAGATCAATACGTCATTTACCAACTGACAGAGCGCAGGGAAGCCAGTCAACGGACGTTTGAAGAGGTAAAAGATGAGCTGCGCCGAGAAATCGCATTTGCCCAGGTCGAGTCGCTGGATGTCGTGCTGGAGCGATTGCGAAAATCGGTAGGGGTCCAGATTTCTGGGCAAATGCCTCATTGACCAAATAGGCTACCGTTGATATAATTATGTCAATAAATCCTAGCGTTTTACTCGGTTATTAAAAATAGGAGGGGCAGAACATATGCGCGTGGCTAATTCCATTACCGATTTGATTGGATTTACTCCGCTTGTGAAGCTGAATCGTGTTGTCAGCGAAGATATTGCAGACATTTATTTGAAGCTGGAGTTCTTCAACCCGGGCAGCAGTGTAAAAGACCGAATTGCGTTGTCGATGATTGAGGCAGCAGAGGCAGATGGAAGTCTGAAACCGGGTGATACCATCATTGAACCTACGAGCGGAAATACCGGTATTGGACTCGCGATGGTTGCTGCTGCAAAAGGATATCGTGCTATTCTTGTCATGCCAGAGACGATGAGTATTGAGCGACGCAATCTGTTGCGTGCGTATGGTGCGGAGCTGGTTCTCACACCAGGCAGCGAAGGGATGGGCGGAGCGATTCGCAAAGCGGAAGAGCTGGCGAAAGAAGATAGCTCGTATTTCATTCCGCAACAATTTAAAAACCTGGCAAACCCGGCCATTCACCGTGAGACAACTGCTCGTGAGCTGCTGGACCAAGCAAAGGAAATCGGCGGCGTAGATGCGTTTATCTCCGGTATTGGTACAGGCGGAACGATTACGGGTGTAGGGCAGGTTCTTCGTGAACACTATCCGAATGTACAAATCGTGGCTGTTGAGCCTGCGGCTTCGCCAGTTTTGTCTGGCGGCAAACCAGGACCACATAAGATCCAAGGTATCGGGGCTGGGTTTGTTCCAGAAATTCTCGATACACAAATTTACGACGAAATCATTAAGGTAGAAAACGAGGACGCTTTTGAAACCGCGCGTCGTGTTGCTCGTCAGGAAGGGATTCTCGGCGGGATTTCTTCTGGAGCAGCGATCCATGCGGCCCTGCAAGTAGCAGCGAAGCTCGGCAAAGGCAAAAAAGTGATCGTTGTCATTCCTTCGAATGGGGAGCGTTATTTGTCCACGCCTCTGTATCAGTTCGAAGATTAATTGTAAAAAAATACCGCATGACCACGGAGCGCTACGTTGGCGACGTGGTCTTTTCTTTTTGTGTCAGGCAACTATATAATGAACGGATAAATAGTGAAAACCGGAGCGTGAAGAGGAAGAATGTTCCCTACCTTTGCTGATTGCCAGGCGTACGCCTTATCTTATCCGTTAGTTCCCCTTGCCCTGCGTAAACCGTGGTCTTCGACGATTGATCCGTGGCAGGTGCTCACAAAACTACAGCCTTCTCTGCAAAATGCTGTCCTGTTGGAAAGTGGACGAGCTGGGCGGTATACCTTTTTGGCATATGAGCCTATCGCTACGCTGCGCAGTCAGCGAGGAGAAACCATCGTTTCGTACCCAGAAGGGAAAATCGAGAGCATAGAGACTCACAACCCATTGAATGCTTTACGAGAGCTGATGTCTCGTTACCGTACGCCTGCGCTTCCAAGTATGCCAGATTTTGCTGGAGGCGCCGTAGGCTATATCAGCTATGAGATGAACCGCTTTTTTGAGCCTAGCTTGCCACAGATCGCGACTGACGACTTACAGTTGCCAGACCTGTATGTTATGATAATGCAAGACCTTCTTGTCTTTGATCATGAGACCCGAGAGATCATTTGCCTGACGCATTTGAGCGCGGACAATTTGACCGAAGAGAGCTATCGACAAGCAGCACTCCAGCTGGAAAAACGCATGGACTCGATTGCTTCATTGGCAATGGATCGCGATGAGACAGATTGGGAAGCTTTGCGCAAAAGACCGCTTGCCAAGCTAGTGCCAGCGTCAGTATCCTTTGCCAAAGACCAATTCGAGGATGCCGTTCGCCGGGTGCAGGAGTACATCGCCCAAGGGGATGTTTTTCAGGTCAATCTGTCGGTACGGCAAAGCAAGCCGGTGCAGGTGACTGCCCCAGAAGTGTACGATGTGCTTCGCAAGCTGAATCCGTCTCCTTATATGGGCTATCTGAGCTTCCCTGAATTTCAATTGGTTAGTGCCTCGCCAGAGCTACTAGTAAAGGTAAAAGGCAAGGAAGTGCATACGCGTCCGATTGCCGGTACACGACCGCGTGGATTAACGGACGAGCAGGACGATGCATTGGCACGTGAGCTGATTGATAATGAAAAGGAACGCGCAGAGCATGTCATGCTGGTTGATTTGGAGCGCAATGACATGGGCCGTGTCTGTCGCTTTGGTAGTGTGGAGGTTAGCGAATTCATGGTCGTGGAGAAATATTCCCACGTCATGCATATCGTCTCTCACGTTAAAGGAGAGCTGGCAGCAGGCAAGGATGCGCTTGATGCGATCGAAGCGACTTTTCCGGGAGGTACCATCACCGGAGCGCCAAAAGTTCGCACGATGGAAATCATCGAGGAGCTGGAGCCAGTCAAGCGAGGCGTCTACACGGGATCAATCGGCTGGTTTGGCTTCAATGGTGATATCGAGGTCAACATTGCCATCCGCACCATGGTGATCAAGGATGGCGTAGCTCATGTGCAGGCTGGAGCGGGTATCGTGATTGACTCGGTTCCAGAGGCTGAGTATGCCGAGTCATTGAAAAAGGCAGAAGCGTTGTGGAAAGCGCTTGAGTTGAGCGAGCAGAGAACGATGAGTTGAGAGGAGATGAGTGTACGATGATTTTGATGATTGATAACTACGATTCCTTTACCTACAATTTGGTGCAGTATGTGGGAGAGCTTGGGGAAGAGCTGCAAGTGTATCGCAATGACAAAATTACACTGGAAGAAATCGAACGATTGGCACCGGATTACTTAATGGTGTCTCCAGGACCGTGCACGCCAAATGAAGCGGGGATCAGCATGGATGCGATCCGCCATTTTGCCGGAAAAATTCCGATTTTGGGTGTTTGCTTGGGTCATCAGTCCATTGGGCAAGTGTTTGGTGGAAAAGTCATTCGGGCTGAGCGCCTGATGCACGGAAAAACGTCGGAAGTTTTCCATGATGGCAAAACTATCTTTCAAGACATTCCTTCTCCCTTTACGGCGGCACGCTACCATTCCTTGATTATTGAGGAAGCGTCCATTCCGAGTGAGCTGGAAGTAACCGCCCGGACAGCCGAAGGCGAAATTATGGCTGTGCGCCATCGGGAGTACCCAATCGAAGGGGTCCAGTTCCACCCTGAATCGATTATTACCGAGCACGGCAAGCAATTGCTGAAGAACTTCCTTACCGCATACGCGCGCCATACGACAGGTTAACACATAGATACGACAGGAAAACCGCCTTTTTACGAGGGCGGTTTTTTATTTACATACTCTTTATATAACATTCATGGTTCCTCGATATACGGCTTGTACAATGAAACCGAAGAAGGCAAAAAAGGAGAGATAGTAAATGGATGTAAATCGTCGACAGTTTTTGACTTATCTCGGTGTAGGGACAGCGGCGTTGGCTTCGGTAGCAACAGGAATTCCTGCCCTGGCAGCTGGCGGTACCCTATCAGGAAAAACGGCTGATCATCTGTTTGGTCTCGATACAAAAAAACATAACTTCAATCCGAAATTCAAAGAAATTCATCCGACTACAAAAGACGACGTTGTACTGCCGGACGGCTTCAAATACGATGTAGTGGCTTCCTATGGCGATAAAATCAATGCAGCAGGAGATACCTTCGGGTTCAACAATGACTTCACCTGTTTCCTTCCAATCGAAGGCAAGTCCGATCATGGCCTCTTGTGGGTGAATCACGAATATTTAGGTGAGTTGGAATATTACGTGAATGGCTATGACTACCTGAATGCAGATGCGGATGACAACAAACGTACCCCTGAGCAAATCAAGAAGTACTTGTATGCACTGGGCGGTTCCATTATTGAAATCAAAAAAGAAAATGGCAGCTGGAAGCTTGTTTCCGATTCCGAATATGGCCGTAGGGTAAGCGGGTTGACCAAGCATGTACTGACTGGCCCAGCAGCTTCTATTGCCAAAGAAGTAACCGGAACATTTGCGAACTGTTCTGGCGGTGTCACGATGTGGAATACAATTCTTTCCTGCGAGGAAAACTACATGGACGTCGTCGGTGATTGCAAACTGCCTGAAGCCGAGCATTATGGTTGGGTTGTTGAGGTAGATCCATTTGATCCGAAATCGACTCCGAAAAAGCATACAGCGCTGGGCAGATTCTCCCACGAAAACACGGCAATGGTTCTGGCTCCGACTGGACAACTGGTCGTCTACATGGGGGATGATGCGAAAGACCAATACGTGTACAAGTATGTATCCAAAGGCAAGTACGATCCGAAGGCAGGGAAAAACAATTCCAAGCTGCTGGAAGAGGGTACACTGTACGTTGCCAACTTCGGTAAGGGCAAGTGGATTGCATTGGATTTCGCAACAAATGAAGCACTGCAAAAAGCAGTCGATGCAGATGGCAAACCGATGTTTGCTTCTCAGGCTGACGTGCTTCTCAACTGCCGTGATGCATCCAAAGCAGTAGGGGCTACCCCGATGGATCGCCCAGAAGACCTGGAAGTTCATCCGATTGATGGTTCCGTCTTCATTGCCTTGACCAACAACGACAAGCATGGCAACTTCTACGGACAAATCGTTCGCCTGTTCGAGAATGACAACAACCATGCAGGCTTGGAGTTTACGTTTGAGATTTTTGCAGCAGGCGGACCACAAAGCGGTTTTGCGGCGCCAGACAACATGGCTTTCGACAGCGCGGGTAACCTGTGGGTCGTGACAGACATCTCGTCTTCGTCGATGAACAGCGGCATTTATAAATCCTTTGGAAACAATGGGGTGTTCTTCATTCCAACAACGGGTAACAGCAAGGGAGAAGCCGCACAATTCGCCTCTGCACCAGTAGGCGCTGAAATGACAGGTCCTTGGTTCACCCCTGATGAAAAAACACTGTTCCTGGCGGTGCAGCATCCAGGTGAAAACCTGAAGTCGTATGACAAGCCGACCAGCCACTGGCCTAAAGGCGGAAATGCAGTAGCCATGCCGAGCGTGATTGCTATTACAGGTTTCTAGGATAAGGAGTGTAACAGATTATGCTGTCGAGCATCGGTATTCCTGGATTAATTCTGATCCTGATCATTGCTTTGGTGATTTTCGGACCGAGTAAACTGCCAGAGATCGGTCGTGCTTTTGGACGAACCTTAACCGAATTTAAAACCGCAGCAAAAGATTTGACCAAAGACGATGATGAAAAAGAAAAGGCTCCAGAAGAAGCGTTGAAACGAATCAACTAATCCAGCCTGAGAGAAGGCGGTGCGTACACGAGACGCACTGCCTTTTTCCGCGCATGAGGAGGAGTTCGAGTGAGCAAAGAGATGCCTATACTTGAGCATGTTACAGACCTGCGCCGCAGGATTTTGATTGTGCTGTCCGTTCTTGTTGTCAGTATGGTTATCTGCTTTTTGTTTGTGGATCATATTTATTTGGCGTTAGCGAATCATTCAGGGGAAAAGCTGGCGATTCTTGGGCCGGGAGATATCCTGTCGATCTATGTAAAGCTGGCCGCAGTCGGTGCGCTTGCGATTACAATCCCGGTTGCCGCTTACCAAGTTTGGCGCTTTGTGGTGCCCGCATTGGAAGAAAGAGAGCGAAAAGTGGCGCTTATGTATATCCCGGCTCTATTCTTGCTGTTTATTTTCGGGCTTTCCTTCGCCTACTTTGTGCTCTTTCCGATGATGTACAAATTTGTGTTGGGGCTATCCAACGGGAATTTTGAACTGGTCATTACAGCGAACGATTACTTCACCTTTATGCTCAATCTGTGTCTGCCGTTTGGGTTGCTTTTTGAACTGCCGGTTGTCGTTTTGTTTTTGAGCCATTTGGGGATTCTCAACCCGCATCGTTTGGCTAAAATGCGCAAACCCGCCTATTTGGTGCTCGCGATTATCTCGATTACCATTACGCCGCCTGATTTTCTTTCCGATATTATGGTAATTGTGCCACTGATCGTTTTATATGAAATCTCCATTACTATCTCGCGTTTCGTACACGGCAAACGTACGCAGGAGACAGCGCTTTCCCCGGAAAATATGATATGATGCTCTCGACTATATTATCGGGAGAGAGCGCAGATGCACGTTTATGTAAACGGGACGATTTGTCCGGCTCACGAGGCTACAGTATCGGTATTGGACCACGGGTTTTTGTACGGTATTGGTTTGTTTGAAACGTTACGTGTATACGACCGCAAGCTATTTCTATGGGATGCTCATTACGCCCGGCTTTGTTCCGGGCTTTTTGCGTTGCAGATTCAACCTGCTTGGACAAAGGAAGAGCTGGCTTGCGCCATTTTGATGACCATAGATGCCAACGAGTTGCGTGATGCTTACGTCCGCTTGAGTATTACGGCTGGCGCAGAAGGAGTAGGCTTGGTAGCAGGGGGGTACGAGCGTCCGTCCTTATTCGTATTTGCCAAACCCGTAGCACCTTTGGCAGTACCTCCTCCGCCAAAGCGATTGCAGACATTGGCGTTGGCTAGACAGACAGCAGAAGGCCAGCAGCGTTTTAAATCGCATAATTACTTAAACAATGCTCTTGCACGCCAAGAGCTCGGCGCCCGTCTCGATGTGGAAGGTCTGTTTTTGACGCATGATGGCTTCGTGGCGGAAGGAATTGTGAGCAATGTGTTCTGGGTCAAGAACGGCAAGTTGTTTACCCCTTCTATTGATACGGGCATTCTTGATGGTGTGACGCGGCGACATGTTTTGACTTTGGCACAGCAATTATCGATGCCTGTCGAAGAAGGTCGATATCGCTTGGAAGATCTGCTCAACGCCGATGAAGTCTTTACGACAAATTCCGTGCAAGAGATCGTTCCGATTACCGAAATTGACGGGCATTGTGTCCCTTCGCCATATGGTACATATTCGCGCGAACTGCACCGCGCCTACCGTCAGTCTGTAGCGGCTAGCGAGTAAATTATGGTATGCTACTATTCAATGTGCGAAGACGGAAAAAGGGAGTTTGATCATGAAATACAATTCATTTCGAATCCATGCTGCGACCTTCGCTGAGACGGTATCGGAGCTTGTCAAAAGGGAGGTTCCTGTTCCAGAAGCGGAACGCATGGCGGAAGCGGGAACGAGCCTGAAGATTCACACGGAAAACATGAGTGTGGCTGTAGCAGAGAGTGTGAGAGAGATTATGCACTCTTTCGATGCGGAAGCCATTCTTTCAGACCAACCGGGTACTGCCGACAAAAAATACGTGCTGCTGTTGGCTTCACACAAGCAGATGGATTTGGCGTTGGATTATATGAAAACCCAAACAGAAGAATTGCGAGCGTTGGCGGCAGAGGTACGGGAAGTTTTAGCTATGCCTGCCAAGCTTCGTGCACGTCGTGAACTGAACTGTGGCCAGTATGTCCTGCCACTGGGAGAGCGAACGTTAGTCATGGGTATTTTGAATGTGACACCTGATTCGTTCTCGGATGGCGGTCGCTATGTCGATGTGGAGGCAGCACTGGCACAAGCGCGTGCGATGGTTGAGGCCGGAGCTGACCTGATTGATATCGGGGGAGAATCGACACGTCCGGGGTCGGAAGCAGTCGATGAGGCGACGGAGCTGGACAGAGTGCTACCAGTCATTCGGATGCTTTCGCGGGAATTGTCCGTTCCGTTGTCCATTGACACATATAAAGCGGCGGTTGCAGAACTGGCCATTTTGGAAGGGGCGCATATCATCAATGATGTATGGGGAGCGAAGCGTGACCCGCGGATGGCAGAGGTAGCTGCTCGTCTCGATGTGCCCATAATCCTGATGCACAATCGCGAGGACACGGACTATCACGACTTTTTCCCAAACTATATCAAAGACCTGCGTGAGTCAGTACAGATCGCCTTGCAGGCAGGGGTAAAACAGGAGCGAATCATCCTTGATCCGGGGATCGGGTTTGTAAGGACTGTCGAGCAAAATCTCGAGACGATGCGCAGGCTGGATGATCTGGTAGGGTTGGGCTATCCCGTTCTACTTGCCACTTCACGCAAGCGGATGATCGGTCATGTTCTCGATCTGCCCGTAGATGAACGTGTCGAAGGTACGGCAGCGACAGTTGCCCTCGGGGCGGCAAAAGGCTGCCATATGGTACGGGTGCATGATGTCAAAGAAATGAAGCGCGTTACGAAGATGATGGACGCGATGTTAAAAGGGGGCATGTAACCTTGGATAAAATCTACTTCAATGGCATGTCTTTTTACGGATATCACGGTGTGTTTGGAGCAGAGGCTGAACTGGGCCAACGGTTTTATGTCGATCTGGAGCTATCACTCGATTTATCCAAAGCCGGAGCAAGTGACGATCTTCACGATACAGTCAATTACGCCGATATCTTTACTTGTGTGCAAAAAATTGTCGAGGGTGAACGATTTCATCTGGTAGAAAAACTGACTGCTGTGATAGCAGAACGTCTACTGGAGCAATTCCCTTTGCATGAAGTCAAAGCAAAAGTGACCAAGCCGAATCCGCCGATCAATGGGCATTACGAGTCGGTTGCGATTGAGATGATCCGTAGAAGAGAGGATTTTGCTTCATGACAGTTTGTGCGTATTTGGCGCTAGGCTCCAATCTCGGGGATCGGGCTCAGAACTTGCGCCGGGCGATACAGAGATTGAACGAGCAACCTGGAATTCGCGTGCTTCGTGTCTCCTCTGTTTATGAGACCGATCCATTTGGTTACGTCGAACAAGACGCCTTTCTGAATATGGCGATCGCTGTGGAAACAGAACAGACCCCCGATCAGCTGCTAGAGACGGCGTTGTCAGTCGAGCGAGAGCTGGGTCGTGTGCGAACGGTTCGATGGGGACCGCGCACGATTGATATTGACTTACTGTTGTACGGGACATCTCGTGTTTCGCAAGACAATCTCATGATTCCTCATCCCGGGCTGAGCGAGCGTGCTTTTGTACTCGTGCCGCTTCGAGACGTTTGGGAAGGCGGCGTTTTACCTGAGCATAACCAGACCATTGATCATTATCTTTCCTTATTGGTAGAAGATCACAAGGGGGTACGTGAGTGGGGAGCAATCAACTGGGAAATCGAATCCGGTCCTTCCGAAAGCTAAAAGGGTATACGCAACAGTCCCTTTCGGAAAAGATGGGAGTGTCACTGTCGTTTGTTGGATCACTAGAGAGAGGAACTCGTACGCCAACAGAGCCTGTATTACGTAAGATCGCCAGCACTTTACAGGTAGACTACGATGAATTATGTGCTATAAATAAGTGATGTAATGAAGTTTGGATAGGATTGTCCTCTCCAAGACCCCGACTAAGCGGGAATAAGGAGGCGAAAATAGATGAAAATCGGCAATATTGAATTAAAGAACAACGTAGTTCTCGCTCCAATGGCAGGTGTCTGTAATCCTGCTTTTCGTCTGATTGCCAAGGAGTTCGGTACTGGATTGGTTTGCGCCGAGATGGTAAGCGACAAGGGCATCGTGCACGGAAACAAGAAAACGATGGATATGCTATTTGTAGACGAACGCGAAAAACCACTAAGTTTGCAGATTTTTGGCGGAGACAAGGAAACCTTGGTGAGTGCGGCGAAATATGTAGACCAGCATACGAACGCGGATATCATTGATATCAACATGGGCTGTCCTGTGCCGAAAATTACGAGCTGTGATGCAGGTGCGCGTCTGTTGCTCGATCCAGACAAAATCTACGAGGTCGTATCTGCTGTGGTCGATGCCGTCGACAAGCCTGTTACCGTGAAAATGAGATTGGGCTGGGACGAAGATCATCTGTACGTACTGGATAACGCCAAGGCAGTAGAACGTGCAGGCGGCAAAGCTGTTGCTGTTCATGGACGCACCCGCGTACAAATGTACAAAGGGCAAGCGGACTGGGACTGGATCCGTCGTGTGAAGGAAACCGTTTCGATTCCGGTGATTGGAAACGGGGATGTGGCTACTCCTGAGGATGCGAGACGCATGCTGGATACAACGGGTTGCGATGGTGTTATGATTGGACGTGCTGCGCTCGGCAATCCGTGGATGCTGTATCGCACCATTCAATACCTGACGACGGGAGAGCTTGGTCCGGAGCCAACCGCACGTGAAAAGATGAATATTTGTTTATTGCATGCAGAGCGTTTAATCGCGCTGAAGGGTCCGAGAGTGGGAGTCCTTGAGATGCGCAAGCACGCGGCGTATTACTTGAAAGGC
>NZ_LR134338.1:227500-417500 GCF_900637055.1 Brevibacillus brevis
TTAGTGATCCGGTGGTTCCGCATGGAAGGGCCATCGCTCAACGGATAAAAGCTACCCTGGGGATAACAGGCTTATCTCCCCCAAGAGTCCACATCGACGGGGAGGTTTGGCACCTCGATGTCGGCTCATCGCATCCTGGGGCTGAAGTAGGTCCCAAGGGTTGGGCTGTTCGCCCATTAAAGCGGTACGCGAGCTGGGTTCAGAACGTCGTGAGACAGTTCGGTCCCTATCTGTCGCGGGCGTAGGAAGTTTGAGGAGAGCTGTCCTTAGTACGAGAGGACCGGGATGGACGCACCGCTGGTGCACCAGTTGTCACGCCAGTGGCACAGCTGGGTAGCTATGTGCGGACGGGATAAGCGCTGAAAGCATCTAAGCGTGAAGCCCCCTCCAAGATGAGACTTCCCACAGCGCAAGCTGGTAAGACCCCTCATAGACGATGAGGTTGATAGGTTCGGTGTGGAAGCGCGGTAACGCGTGGAGCTGACGAATACTAATCGGTCGAGGACTTATCCACACACTTAGCAATCATGCGTATTCAGTTTTCAGGGAATGAAACCAACCTCTTTACCCCAGAATGGGTAAGGAGGTTTTTTGTTTTTAACGTATAGGAATTTTTTTATAAATTCCGGAGCGCATGAAAACTTTCCGCTAAAACGCGGTCGCTCCTCGTTGAACAGGCCTCGATAGAGGTTTTCTTATAGAAAAAGTCAAACTCGCGATTATTTTGTCGATAAGTTAGGCCGAATGACCGACAAGTTCCCTCTTGCAGACGGGTCTTGGGGTAGACTAACATGAGAAGGTACCTGATCCAGGCGTTGGAGTAGGCGAGGTTATGAAGGAGAATCGTTCATGAAAAAAATTCTAATCTTTTCCGCTTCCATCGGTAACGGACACAACCAGGCAGCGCGGGCCATGCAAGAAAGCTTGGCTGAGAGTGGTTGTACATCAATGATCATCGATACGTTGGAATATATTAGCCCCACCTTTCACAAGATTTTGCTGGAAAGCTATATGAATCTGTTAAGGCTGTCGCCCAAGATGTGGGGCAGAATTTATCATAATACAGAAAAAACCCGTTTCTTCGATATGAATGTGCTGATGAATAAGTTATTGGCAAACAAACTGAAAAAGCTGATCAACAGCGTACAGCCTGATGCCTTTATTGCTACGCATCCGTTTGCAAGCTGTATGCTCTCCGTACTGAAAGGAAGAAATGATTGGAAGGAACCAATCTATACGATCATTACCGACTATACCATCCATCCTTCATGGATAAATCACCATATCAATTATTACTTCATCGGCCATGAACAACTGTATTATCTGTTGGACGTTTATCGACAGGACCATCAAAAATTCATTCCGATGGGCATTCCCATTATGAAAAAATTCAGTTTGCCATTGGAACCCGATTTGATTCGGCAAAAGCTTGGCCTCGCTCCTGAACAAAAGAGCATTATTCTGTCAGGGGGCGGATTGGGTCTAGGCTCGATGGAAAAGGTATTAGATGGGCTAGAAGAGATTAACATTCCTTTGAAAACCTTTGTGTTAACAGGGACAAACGACAAGCTGTACAATAAAGTTGTAAATCGTACGTATCGCCATGAAGTCGTTCCGCTAAAATTCATCAATAACTTCCACGAATACTTGGAAACGGCAGATTTAATTGTCACCAAATCAGGCGGACTCACATCAGCTGAAGTAATGAGTAAACGGGTACCCATGATTATTTACAACCCTCTGCCTGGTCAGGAAGAGAGGAATAGCCATTTTTTGCTCAATAATGGATGTGCAGTACACGCGAATCTATCGGAGCAGTTGATTTACTTTATCGATGAACTATTGCATAGCCCGTCCAAGGTGGAATATATGCGTAGAATGGGACAGAAAATCTCGAAGCCGGATGCTGCACAACGAATTACCGAATTTATCTTGGATGATATGAATATGTTGCCAGGAGAAGTAGAATAGCTGCCTAGCCAGACAAAATGGAGGAACCTATGACTGTACCATTCGCCATATTATTTGATATGGATGGCACGTTGCTGCAAACAGAAAAGCTGTCGACCCCTGCATTTATTCGAACGTTTGACCAGCTTCGTCAAAAAGGGCTATGGCAAGGGGAAACCCCTGACGAACGTGAACTGGTCAATGTACTGGGAATGACAATCGAGCAGATCTGGGACAAATTGTTGCCGGGCGCGAGTGAGGAAGCCATTCGCTCAGCAGACGACTTCTTGCTAGACAATGAAATCCAGTTACTCAAAGAACGAGTGACCGAGCTATATCCGGATGTAATATCAACCTTAGAAAAGCTGCATGAAAAAGGATTTGCTTTATTTGTAGCAAGCAATGGGCAGGAAGAGTACATCGATGCCATTTGTCAGGAATACGAGTTAAAGCCGCTGATGACTGATCTGTACTCAGCTGGCCGTTTCCGTACGCATTCCAAAAATGACCTGGTTGCCAAATTGTTGTCTGATTACAAAATCGGGCAGGCCATCATGGTAGGAGATCGTCACTCCGACGTGGAAGCAGGTAAGACAAACGGTTTATTTACCATTGGATGCGACTTTGGTTTTGCCAAACCGGGCGAGCTTGATGGGGCAGATGTCATCATCACCAGCTTCTCTCAGCTACTGAATCATTTGCCAGCAATCGACACCAATACACAAGAACAAACATAAACCATTCCTCAGGGAGTGGTTTTTTTGTTGATCATGCCCAAGTTTCAAGCGACCCTCTTTTGCCCACACTAGAATGTGTAAGGGACACTTGCGGGCACGCACTAAACCCATTATAATTAACGTCAAAGATAGTCAAAGTCAATAGGTAACCTCATAAGAACAAACACAGAGGAATAGGAGGCGATGACTTGCGTAATATCTCGGACATCATTGAACATCATTTGAAAAGCATCATTACAAACAGTCCCAATGGATCGATCGAGATTCAGCGTAGTGAGCTTGCCGACCATTTTCAATGTGTGCCGTCTCAGATCAATTACGTCATCAATACGCGCTTTACCGTTCAAAAAGGTTACATCGTAGAGAGTAAGCGCGGGGGCGGCGGGTATATTCGCATACGCAAGGTGCAGATTGTCAGCAAAGCACGCTTGCAGGAATTGTTAACAGAAGAACTGATTGGTGAGAGCATCAGTCAGAGCGTAGGAAATGCGATCGTAGAAAGACTATTGGAGGAAGGTTTAGTCAACATCAGAGAAGCCACCTTGATGAAAATCGCTACCTCGCGAAACGTATTGACCCTAGAAGCTGAATTGCGGGATCGTTTGCGGGCAAATATTTTAAAGCAGATGATCGCAGCAATCTTGTTGAAGTAAAAGGAGGTAAGATGTTATGAACTGTGAGGAATGCGGAAAACGACCGGCGACACTTCATTTGACGAAAATCGTCAATGGCGAAAAAACCGAATACCATATTTGCGAGCAGTGTGCTCATGAAAAAGGGGACGTCTTTACCGGCTTTCACAACTTCAGCATCAACAATCTCCTGTCAGGACTTTTAAAATTTGATCCCATGCAAAAGAATGGACGCGAAACGGCAACGAATAAGCCGCTTCAATGCGAAACATGTGGACTCACATATGCTCAATTCAGTAAAAGCGGCCGATTTGGCTGTAGTGATTGCTACACCTTTTTGGGTGATCGACTGGACCCACTTTTCCGCCGGATTCATGGAAACACACAGCATATTGGAAAAGTACCAGAGCGAACCGGTGGCAAACTGAAGATCCGCAAAGAGCTGGAGCAACTGAAGCAAGCGCTGCAAAGTCATGTCGCCAGTGAAGAGTTCGAGAAGGCAGCAGAGATGCGTGATCGAATTCGAGCGCTGGAACAAAAAATGGCCCAATCGTAGCAAGGGAGGTTAGCTGGTTATGTCCCAGAAGCAGTTTATGCAAAACCCGTGGAGCAATTGGATGAAAGGAGAAGGTCCTGATTCCGACATTGTCATAAGTACACGGCTGCGTATCGCCCGTAACCTGCGCCAGCACCCCTTTCCGTTATTGGCAACGGACTCGCAGGGCGAGGAAGTCGTCAGAAAGGTAACGGAAGTAAGCGATTCGGAGGCCATGCACAAAAGGCATCAGCTTCAGATCATCCATATGGACCAAATTAACCCGTTAGAAAAACGCGTGCTCGTTGAAAAGCATCTGATTAGCCCTCATCTGGCAGAGGAATCTCGCAAAGGTGCCGTATTACTTCGTGAAGATGAGTCCGTCAGCATCATGGTTAATGAAGAAGACCACATTCGAATACAGGTACTATTACCCGGGTTTCGTTTGAACGAGGCATGGGAAATAGGTACGAAGATAGACGACATATTTGAGAAAAACTTGAACTACGCTTTCGACGAAACACGAGGTTATCTTACAAGCTGCCCAACCAATGTGGGTACGGGAATTCGTGCATCTGTGATGCTGCACTTGCCGGCTTTGGTGATGACGCAGCAGATCAGCAGAATTTTACAGGCAATTAATCAAGTTGGTCTAGTCGTTAGAGGAATTTACGGAGAAGGCAGCGAAGCTCTAGGGAATCTTTTTCAGTTATCCAATCAGGTCACACTGGGGATGTCTGAGTCGGATATCCTTTCCAATCTCTACGGTGTAGCCAGACAGATTATTGAGCAAGAGCGTGTGGCACGTACTTATTTGCTGGAGCATACGCGGGTTTCTTTGGAGGATCGGATTTTTCGGTCGTATGGCATCCTGATGTACGCTCGCACGGTAGAGTCCAAGGAAGCGGCTCAGCGCCTGTCCGATGTGCGTCTGGGGATTGATCTAGGCATCATTCCAAATGTATCTCCGCTGGTCCTAAACGAACTGTTGGTCACGACACAGCCAGGTTTTTTACAACACCATGCTGGGCAAAAGCTCACTCCGGACCAACGCGACGAAAGAAGGGCAAGGCTGATCCGCGAACGTCTGCGCGTAGTAGAATCACAAGAGTAATCGTAATGGTATCACGCAATTGTTAACCATATAGAGAATAAACACGGTTATACGGAGGTGTACGATATGATGTTTGGACGTTTTACAGAACGAGCACAAAAAGTACTGGCGCTTGCCCTGGAAGAGGCGGTTCGTCTTGGACACAAAGATATTGGGACAGAGCATGTGCTGCTGGGACTCATTCGAGAAGGCGAAGGGATTGCGGCGAAGGCACTGCAATCACTTGGGCTTGGCCTCGATAAAATCCAGAGTGAAGTGGAGTCGTTAATCGGGCGAGGAACAGAGCAGTCCGGTAGTAATTACACACCAAACTATACACCTCGCGCCAAAAAGGTCATTGAACTGTCGATGGACGAAGCCCGCAAGCTGGGTCATACCTATGTGGGGACTGAACATATTCTGCTTGGCTTGATCCGTGAAGGAGAAGGCATTGCTGCGAGAATCATGAACAATCTGGGCGTTAGCCTGAACAAGGCACGCCAACAGGTGCTCCAGCTTCTTGGCAGCTCGGAAATGATGGCATCTCATCAACCGTCTGGAGGGAATCCAGCGGCGAATACGCCGACACTTGATGGTTTGGCTCGGGATCTGACTGCAATCGCTCGTGATGGCGGGCTGGACCCGGTCATCGGTCGCCAAAAAGAAATTGAGCGTGTGATTCAAGTACTTAGCAGACGTACCAAGAACAACCCTGTTTTGATTGGGGAGCCTGGCGTCGGAAAAACAGCTATCGCAGAAGGTCTTGCCCAAAAAATCGTGAACAACGAAATTCCGGAGACCCTTCGTGATAAGCGCGTCATGACCCTCGATATGGGAACCGTTGTTGCGGGAACCAAGTATCGCGGTGAGTTCGAAGATCGTCTGAAAAAAATCATGGACGAAATTCGCCAAGCAGGAAACATCATCCTGTTTATTGATGAGCTGCACACCTTGATTGGTGCCGGTGGAGCAGAAGGCGCTATTGATGCCTCCAACATTTTGAAGCCAGCTCTGGCACGTGGCGAGCTGCAGTGCGTAGGGGCCACTACGCTGGATGAATATCGCAAGTACATCGAAAAAGACGCGGCATTGGAACGTCGTTTCCAACCGATTCAGGTTGATGAACCGACAGCGGAGGATGCTATTCGTATCCTGCATGGCCTTCGTGATCGTTACGAAGCCCACCATCGTGTCAAAATTACCGATGAAGCAATCGAGCAGGCAGTAAAACTGTCTGACCGCTATATTACGGAACGCTTCCTGCCTGACAAGGCTATCGACCTGGTCGACGAGGCGGCATCCAAGGTACGCTTGCAATCCTTTACGGTTCCACCAAACCTCAAAGAGCTGGAGGGACGTCTGGAAGAGGTGCGCAAGGAAAAAGACGCTGCCGTACAATCACAAGAGTTCGAGGAAGCAGCAGCCCTTCGTGATCAGGAGCAAAAACTGCGTGAAGAACTGGATAAAACGAAAAAAGACTGGAAAGAGCGCCAAGGCCAGTTGAACATGGAGGTTACGCCGGAAGACATCGCACAAGTAGTGGCGAGCTGGACGGGTATTCCTGTGTTGAAGCTGAAGGAAGAAGAAACAGAGCGCTTGTTGAAGATGGAAGAGATTCTGCACGATCGCGTCATTGGTCAAGATGAAGCAGTCAAATCCATCTCGCGTGCGATTCGCCGTGCCCGTGCTGGTCTGAAAGACCCAAAACGCCCGATCGGCTCGTTTATCTTCCTGGGACCTACCGGTGTGGGTAAAACAGAATTGGCTCGTGCTGTGGCAGAGACGCTTTTCGGTGACGAGGATGCCATGATTCGTGTAGATATGTCCGAGTACATGGAGAAGCATTCCACCGCTCGTCTGGTAGGGGCCCCTCCTGGCTACGTAGGCTTTGACGAAGGCGGTCAGCTGACCGAAAAAGTGCGTCGCAAGCCTTACTCCGTCATTTTGCTGGACGAAATCGAGAAAGCTCACCCAGACGTATTCAACATCCTCTTGCAAGTATTGGATGATGGTCGTCTGACAGACTCCAAGGGACGTACCGTTGATTTCCGCAATACGGTTGTCATCATGACTTCCAACGTCGGAGCCAGCATGATCAAGAAAAATACGACACTCGGCTTCACGACCAACGATTCGGAAAGAAAGTATCAGGATATGAAGGACAAAGTCATGGATGAGCTGAAGAAGAGCTTCCGTCCTGAGTTCTTGAACCGTATCGACGAAGTCATCGTGTTCCACTCTTTGGAGCAAGAGCACATCGAGCAAATCGTATCTCTCATGACAGAAGAGCTGCGTAAACGTTTGAAAGAGCAAGACATTGATTTCCAATTGACCGAAGAAGCCAAGAAAGTATTGGCAAAAGAAGGCTTCGATCCGGCTTATGGTGCGCGTCCTCTGCGTCGTGCTATCCAGCGCCACATCGAGGATAATTTGTCCGAGGAATTGCTCAAGGGCACGATCAGTAAAGGCGATACCGTTAATATCGAAGCCGAAGAAGGCAAGCTGGTTGTCAAACGCCTCGAAAAAACGAAATCGTAAACTGTTGAAACGTAATAGAATGCCTCCTGATTCGGGAGGTATTCTTTTTTTGGGTGCGTAATTATGATAAAAGTAGAGAAAGAAACCAAGTGAGGGTGCGATTATGTCCAAGTATAAAACGAAATACGCGTGTCAAGAATGTGGCTATGAATCGCCAAAATGGATGGGAAAATGCCCGGGATGCAGCAGCTGGAACACTTTGGTAGAGGAAGTGACCGTAAAAAATGCACATCGTCACGAAGGGCTGAGCGGTGGCCAGCGTCAATCTGCGATTCCATTGACTCAGGTAGCCAGTGAAGAAGAGCCACGCATGGATACGACGATCGGAGAATTGAATCGTGTTCTTGGTGGAGGACTTGTTCCAGGTTCACTCATTTTGGTTGGGGGAGACCCCGGAATCGGAAAATCGACATTGCTTTTGCAGACATCTTTTGCCTTGGCTCATCAAGGGGCGAAAGTTCTCTATGTATCTGGAGAGGAATCGGCAAAGCAAATCAAAATTCGCGCGGATCGACTCCATTTGCAAACGCCGCCGATGTTTGTATTGGCAGAAAATGATTTGGATTTGATCGAACAGCATATTAATCAAGTAGACCCGGATGTGCTAATTATTGACTCGATCCAGACCGTGTTTCACCCAACGATCCAATCGGCTGCTGGAAGTGTCGCACAAGTGCGGGAGGCTACTGCCCAATTGATGCGGATTGCAAAAGGGAAAGGCATCGGTACCTTCATTGTCGGTCACGTTACCAAGGAAGGCTCCATCGCCGGTCCGCGTATGCTTGAGCATATGGTGGATGCTGTTCTTTATTTTGAAGGGGAGCGCCACAATACGTTTCGAATTTTGCGCGCCGTCAAAAACCGCTTTGGTTCGACAAACGAAATCGGTATTTTCGAGATGAAGGATCGTGGTTTGGAGGAAGTGGCGAATCCATCTGAGATATTTTTGGCAGAGCGTCCATTTGGTGTTGCGGGTTCGACAGTCGTAGCCAGTATGGAGGGCACACGTCCCGTCTTGGTTGAGCTGCAAGCTCTCGTTGCCCCGACCAGCTTTGTAACCCCACGGAGAACGGCAACAGGGGTCGATCATCAGCGTGTGGCGATGATCATGGCAGTATTGGAAAAGCGCATGGGCATGATGCTGCAAAATCAGGATGCATATGTAAACGTAGCAGGCGGGGTCAGATTGGATGAGCCGGCCGTTGATTTGGCAATTGCCGTAAGCATTGCAAGCAGTTTCCGTGACCACGCTACCAATCCGCATGATGTCGTTATTGGAGAAATTGGCCTGACTGGTGAGGTGCGGGGTGTCTCTCGTATTGAGCAGCGAGTACGAGAAGCACATAAATTAGGCTTTAAGCGTGTTATCATACCGGAGAAAAACATCCGCGGTCTGGATGCACCAGCAGATATTCAAGTAATTGGTGTGAGCAATATTGCCGATGCATTGAACGAGGTGATAAGGAGGTAGGAGTGGGCATGCAGGGGAACATCAAAAGAACTCCGCAATTCGGTGATGTGCTTCGTCTCGTGGCACCCGGCACACAGCTTCGTGAAGGGTTGGAAAATGTTTTACGGGCTAAAACCGGGGGCTTGATCGTCATTGGGTGCGGTCCGGAGATGAAGTCGATTGTCGATGGCGGTTTTTCCATCAATTGTGATTTTTCTCCTGCCCATTTGTATGAATTAGCGAAGATGGATGGGGCGATTATAGTAAGTGAAGACGCAAAACGTATCCTGTACGCGAATACGCAAATCTTCCCCCCCTCCTCAATCCCCACGAGCGAGACGGGAACACGTCATCGTACAGCGCAACGGACGGCTATTCAAACGAATCATCTGGTCATTGCTATCTCTCAGCGTCGCAATGTGATCACGCTGTACCAGGGGAATTTCCGGTATGTCTTAAGTGAAATCAGTGTCATTTTGGCCAAGGCGAATCAGGCTGTATCTACGCTTGAGAAATACAAGGCCGTGTTGGATCAAGCTTTGACGAATCTCGGTGCGTTAGAATTTGAGGAGCTCGTTACTTTACACGAAGTTGCTTCGGTTTTGCAACGGATTGAGATGGTGTTACGTATTAAGACAGAGGTCTCCAAGTACATATGTGAGCTAGGGACAGAAGGAAGGCTCGTCAGTATGCAGTTGGAGGAACTGGTTTCAAACATTGAGGAAGAGGCCCATATGCTTATTCGGGATTACTCCCGAGATCCATCCTATTCACCTGATTTTGTGCTGCGGGACATGAAAAAATTGAACTCAGAGGAAATGCTGGAGCTTACTTCTTTTTTGCGAACGCTGGGGTATTCCTCCAATACCAGTATGCTGGATGAATCCGTTTCTCCTAGAGGTTATCGGATCCTGTACAAGATCAGGCGTCTGCCTGTTACGATCATCTCGAATCTGGTAGAGCATTTTCATCATTTGCCCCGAATTATGATGGCAACGATTCAGGAATTAGACGAAGTGGAAGGCATTGGCGAGGTCCGAGCGAGAGCGATTAAAGAGGGGCTGAAACGGATTCAAGAACAAGTGTTCATTGACAGACACATTTAAAGTAGAATAGGATAAAGGCATTATTTGTATTCAGCATTTGCCTAGGGGACTTGGATAAAAACAAGGTCAACAGGATAACCTGCTCCTTACGCAAAAGAAATCAGGAGGTAGTCTATGTTCGTTAAATCGTTACCGAACATACTAACCGTAAGCAATTTGTTTCTGGGAGTTTTAGCAATTATTCTTGCGTTTCGAGGCGATCAATACGTCGAATATGCAGCGATCACAGTGATCATTGGTATGCTGGCAGACGGGCTGGATGGACGTGTAGCTCGTATGTTGAATGCCCAAAGCGAGTTCGGGAAGGAATTGGATTCACTTTCTGACGTCATTACATTTGGGATTGCGCCAGCGTTCATCATGTATGTTGTCGTCTTGCAACACTTTGATTTGCTTGGGATTCTCATTACAGCCATTTTTCCGATCTGTGGTGCGCTGCGTTTGGCGCGTTTTAACGTACAGGCCGGGGTTCCGGGGTATTTCATCGGTTTGCCGATTACGGCAGCGGGGGGCGTACTGGCTACGCTCGCACTCTATCACCAAGTATTCACTCCGGTATTGCTTGCCGTAAGTATGTTGCTGCTGGCCTTTTTGATGGTATCAAAGGTCAAGTATCCTAACTTTAAAAAAGTGGGGATTCCAAAGTCTGCTTACTGGATCACACCCATTATCATCGCGATTGTGGTTGTTGTAGCGATTAAGTATCCGCAGCAATTTCCCAAAATCGTCTTCCTGCCACTTGCTTTTTATGCACTTTACGGAATAAAAAAAAACGTTGACTTTCTTGTCAAAAAATTACGCAAGCGTAAAAACAAAGAGGAAGAATCCGTTCCGTTTGAATAGTTGCGGCATAAAAAAACCCACACTTCCATGTGCGGGTTTTTCTTTTTTTGTATGCAACTTTTTTTAGGGTTCATTCGTAATACGAGTAGCGGACTTTTAAGACAGATTGAAGACACCCAAAGTATTCAGTCGGTTGGATTCTTTCTGAAGCACATCTTCTAGCTTAATGTCAGTAATATTGCATAAGGCAGTGAGGTAAAAGAGGTTTTTGCCGAGCTCAGCAGTAACTACATCGCGACAATGCTCGCACAGCGGTCCGTTAAAGTGGGTGTCCAAATGGGACTTGTTGTCCTCCAGATTTTTGTTCGAATCGTACGTCTGTTTTTTGGCAACCACTTCGACACAGCCGCATTCGGTGATGGCTTTCGTCAGTGAACGGTTAATGCGGGATGCCGTTTCCTGAACTTTGGACATGACGTCCAGTACGCTACGATGTCTGATCAAAAGCTCGGATACTTGCGTTTGAAAGTCGTCTATGTTTCGATTGTCCATCTGGTTCACCTCTGCTTTAGGCTGTTGGTATCGTCATAATTTTCTCTCATTACGATACTGACATTATAAGAAGGGAGTCAGCTCCCTGTCAATTTATCATCAAAGGAAACGAGTGTTCCCGGGTTGACGAGAAAATGACAACTATGTTAAAATTTTTGGCTATTTGACATGGCAAAATCTTTTTTGCTATAGTGAGGGAAAGTAAAATGAAGCATTATAATGATTTGGAAAAAAATAGGGTTTTACTCTTAGGGTTCTGTCTATATTAGTAAAAGGAGGTGAAGGCATGTTACGCCGAGTAGGAAAATTCATTTTTGTTTTGATAGGTGGCGGATTGGGGTATCGATTTGGCGACGAACTGTTCTCGCTGCTCGATCCACTGTTAAACTTTGGTGTAGTAGCCGGATCGCAATATATTGGAGCTGTACTGGGTGCCATCTTGTTTTTCTTTTTAGCGAATTGGGTTGTCGATTATGTTCTGCGCATCGTTCGATGGGGAGAAGAGACACTCGTCAAAATGCCGGTTGTCGATGTGATGTTCGGAGCGATGGGGTTGATTAGTGGTCTTATTGTTGCATTCTTATTATTCCTGCCCATCAGTAAAATTCCGATTCCATTTGTAGGAGATCTTTTGCCGTTAATTGTTTCCGGGTTGCTCGGTTATTTGGGCTTCCAGGTAGGATTTCGCAAGCGGGACGAGATTATGTCGGTATTTTCGATTGGACGTAAGGATAAGAAAAAGGAAAGTGCGACAACTGCCGTTAACTTGGAAAATAAAATCCTCGATACCAGCGTCATCATTGACGGACGCATCGCAGATATTTGCCGTACCGGCTTTCTGGAAGGGGTACTGGTCATTCCGGGATTTGTGCTAGAGGAGCTGCAGCATATCGCCGATTCCTCCGATGTACTGAAGAGAAACCGCGGTCGTCGTGGTCTGGATATCTTGAACAAGATTCAAAAAGAAATGAAGGTAAAGGTTCAGATTTGGGAAGGCGATTTTGAAGAAGTGTCCGAGGTGGACAGCAAGCTGATCAAGCTCGCCAAGCTCATTAACGGAAAGGTCGTAACAAACGATTTTAACCTGAACAAGGTATGTGAGCTGCAAGGTGTTGCGGTATTGAACATCAATGATTTGGCGAATGCAGTCAAGCCCGTTGTTTTACCTGGAGAAGAAATGAACGTTCAAGTCATCAAGGATGGGAAAGAGCACGGTCAGGGTGTCGCTTATCTGGACGATGGCACCATGATTGTTGTAGAGGGCGGACGAGAATACATCGGAAACGACGTTGATGTTCTCGTAACGAGTGTGCTGCAAACGTCAGCAGGACGCATGATTTTCGCCAAACCAAAGTTGCTGGAACGCGCGTTATAGAAAAGACAGGAGAGGGATGAATCAGTGAGTACGGGTGTCGTGATCGTTGCAGCCGGTTCGGGTAAACGAATGGGTGGACAACGAAACAAGTTGTGGTTACCGCTTGCTGGCGAGCCGATCTTGGCTCATACGGTACGTCTTTTTGCTACTCATCCCGACATTGATGAAGTCGTGCTAGTGGTGAGTGAAGCTGACCACGCAGAAGTAACGACCTGGCTCTCGGCTGAAAAGCTGCCAGTTGTGGTTACTCTGGGTGGAGCCGAGCGACAAGACAGTGTGAGAAATGGCTTGGCTTCACTATCCGCAAATTGCGATTACGTACTGGTTCACGATGCTGCTCGTCCTTTCGTCACTCGCAAACAGATCAGTGACATGATCAAACAGGTGCAACAAGATCAGGCAACGATCATGGCAGTACCTGTCAAAGATACGATTAAAGTGGTGGGGGCAACAGGACTTGTAGAGTCAACCCCGGCACGGGAAAGCTTGTGGGCGGTTCAAACCCCACAAGCTTTTCGTATGTCTTTATTGCGAGAGGCACATCAGGCAGCAGAGGCAGCGGGGAAGCTGGGTACGGATGATGCGATGCTGGTAGAGTGGCTGGGGCATTCGGTATCGATTATAAACGGAAGCTATGAGAACATTAAGATTACTACGCCAGACGATCTGTGGTTTGGTGAAGAGATATTGCGGAAACGAAAGGGAGAGTAGCTCATGCGTATTGGACAAGGTTTTGACGTGCATCAATTAGTAGAAGGGCGTCCATGCATTATCGGAGGCGTCACCATCCCGTATGAAAAAGGCTTGCTAGGGCATTCTGACGCGGATGTTCTCCTTCATGCGATTAGTGACGCAATTCTTGGAGCGATTGGTGAAGGGGATATTGGCCGTCATTTTCCAGATACAGACCCGGCTTTCAAGGATGCGGATAGCGTAAAGCTGCTGGAGCATGTATGGAAGTTGGTTCGGGAGCGCGGATACCGCTTAGGAAACGTGGATGCAACGATCATTGCCCAAGCACCGAAGATGGCGCCGTACATCCCGCAAATGTGTGAAGTCATTGCACGCGTTCTGGAAGCAGACGATCTCTCGCAAGTGAATGTGAAGGCGACTACCTCCGAGAAACTCGGTTTTACAGGCAGAGGGGAAGGAATCGCTGCACAGGCAGTATGCTTGCTTGTCAAGTAGAGGGGCAAGGTGTAACATAAAGCCTTAGATACGTTTTTACTTAGGTCAAGGTTATAGCCTTTTACATTCATAAGGATGGTGCTACCAATGGCGAAAGAAATTCGCACTCGTTATGCGCCGAGTCCTACGGGGCATTTACACATCGGCGGTGCGCGAACAGCGCTCTTCAATTATCTTTTTGCAAAACATCACGGTGGTTCGTTCATCGTTCGGATTGAGGATACGGACCAGACGCGGAATAAGGAAAATGCGGACGAAGAGCAAATGAAAAACCTGAAATGGCTCGGCGTAACATGGGAAGAAGGTACGGACGTTGGTGGACCATATGGACCGTACCGTCAAACAGAGCGCCTGGACATTTATCGGAAATATATCGATCAATTGCTGGCAGAAGGCAAAGCGTACTACTGCTATGCGACAAAAGAAGAGCTGGATGCAGAGCGTGAAGAACAGATCGCGCGTGGAGAAACACCACGCATTCTGGAAAAGCACCGCCATGTAACGGACGAGCAGCGTGCTCAGTACGAAGCAGAAGGGCGAGTGCCATCCATTCACTTCCTCGTTCATGATGATCGCGAGTATGTTGTGAACGACCTGATTCGTGGACAGGTAACCTTCAACTCCAACGAGATGGGCGATTTCGTTATTTGCCGTCCGGACGGGATTCCTACATACAATTTCGCCGTTGTAGTAGACGACTATTTGATGAAAATTAGCCACGTCATTCGTGGAGAAGAGCATCTGTCCAACACGCCTCGTCAGTTGATGATTTATGAAGCGTTTGGGTGGGAAGCGCCTGACTTTGCTCACTTGGCATTGATCCTCAACCAAGATGGCAAAAAGATGTCCAAGCGCGACGAGAGCATTCTTCAGTTCATTGAACAGTACCGTGACCTCGGCTTCTTGCCAGAAGCAATCGTGAACTTCCTTGTTCTTTTGGGATGGTCTCCAGGTGGCGAAGAAGAGATTTTCTTAATGGAAGATCTGATCAAGCTGTTCTCGATGGACCGCGTGAACAAGTCGCCAGCTGTGTTTGATGCAACGAAGATGAACTGGATGAACAACTTCTATTTGAAGCGCCAACCGCTGGATATGATTACAGACATGTGTATCCCTCATCTGCAAAAAGCTGGTTTCATCGAAGAAAATTTGTCTGCTGAGAAGCGCGAATGGGTTCGCAGTATTGTAGGCCTGTACCAAGAGCAAATGTCCTACTGTGCGCAAATCGTTCCGTTGGCAGCTCTTTTCTTCCTCGACGAAGTGGTGTACGATGAAGAAGCAACTCTGGTGCTGAAAGAACCACAATTGCCGGAAGTACTTGCTTCCTTTGTGAAACACCTTTCTGCCCAGGATGCATATAATGTGGATGTTATTAAAGCGGTACTCAAGGACGTGCAAAAGGAAACGGGTCACAAAGGCAAGGCATTGTTTATGCCGGTCCGCGTAGGAGCAACTGGCCAGGCGCATGGTCGTGATCTGGCAGAGACATTGTATCTGCTTGGACGCGACAAGGTGATTGCACGTGCAGAGCAAGTAATTGCAAACGGTCAGTAGAGCATTGGCTGGTTTTCTTTTATAAATTATGAATGCGACGATCAGGAGAAGTACAACAGTCTGCACATCTACAGAGAGGATGGATAGGTGAGAGCCATCTAATGTGCCCTGTATGGAAATGCCCCTGTGAGCAATGAGCTGAACCTATCTTTTAAAAGATAGCAGTAAGCGCCATCGGCTTCCCGCCGTTATCGGGATGTGAGCGAGATTTGCTCATGACTGTTTTGAGAGTTTTTATTGACAGTCATGACGATCTAAGCAGAGTGGAACCACGGTAAACCCGTCTCTGTCCCTTCGTGTTTGAGGGGATAGGGACGTTTTTTATTTTTTGAACCCTATCGTTGAGGGGAAACGCTGAGCAGGTAAATCAGGCAGGAGGTGCCACCCAAAAATGTTAGCACAGATGAGAGATGACATTCATGCTGTTTTTGAACGAGACCCGGCTGCGCGCAGTACACTGGAAGTCGTCATGACCTATTCCGGTTTGCACGCGATATGGGGGCACCGGATTGCCCACAGGCTCTGGAAGGCTGAGCTGTGTACACTCGCCCGAATTGTCTCTCAACTATCCCGTTTTTTCACGGGAATTGAGATTCATCCGGGCGCAACCATTGGCCGCGGCCTGTTCATTGACCATGGCATGGGTGTTGTGATCGGAGAGACGTGCGAAATCGGAGACAATGTAACGATTTATCAAGGGGTTACACTCGGGGGAACAGGTAAGGAAAAAGGAAAGCGTCACCCTACGATCGGCAACGATGTCATTATTGCTACGGGAGCAAAAGTGTTGGGCTCCTTCAAAATTGGCGATAATTCAAAGATAGGGGCTGGTGCCGTTGTCTTGCAGGAGGTACCGCCTAACTCGACCGTTGTAGGAATCAAGGGACGCATCGTCATCCAGGATGGCAAGCGGGTCAAAAACGATCTGGACCATGTAAACATGCCAGACCCGGTAGCGGATACGATTCGTATGATGCAAAAGGAAATTGATCAATTACGCAAAGAATTGGAGCTTTTGAGGGAGGATAAAAAGAACGATGGGCATTCAGCTGACTAACACGATGACGCGGCGAAAGGAACCGTTTCACACATTGGAGCCAGGAAAGGTAAAAATGTACGTGTGCGGCCCGACCGTGTACAACTACATCCACATTGGAAATGCGCGCCCTGCCATTGTTTTTGATACACTGCGCCGTTACTTGAAGTATCGTGGCTATGAAGTGACATTCGTGCAAAATATTACGGACGTAGATGACAAATTGATTCGTGTGGCGAATCAGGAAGGTGTCACTGTCAAAGAAGTGGCGGATCGATACACGGATGCGTACAATGCTGATCTGAAATCACTGAACGTATCGCCACCAGATATTCAACCGCGAGTGATGCAGACCATTCCAGAGATCATTGAATTCGTGCAAGGGCTGATTGAAAAAGGCTTTGCGTACGAGAGTGAAGGTGACGTCTATTTCCGCACGGGACGTTTTCAGGAATACGGAAAGCTTTCGCATCAACCGTTGGATGATTTGCAGGCAGGTGCTCGTGTAGAAATCAACGAGAAAAAGGAACATCCCCTAGACTTCGTACTTTGGAAAGCGGCCAAGACCGGAGAAGTTACCTGGGACAGTCCGTGGGGCGAAGGAAGACCGGGATGGCATATTGAGTGCTCGGCAATGGCCCTAAAGTTTTTGGGTGAGGAAATCGATATCCATGCGGGCGGAACAGACCTTGTGTTCCCGCACCACGAGAACGAAATTGCCCAGTCGGAGTGCTTTACGGGTAAAGTGTTTGCTCGTTATTGGCTACACAACGGCATGCTTAATATCGATAACGAAAAAATGTCCAAATCCCTCGGGAATTTCTTGCTTGCGCGAGAGCTTTCGGAGAAATTCGGCGGTCAATTAATTCGATTCTTTATGCTTCAGGGGCACTATCGCAACCCGATCAATTTTAGCGAAGAGTTGATCGAACAGGCGGCCAATGGTTTGGATAGAATCAAGACTGCGTATACGAATCTTTCCCATCGTCTAGATACCGTGCGCGCAGAAGAGCCGAATGATCAGGCACAGGAGCAGGCACGAATCATCGGGGAGCTTCGTGAGCGATTCATTACTGAGATGGATGATGATATCAATACAGCGAATGCTATTACCGTTATTTTTGACGTCGTGAAGGAAGCCAACCTGTATTTGCGTCATCAAAATGTAGGCGAAACCGAAGTTCGTGCATACATGGATTTGTTGGTGGAGTTGACGGAGGTTCTTGGTCTTGAAATTGCAGAAGAGCAGGAGCTGGTGGATAGTAAGATCGATGCGTTGATCGAAGAGCGCACAGAAGCTCGCAAAGCAAGAAACTTTGCGCGTTCTGACGAAATCCGCGATCTGCTCGCAGCAAAAGGAATCGTGCTGGAGGACACGCCACAAGGTGTTCGCTGGCGTCGAAAATAAGGGGCCGAAGAAAATAGATGCAAAAAGAAGAACTGACCCGAGATCCTAATCTGACAAATCCACTCGTGCTTGCCTTCCTCGGGGATGCCACCTATTCGCATTGTGTCAGGTATCATTTGATCGCCAAGGGGCTGGTTAAACCAAACCAGCTCCACAAGGCGGCCAACCGCTATGTTTCAGCGAAAGCACAGGCCAATGTGTTGTTGACGTTAATGCCCACATTGCCGGAGGAAGAATTGAATGTAGTGAAGCGGGGGCGGAATGCCAAATCCGGCTCCAGTGCCAAAAACGCCGATATTATCGACTACCGTCATGCAACGGCTTTTGAAGCATTGATCGGGTACCTGTACTTGAGTGGAAAAGAAGAGCGGATCGCTGAAATTGTGCAGCAGGCTTTTGCCATAGTGGAAGGAGAATCATGAAATGAGTGAAGAGTGGATTCTGGGGAAAAACCCCGTCATCGAGGCTTTGCGATCAGGCCGTACGATCAATAAGATTTGGATTGCAGAGGGAACGAATAAAAATCTGATGGGACCTGTCTTTGCCTTGGCGAAAGAACAGGGTGTCATTGTGACGACAGCGAACCGCAAAAAGCTGGATCAGCTCGTGTCGACGGACAACCATCAGGGTGTAGTGGCTTCAGTTGCCGCTTATGATTACGTAGAAATAGACGATATTTTGAAGCGGGCAGAGGAAAAAAACGAGGCGCCGTTCATTTTGCTGTTGGACGAGCTGGAAGATCCGCATAACCTCGGTTCGATCATGCGGACAGCCGATGCAGTCGGGGCTCATGGTGTCATCATTCCAAAACGACGTTCTGTCAGTCTTACAGCAACAGTGGCAAAAGCTTCGGCAGGGGCGATCAACTACGTGCCGGTAGCGCGAGTGACGAATTTGGTTCGTACCATGGAAGAGCTCAAAGAACGCGGTGTTTGGATCGCAGGAACAGACGCGAGTGCCAAGCAAGATTTCCGTCAGGGTGATTATACGATGCCGCTCGCGATTGTCATTGGTAGCGAAGGAAAAGGCATGAGTCGCCTCGTGAGGGAGAACTGTGATTTTCTTTACAGTCTTCCGATGGCGGGCAATGTTACCTCACTCAATGCTTCTGTAGCAGCTGCCTTGTTGATGTATGAAGTCTATCGCTCCAGGAGTCCAATTCCAACGCGGGTGAAATGACATGGCGAAACGAAAAGCCAAGCAGCTGTTGATCGTAGATGGATACAATATCATCGGCGCCTGGCCCGATCTGCGCCTGCTGAAGGATCAAGAGCGGATGGACGAGGCGCGTGATCAATTAATCGCAAAAATGGCTGAGTACCAGAGCTACACTGGTGTGAAGGTCATCATTGTCTTTGATGCGTACAACGTTCCTGGCATTGGCCGTCAAATGGAAGACTTCCAGGTTGAAGTTTATTTCACGAAGAAAAAGGAGACGGCAGACGAGAAAATTGAGCAGCTAGTCTCCCAATTTCACAATAAAAATCGACAAATTTACGTGGCAACTTCTGACTATACCTCTCAACGTGTCATATTTGGGCAGGGGGCTTTGCGCAAATCAGCGCGGGAGTTGTTGCTCGATATGGAAAATGCGGGCAAGGAAATCAAGAAACAAGTCGAAAAAACGCAAGAAGACCGCTTCTCCACGCGGATTACGCTGAATGATGAAATAGCGAAAATATTCGAAAAATGGAGAAGGGAATAACTTGGATTCGGTTGACGCTTTTTTACGGCATCATGTATAATAGCGCTATCTATTGGAGAAACCGGTTGGCGGAGGGATCATTTGTGAGTGTTGACCTCAAGGAGTTAAAACATGCCCAATATGAACTAATGACCGACGAAGAAGTAGTCGACCTGGTTCGCGATAATGACGCCGAAGCTTTGGAGTATTTGATCAACAAATACAAGAACTTCGTTCGTGCCAAAGCGAGATCCTATTTTCTTATTGGGGCTGACCGCGAAGACATCGTGCAGGAAGGGATGATCGGACTGTACAAGTCTATTCGCGACTTCCGAGGAGACAAGCTCACGTCGTTCAAGGCATTTGCCGAGCTGTGTATTACCCGTCAGATCATAACCGCGATCAAGACGGCGACACGCCAAAAGCACATCCCGCTCAATTCTTACGTCTCACTGGACAAGCCTATCTATGATGAAGATTCTGACCGCACGCTACTCGATGTGATCTCGGGAACAAAAGTGACCGATCCAGAGGAATTGTTTATCAATCGGGAAGAGTTCGATGACATCGAGGGCAAAATGAGTGAAATCTTGAGCGACTTGGAGCGTCAGGTTCTCATGCTCTATTTGGATGGGCGATCCTATCAGCAGATTGCTGTCGAGTTGAAGCGTCACGTCAAGTCTATTGATAATGCATTGCAGCGAGTAAAGCGCAAGCTAGAGCGCTATTTGGAAGGAAGAGAGATTCATCTGTAGAGAATCTCTCTTTTTATTTTGGAAGCAAAAGGACTAACTCTTGTCAAGTCATTTTGTTTGACATGGGTATTTCGGTATGATAAATTTATTTAGGTAGCCATAGACTCTTATCTCTCTGTTCTATGGTTACTTAGGTGAATGAAATGGTCTGGAAAAAGTAGCGGTTTTCCCGTACTATTTATCATCGGGGTACTTTTAACTAATAGCAGGTTTGAAATGAGATGGAGGTGGCAATAAATGCGAGTAAACATCACGTTGGCGTGCACCGAGTGTGGCGAGCGTAACTATATCTCCACAAAGAACAAGCGCACCACTACTGAACGTGTTGAACTGAAAAAGTATTGCTCCCGTGACAAGAAGCAAACCCTTCATCGCGAGACGAAGTAATGGTTGATGCGACGAAGTCAGGGGGTGGCAAAGTGGGTTTTTTATCACGAATCGGAGCCAGTTTTCGCCGTACCGGTGGTTTTTTTAGTGACGTAATGTCCGAGCTAAAGAAAGTCCGTTGGCCCAACCGTAAAGAGTTGACAACCTATACGCTTGTAGTACTCGTTACGGTCGTGCTCCTTGCAATATTCTTCTTCGTCGTTGATTTGGGTATCTCGCGCTTGATCGATTTGATTCTAGGAACGTAATTATGCAAGTCTTAGGAGGGACGGACGGTTAACGTCCTGTTGGATATGGAAAAAGCATGGTATGTACTTCATACGTACTCAGGTTACGAAAACAAGGTGAAAACCAATCTGGAGAAGCGACTCGAGTCGATGGGCATGGAAGACAAGATCTTTCGCGTTCTTGTTCCCACTGAAGAAGAGGTGGAAACCAAGGATGGTAAAAAGCGCACCGTCACGAAAAAAGTGTTTCCTGGATACGTCCTTGTTGAAATGGTGATGACGGACGACTCTTGGTATGTCGTGCGCAACACCCCTGGGGTTACCGGCTTTGTCGGATCCACGGGTGCTGGCTCTAAACCGACAGCGCTGCGTCCTGAAGAGGCCGATACGATTCTCAAGCAAATGGGAATCGAAATTCCCAAGATCAGAGTCGATTTTGCTCTCCGCGATATGGTGCGCGTCACAGATGGTCCGTTTTCCAATCGCACCGGGGAGATTATCGAGATTTACCCGGACAGGCAGAAGGTTCGCGTATTGGTGGACATCTTCGGTCGCGAAACACCGGTAGAGCTAGACTTTACACAAGTTCAAAAATTGGATTAGGATTCAACTTGAAAAGTATCGCGCTATGTGGTACATTTCATTTTGTTTTAACAATCCCACAACACTATTTGGGGTTTCTTGCACTCTCACTATAGATCGAAAGTCTTTTACATAGAGACTTTCAAAAAACGGTGGGAGGGGGCATTCCCCCGTAATAACCACATGTGAAGTAAGGAGGTGTGTTACGTGGCTAAGAAGGTTATCCGCGTAATTAAATTACAAATCCCAGCAGGTAAAGCGAATCCTGCACCTCCAGTAGGTCCGGCTCTCGGTCAAGCTGGTGTAAACATCATGGGATTCTGTAAAGAATTCAATGCTCGCACTGAAAGCGAAGTAGGTATGATCATTCCGGTGGAAATCACCGTGTTTGAAGACCGTTCTTTCACTTTTATCACAAAAACTCCTCCAGCTGCAGTTCTGTTGAAGAAAGCTGCTGGTATCGAGTCCGGTTCTGGCGTACCAAACAAAACAAAGGTTGCTACGCTGAAGCGTGATAAAGTTCGTGAAATCGCAGAACTGAAGCGTCCTGACCTGAATGCTGCATCCGTAGAAGCGGCTATGCGCATGGTAGAAGGTACAGCTCGTTCTATGGGTATCGTAATCGAAGACTAATTGTCTTGAGTGCAAGGGGGCACAGACGTTGTGCCCCCCTTGTCTGTGGGAGGATCAACCGCTACGACCACATTGAAGGGAGATTTAATCATGGCGAAAAAAGGTAAGAAATATCAAGAGGCTGTAAAGCTCGTTGATAAAAACAAAGTATACGAAGTAGCTGAAGGCGTTGAGCTGGTTAAAAAAGCAGCTACAGCTAAGTTCGATGAAACTGTTGAAGCAGCTTTCCGTTTGGGCGTAGATCCTAAGCGTGCTGACCAACAAATTCGTGGCGCAGTTGTATTGCCACATGGTACTGGTAAAGTACAACGTGTTCTCGTATTCGCAAAAGGCGAAAAAGCAAAAGATGCAGAAGCAGCTGGCGCAGACTTCGTAGGCGATGCAGACATGATCGCAAAAATTCAAGGTGGCTGGTTCGACTTTGACGTTGTAGTAGCTACTCCTGATATGATGGGTGAAGTAGGTAAATTGGGTCGTGTACTCGGTCCAAAAGGCCTGATGCCAAACCCTAAGACCGGTACAGTTACTTTCGATGTAACAAAAGCGGTTAACGAAATCAAAGCAGGTAAAATTGAGTATCGTGTAGACAAAGCGGGTAACATCCACGCTCCTATCGGAAAAGCATCCTTCGATGCTGACAAGCTGGTAGAAAACCTGGCTGCTCTGACTGAAGCACTGAACCGTGCGAAACCAGCTGCTGCAAAAGGTGTTTACATGAAGAACGTAACCCTGAGCTCCACTATGGGCCCTGGTGTACGCGTAGCTGTAAAATAATGACACTTGACTTCCTTTGTGGGAGTTGTTAAGATAGTCCCTGTTGATGAAAAGAATATGCCGTAGACAGAAGGTGCGGTGCTTGTGAGAGTAACGCTTAATATCCCTCCGAGGCGTGTAATGTACGAATGAGGAAACGCTGTTTTCCTTTGACGATATAGCATTATGCCCTCGTGAGTCTGCGAGGGCATTCTTCATTTTCTAGGATTAGAGCACGGGAGGTGTAATCAATGGCAGAAATTCGTCCAACCGTTATTCGTGAAGAAAAGGTACAAGCGATCAACGAAATCGCAGCTAAACTTCGCGAAAGCCAAACTACAGTGGTAGCTGACTACCGCGGTCTGACAGTAGCACAAGTAACTGAGCTGCGCAAACAATTGCGTGAAGCAGGTGTTGAGTTCCAGGTGTTGAAAAACTCCCTGACTCGTTTGGCTACTGAGAAGGAAAGCCTGACTGAACTGGATCAATATCTGACTGGACCAAACGCTCTGGCGTTCTCCAAAGACGATATCATCGCTCCAGCGAAAGTTATCGCTGAATTCGCTAAGAAAAACGACAAGCTGGAAATCAAGGGTGGCGTTATCGAGGGTAAAGTAGTTGATGCTGAGCAAATTAAAGCTCTGGCTTCCCTGCCGAACCGCGAAGGTCTCTTGTCCATGCTTCTTTCCGTCCTGCAAGCTCCAATGCGCAACGTTGCACTGGCAGTCAAAGCAGTGGCAGAACAAAAAGAAGGTCAAGGCGCTTAATCGTCTGATCGGTTAATGTTTTACAAATACTATTCCTTGAATGGAGGATTTACAAATGTCTAAAGAGCAAATCTTGGAAGCCATTAAAGGCATGTCCGTTCTCGAACTGAACGATCTGGTAAAAGCAATCGAAGAAGAATTCGGCGTAACTGCTGCTGCTCCTGTAGCTGTAGTAGCTGGTGGCGGAGCAGAAGCTGCTGCTGAGCAAACTGAATTCACTGTAAACCTGGTAAGCGGCGGCGCTTCCAAAATCAACGTAATCAAAGTTGTTCGCGAGCTGACTGGCTTGGGTCTGAAAGAAGCAAAAGACCTGGTAGACAACGCTCCAAAAACACTCAAAGAGGGCGTTTCCAAAGACGAAGCAGAATCCCTCAAAGCAAAACTCGAAGAAGCTGGCGCTCAAGTAGAAGTAAAGTAAGTTAGCTTCCTTTAGGATATCCCCTTGCCTGCGGCAGGGGGATTTTCTATAAACTCTTAATGATAGAGGTTTTCTTAAACGATGAGGAAGGGTGAATCACACGTGGCAGACCATTACTATACCAATCAACCGGGCGCTGCACATGATGAACAGCAATTTACGTTCAAACTCCGAGGCAATGAACTTCGTTTCATAACGGACGCTGGTGTTTTTCCCGAGACCGGATTGACTTTGGAAGTGTATTGCTCATTGAGAACATGGAAATTGACAGTCATGCGCGTGTGCTCGATGTAGGATGCGGGTATGGTCCGATGGGATTGACGGCTGCCAAGCTTGCTGATCATGGTCGGGTGACGATGATCGACGTGAACGAGCGTGCGGTTAACCTGGCTCGTCGTAATGCAGAAGCAAATGGAATCAAAAATGTTGAGGTTCGAGTAAGTGATGTCTACAGCGGCGTGCAAGGCGAGCAGTTTGATGTCATCCTGACCAATCCGCCGATTCGTGCGGGGAAGGAAATCGTTCATCGCATTTTTGTAGAGGGATACGACCTGTTGGTAGAAGGCGGAGAAATGTGGGTTGTCATTCAGAAGAAGCAAGGTGCCCCATCCGCATTGAAGAAGCTGCAGGAAACATACCGCGAAGTAATAGAGGTAGATCGGGAAAAAGGCTATCACATATTCAGGGCAATCAAATAAGCAAGAAGAAATCATTAGAAAAGTTTTCTTGACGCGAATAATTGAATGTGGTAGCATTATAAAATGTCAATATGGGATAAATGTCTATTTTTCAGCAATTCCCTGTCTGTCAAGCGTTTCTACTTTTTTCCTGAGATAGGAATGTTTGCGTGAAAACATGGGAATTCTTTTAAAATAGAGTTTCTCTGGGTTAAAAATGGTTGAAGCTGCTTTAACCCATTTTTATTTTTAGGCATTCGAATGCGACTGAAAAAAGTTGCCGAATGCCGAGTTTCTATGTGTGAAAACACAACCTGAGGGGTGAATAAGTTGGCAGGTAAAGTGATTCAAAGTGGCCGACACCGCCAGCGTCGTACGTATTCACGTATTAACGAAGTGCTGGGCCTTCCAAATCTCATCGAGATTCAACAAAAGTCCTACCAGTGGTTCCTTGATGAGGGGCTCCGTGAGATGTTCCAAGACATTTCGCCAATCCAGGACTTCACAGGTAATCTCGTGCTGGAGTTTATCGACTACAGCTTGGGAGAGCCGAAGTACGATGTTGACGAGTCGAAAGAACGTGACGTCACCTATGCGGCGCCTCTGCGTGTGAAGGTACGTTTGTTGAACAAAGAGACGGGAGAAGTGAAGGAACAAGAAGTATTCATGGGGGACTTCCCGCTCATGACCGAAACGGGAACCTTCATTATTAATGGTGCTGAGCGCGTTATTGTCAGCCAGCTTGTTCGTTCCCCCAGTGTATATTACAACACCAAAGTGGACAAAAACGGCAAGCAGACGTTTACAGCTACAGTAATCCCGAACCGGGGTGCTTGGCTGGAGCTGGAGACCGATGCGAAGGACGTTATTTATGTCCGCATCGACCGTACGCGAAAAATCCCGGTAACGGTTCTTTTGCGTGCGTTGGGCTTTGGTTCCGACATCGAGATTCTCAACTTGCTGGGTGAAGATGAATACATCAAGAACACGCTGGAAAAAGACAATACCGATTCTACGGAAAAAGCGCTCATTGAAATCTACGAGCGTCTTCGTCCGGGTGAGCCACCAACAGTCGAAAATGCGAAGAGCCTCTTGATCTCTCGTTTCTTCGACCCTAAGCGCTATGATTTGGCTTCTGTTGGTCGTTACAAAATGAACAAAAAGCTTCATTTGAAAAACCGTCTGTACAACCAACGTTTGGCTGAAACGCTGATCGATACGACAACAGGTGAAATTTTTGCCGAAGCAGGTCAAATGATTGACCGTCGTGTCCTGGATCGCATCTTGCCAGCGCTGGAAGGCAATGTCGGCTTTATCGATGTTCGCACGCATGGCGGTGTATTGGAAGATGAAGCGATTCATTTGCAATCTATCAATATTTTCTCTCCGATCGAGGATGGCAAGATCATCAAAGTAATCGGAAACGGAAATGTAGATAAGTCCTTCAAACATATTACGCCGGCGGATATCGTATCGGCGATCAACTATTTCATGAACCTCCTGCACGGTGTAGGTTCCACAGACGATATCGACCACTTGGGTAACCGTCGTCTGCGTTCCGTGGGTGAGCTTCTGCAGAACCAGTTCCGTATCGGTTTGTCCCGTATGGAGCGTGTAGTTCGTGAACGCATGTCCATCCAGGATCAAAACCAAATTACACCGCAAGCTCTCATTAACATCCGTCCAGTGATTGCATCACTGAAGGAGTTCTTTGGTAGCTCGCAGCTGTCCCAGTTCATGGATCAAACAAATCCATTGGCTGAGCTGACGCACAAACGCCGTCTGTCCGCACTCGGACCTGGTGGTTTGACGCGTGAGCGCGCGGGCTTCGAAGTGCGCGACGTTCACCACTCCCACTACGGTCGTATGTGTCCAATTGAGACGCCAGAGGGACCAAACATTGGTTTGATCAACTCCCTGTCGTCCTTTGCACGCATTAACGACTACGGATTCATCGAAACGCCTCGTCGTAAAGTAGATCCGGAAACAGGCTTCGTGTTGACTGATATCAGCTACTTGACTGCTGATGAGGAAGACGTGTTCAACGTGGCACAGGCGAATCAGCCACTTGATGAAGATGGCCGTTTCGTAAACGACATGGTAATCTGCCGTCGTAAAGGTGAGATCTTGAGCGTACCGCGCGACAAGGTAGACTTCATGGACGTATCGCCGAAGCAGGTTGTATCCGTTGCGACAGCGCTGATTCCGTTCCTCGAGAACGATGACGCCAACCGCGCACTGATGGGTTCAAACATGCAGCGGCAGGCCGTTCCGCTTTTGATTCCACAAGCACCGTTTGTCGGTACGGGTATGGAGCATAAAGCAGCGCAAGACTCCGGCGTGGCGATCGTTGCCAAGCATCCTGGTCAAGTAGAGCGCGTAACGGCTCGCGAAATTTGGATTCGTCGTTACCAAGAAATCGACGGTAGAAAAGTTGCTGGCGATCTCGATAAATACAAAATGCACAAGTTTATCCGTTCCAACCAAGGTACCTGCATCAACCAGCGTCCAATCGTAAGCACTGGAGACTGGATTGAAAAAGGCGATATCATTGGGGACGGCCCATCCACTGAAAAAGGTGAATTGGCTCTCGGTCGTAACGTAATCGTTGCGTTTATGACGTGGGAAGGATACAACTACGAAGACGCGATTCTTCTGAGTGAAAAACTTGTAAAAGATGACGTGTATACGTCTATCCATATTGAAGAATACGAGTCCGAAGCTCGCGACACCAAGCTGGGTCCAGAGGAAATCACTCGCGATATTCCAAACGTCGGGGAAGATGCTCTGAAAAACCTGGACGAACGCGGTATCATCCGTGTTGGTGCGGAGATTCAGGACGGCGACATTCTCGTTGGTAAGGTTACACCTAAAGGGGTTACTGAGCTGACAGCAGAAGAACGTCTCCTGCATGCCATCTTCGGTGAAAAAGCTCGTGAAGTTCGTGATACATCCCTGCGCGTACCGCATGGTGGTTCCGGTATCATCGTAGACGTAAAAGTATTTACGCGTGAGAATGGCGACGAATTGCCACCAGGCGTAAACCAACTGGTTCGCGTTTACATCGCCCAAAAACGGAAAATCTCCGTGGGTGACAAAATGGCCGGTCGACATGGTAACAAAGGGGTTATCGCCCGCATCATGGCGGAAGAAGATATGCCGTTCCTGCCAGATGGCTCTCCAGTAGAGATCGTACTCAACCCGTTGGGCGTACCTTCGCGTATGAACATCGGTCAGGTATTGGAGACTCACTTGGGTATGGCAGCGAAGCTTCTGGGTATCCACGTAGCAACGCCGGTATTTGACGGTGCACGTCAGGCAGAAGTATTCGAAACGTTGGAAGAAGCAGGTCTGGATCGTGACGGAAAAACGATCTTGTTTGATGGTCGTACAGGTGAACCGTTTGACCGCCGTGTAACGGTAGGTTGCGTATACATGCTGAAACTGGCTCACTTGGTTGACGACAAAATCCATGCTCGTTCTACTGGTCCTTACTCTCTTGTTACGCAGCAGCCATTGGGTGGTAAAGCTCAATTCGGTGGACAGCGTTTCGGGGAGATGGAGGTTTGGGCATTGGAAGCATACGGTGCTGCCTACACCTTGCAAGAAATCCTCACTGTCAAGTCGGATGACGTCGTGGGCCGCGTGAAAACGTACGAAGCGATCGTTAAGGGCGAAAACGTTCCAGAACCAGGTGTTCCAGAGTCCTTCAAGGTATTGATCAAGGAACTCCAGAGCTTGGGTATGGACGTGAAGATTCTGTCCGGTGACGAGCAGGAGATTGAAATGCGTGAAATGGAAGACGAGGATGAAGGCAACGGTGAAAAACTGAACCTCGTTCTCGAAGGCGGAAGCTTGAACGACGAGTAAGATTCCGGTACAAAGGGAGGTAACGCCCTGTGATTGACGTGAACAACTTCGAATATATGAAGATCGGCTTGGCTTCCCCCGATAAGATCCGTTCGTGGTCTTTCGGGGAAGTGAAGAAGCCTGAGACGATCAACTACCGCACACTGAAACCGGAAAAAGACGGCTTGTTCTGCGAACGCATCTTTGGACCGACCAAGGACTGGGAATGCCATTGCGGTAAATACAAGCGTGTTCGTTATAAAGGTGTAGTGTGCGACCGTTGTGGCGTGGAAGTGACCCGCGCCAAAGTACGGCGTGAGCGTATGGGGCACATTGAACTGGCTGCCCCAGTTTCTCACATCTGGTACTTCAAAGGGATTCCAAGCCGTATGGGCTTGGTGCTCGACATGTCCCCTCGTTCCCTGGAGGAAGTAATCTACTTTGCTTCTTACGTAGTAACCGATCCAGGTGACACTCCTCTCGATAAAAAGCAATTGCTCTCCGAAAAAGAGTATCGCAACTATCGTGAGAAATACGGCCACTCCTTCCAAGCGATGATGGGAGCAGAAGCGATCAAACGCCTGCTTGCAGAAATCGATCTGGATAAAGACGTGGAAACGTTAAAAGAAGATTTGAAAACGGCACAAGGTCAACGCCGCAACCGTGCGATCAAGCGTCTGGAAGTGCTCGAGGCATTCCGCAACTCCGGTAACCACCCGGATTGGATGGTTCTCGACGTACTGCCGGTTATTCCGCCAGAGCTTCGTCCAATGGTTCAGTTGGATGGTGGACGTTTTGCTACTTCCGACCTGAATGACCTGTACCGCCGTGTAATCAACCGTAATAACCGTCTGAAGCGCCTGCTCGAACTGGGTGCTCCTGACATTATCGTACAAAACGAGAAACGCATGCTGCAGGAAGCAGTAGACGCGCTCATCGACAACGGTCGTCGTGGACGTCCGGTAACAGGACCAGGTAACCGTCCTTTGAAATCTCTCAGCCACATGCTGAAAGGTAAACAAGGCCGTTTCCGTCAAAACCTGCTCGGTAAGCGTGTTGACTACTCCGGTCGTTCCGTTATCGTTGTAGGACCTAATCTGAAGATGTATCAGTGCGGTTTGCCTAAAGAAATGGCACTGGAGCTCTTCAAGCCGTTCGTGATGAAAGAGCTGGTTTCCAAAGGCCTCGCTCACAACATCAAGAGCGCAAAGCGCAAGGTTGAGCGCGTTCAGCCAGAGGTATGGGACGTTCTCGAGGACGTTATTCGCGAACACCCGGTACTGTTGAACCGTGCCCCCACCTTGCACCGTCTGGGTATCCAGGCATTCGAACCAGTTCTGGTTGAAGGCCGTGCGATCCGTCTGCATCCGCTCGTTTGTACAGCGTACAACGCGGACTTCGACGGTGACCAAATGGCGGTTCACGTTCCGTTGTCTGCTGAAGCACAGGCGGAAGCCCGTATTCTCATGCTGGCAGCGCAGAACATCTTGAATCCGAAAGACGGTAAACCGGTAGTAACACCATCCCAGGACATGGTGCTTGGTTCTTACTACCTGACACTGGAACGCGAAGGCGACAAAGGCGAGGGTACAATTTATCGTGATCCTCACGATGCGATTGCCGCTTATCAGCAAGGCTTTATCAGCCTGCATACGCGCATCGCTCTGCCAGCAAAACGCCTGAACAAAACCAGCTTTACTGAACGTCAAGAGAACGCGCTTCTCGTAACGACAGTAGGGAAAGTGATCTTCAACGAGATCTTCCCTGCAGATCTGCCGTTCATCAATGCACCGACCAAGGCTAACCTGCAATTTATGGTTCCAGACGAGTGCTTTATCTTTGATAAAGGTACAAATGTTTCAGAGTTCATCAAGAACCTGCCTGATCCGGGTGCGGTGAAGAAAGGCTTCTTGGGAACGATCATTTCCGAGTGCTTCCGTCGTTTCGGTACGATGAAAACGTCCATGATCCTCGACAAGATCAAGGAACTGGGCTTCACGTACTCGACAAAAGCAGGTATCACGATTGCCGTAGCGGACATTGCGGTACCAGGAAAGAAAAAAGATATCCTCGACGCAGCAGACGAGAAGGTTGCAACTGTTATGACGCAGTTCCGTCGCGGTTTGATCACCGAGGACGAGCGCTATGACCGCGTAATCTCCATCTGGTCCAAAGCGAAGGATGAAGTAACAGACGTTTTGATGAAGTCCATGGATAAGTTCAATGCGATCTTCATGATGGCGAACTCCGGTGCCCGTGGTAACGTATCCCAGATCACTCAGCTGGCTGGTATGCGCGGTCTGATGGCAAACCCATCCGGTCGAATCATCGAGTTGCCGATTAAATCCAACTTCCGTGAAGGTCTGACGGTATTGGAGTACTTTATCTCCACGCACGGTGCGCGTAAAGGTCTCGCCGATACAGCCTTGCGTACAGCGGACTCGGGTTACCTGACTCGTCGTCTGGTAGACGTTGCCCAAGACGTGATTGTACGCGAAACCGATTGCGGAACAGATAAAGGTATCCGTGTAACAGCGATCAAGGATGGTAAAGAAGAAATCGAGAAGCTGTCTGACCGTCTGGTAGGACGTACTTGCTTCGAGACTTTGCGCCACCCTGAGACAAAAGAAATCATCGTGCACCGCAATGAGGAAATCTCTGAAGAGGTTGCCGAGTATATCGAAAAAGTAGGAATCACTGACGTTTACATCCGTAACGTACTTGCTTGCCGCACCAGCCACGGTGTCTGCAAACTGTGCTACGGACGCAACCTGGCAACAGGAGCCGAGGTGGAAGTGGGAGAAGCAGTTGGTATTATCGCTGCACAATCCATTGGTGAGCCGGGTACCCAGCTGACCATGCGTACCTTCCATACCGGTGGGGTTGCGGGAGACGATATTACCCAAGGTTTGCCGCGTATTCAGGAGTTGTTCGAAGCGCGTAATCCGAAAGGGCAAGCAGTCATCTCCGAAATCGATGGTGAAGTTGTTGATATTCGCGAAGGGAAAGATCGTCGCGAGATCGAAGTACGTGGGGAAGCGGAGAACAAAGTGTATGCAGCACCGTATGGCTCGCGCATCAAGGTTTCTGTTGGTGTCAAGCTGAATGCCGGTGATGAGCTCACGGAAGGTTCCGTAGACCCGAAAGAAATGCTCAAAGTTCGCGGTATGCGCGGCGTTTCCAACTACATCTTGCAAGAGGTACAAAAAGTTTACCGTATGCAAGGGGTAGAAATTAACGACAAGCACGTAGAGGTTATGATTCGTCAGATGCTGCGCAAACTGCGCGTTATCGACAGCGGAGATACAGACCTCTTGCCAGGTTCCTATGTTGAGGTTCCAGAATTTGAGCAAGCGAACGCAAAAGTTCTCATGGAAGGCAGAAATCCAGCAGTGGGCCGTCCGGTTCTTCTGGGGATCACCAAAGCATCCCTCGAAACCGACTCCTTCCTGTCGGCAGCATCCTTCCAGGAAACAACTCGCGTTCTTACCGATGCAGCGATCAAAGGAAAAGTGGACCGCTTGCTAGGTTTGAAAGAGAACGTTATTATCGGGAAGCTGGTTCCAGCAGGTACCGGTATGTCACGTTACCGCAATGTAAAAGTTGCTAGTCAAGTAGATTACGAAGCAGAGCTGGAAGCAGCGAAAGCTGAGCAAGAAGCAGTTTCTGTAGAGTAATTGCGGGAAAAGCGCCCATCACCGTTGGTGGGCGCTTTCCTAAACGTATAGGAATTTATAAAATAAATTCCGGAGCGCATCAAAACTTTCCGCTAAAACGCGGTCGCTCCGCCATGAATAGGCCTCGATAGAGGTTTAGTTAATAAAAATATCAAATGGGCGTTGACAACAACTAGTCCACCTGATATTATATTCAAGTGTGCCTGACATCTGTACTTTGGAGGATATGAGAATCATGTCTTATGAAAAAGTAGAGCGGGCCAAGGACTTGACAATCGGCATTAAGCAGACGATCAAAGCTGTTGAAAGCCAACAGGTAGAAGCGGTGTATATCGCTGTTGATGCAGATAAGCGTTTGACCCAAAAAGTCGAGCTCCTTTGCAAAGAGAAGGGTGTTCCAGTCATTCATGTAGATTCCATGCGCCGTCTAGGCAAAGCGTGCGGAATTGAAGTGGGAGCGGCAACCGCTGCGATTAAGAAAAGTGGTTAACGATGTTTTTGTCTGTGGTTACACGTTGCGTAATACTGGACAAGGACTTTCTATTTGGCCTAAAAATGACTCACCTGGATCTGTGGTCTTGAAGATTGGGTATTAAGAAGGGAGGTAACATCATGCCTACAATTAACCAATTGGTGCGTAAAGGTCGCGAGGATAAGGTTGTGAAGTCGAAGTCCCCAGCTCTTCAAAAGGGGTACAACAGCTTCAAGAAAAGCCAAACCAACCAAAGCTCTCCTCAAAAACGTGGTGTTTGCACTCGTGTAGGTACCATGACTCCGAAAAAACCGAACTCCGCGTTGCGTAAATACGCTCGTGTGCGTTTGACAAACGGAATCGAGGTAACAGCTTACATCGGTGGTATCGGCCACAACCTGCAAGAGCATAGCGTCGTGCTGGTGCGCGGCGGTCGTGTAAAAGACTTGCCAGGGGTACGCTACCATATCGTTCGTGGTGCTCTTGACACTGCTGGTGTGAACAACCGTAAACAAGGTCGTTCCAAATACGGTACTAAGCGTCCGAAGCCAGGTCAAGCAGCAGCGAAGAAGTAATAAGAAAAGCGCCTGTGAAGTGGCGTGAATTTATAACGAAAAGAAGGAGGGAATACGATGCCTCGTAAAGGTCCTGTAACCCGTCGTGACGTGCTGCCTGATCCTATTCACAACAGCAAGTTGGTTACTCGCTTGATTAACCGCCTGATGTTGGATGGTAAGCGCGGTGTAGCTCAGAACATTCTCTACAACGCATTTGACATCATCCAGGAGCGCACAGGTCGCAACCCGATGGAAGTGTTTGAAGAAGCACTGAAAAACGTAATGCCAGTACTGGAAGTTAAAGCTCGCCGTGTAGGTGGTGCTAACTATCAAGTACCAATCGAAGTAAAACCGGAGCGCCGTACCACTCTTGGTCTGCGTTGGATGGTTAACTACTCCCGTAACCGTGGAGAGAAAACCATGGAACAACGCTTGGCTAACGAGATCATGGACGCTGCTAACAACACCGGTGCAGCAGTTAAAAAGCGTGAAGACACGCACAAGATGGCTGAAGCGAACAAAGCGTTTGCTCACTATCGCTGGTAGGAATTGAATCGGGTGTCCGTTTTGGATACCCGTTTATTCTCAAACTCGAGTATGGAAGGAGCATACCTAATGGCTCGCGAGTTCTCTTTGCCGAATACGCGTAATATCGGTATCATGGCTCACATCGATGCTGGTAAGACGACGACTACTGAGCGTATTCTGTTCTACACTGGTCGTGTTCACAAAATTGGTGAGGTGCACGAAGGTGCAGCTACAATGGACTGGATGGAACAAGAGCAAGAGCGCGGTATTACCATTACTTCGGCTGCTACTACTGCTCAATGGGCTGGTCATCGTATCAACATCATTGATACACCAGGTCACGTAGACTTCACTGTAGAAGTTGAGCGCTCCCTGCGCGTTCTTGACGGTGCTGTAACCGTTTTTGACGCAAAAGGTGGCGTTGAGCCGCAAACCGAAACAGTATGGCGCCAAGCTGACCGCTATGGCGTACCGCGCATGTGCTACATCAACAAAATGGATATCTTGGGTGCTAACTTCGATATGTGCTTGGGTCAGATCAAATCTCGCCTGGGTGCAAATCCAGTAGCTATCCAATATCCAATCGGTGCAGAAGATCAATTCAAAGGTATGGTTGACCTGATTGAAATGAAGGCAATCGTATATACTGATGACTTGGGTAAAACTTCTGACTCCGCTGAAATTCCTGCTGACATTCTGGCACGTTGCGAAGAACTTCGCATGGCTATGGTTGAAGCAGCTGCTGAACAAGACGAAGAGCTCATGATGAAGTACTTGGAAGGCGAAGAGCTGACCAACGAAGAAATCCGTGCTGCTCTGCGTAAGGGTACTATCGAGTGCAAACTGACGCCGGTAATGTGCGGTTCTTCTTACCGTAACAAAGGTGTTCAGCCTATGCTGGACAACGTTGTAGCTTACCTGCCGTCCCCGGTAGATATCCCTGCAATCAAAGGTACATTGCCAGATACTGATGAAGAAGTAGATCGTCCAGCTGATGATAACGGTCCGTTCTCTGCTCTTGCGTTCAAGATCATGACTGACCCTTATGTAGGCCGTCTGACATTCTTCCGTGTATACTCCGGTGTACTGAACTCCGGTTCTTATGTGCTCAACTCTACTAAAGGTAAGCGTGAGCGTGTAGGCCGTATCCTGCAAATGCACGCAAACCACCGTGAAGAAATCCAAACGGTTTACTCCGGTGACATTGCTGCTGCAGTAGGTTTGAAAGATACAACAACTGGTGACACTCTGTGTGATGAAAAGGCTCCTGTTATCCTCGAGTCTATGGAATTCCCAGAGCCAGTTATCTCTGTTGCGATCGAACCAAAATCCAAAGCAGACCAAGACAAGATGGGTATCGGCCTGTCCAAGCTGGCTGAAGAGGATCCAACGTTCAGAACACGCACAGACGAAGAGACTGGTCAAACAATCATCTCCGGTATGGGTGAGCTTCACCTGGAGATCATCGTTGACCGTCTGAAACGCGAATTTAAAGTTGAGTCGAACGTAGGTGCTCCACAGGTTGCTTACCGTGAAACATTCCGTAACCCAGCTAAAGTGGAAGGTAAATTCGTTCGTCAGTCCGGTGGTCGTGGTCAATACGGTCACGTTTGGGTGGAGTTCGCTCCTCTCGAGCCGGGTCAAGGCTTCCAATTCGAAAACAAAATCGTTGGTGGTGTAGTACCACGCGAATACATCCCTGCTGTTCAAGCGGGTATCGAAGAATCGATGAAAAATGGTGTTATCGCCGGCTTCCCGCTGGTTGATATCAAAGCTACTATCGTAGACGGTAGCTACCATGATGTCGACTCCTCCGAGATGGCATTTAAAGTAGCAGGTTCCCTCGCATTGAAGGAAGCTGCGAAAAAATGTGGCGCTGTACTGCTCGAGCCAATCATGAAAGTAGAAGTTACAATGCCTGAAGAGTACATGGGCGACGTAATGGGTGACCTGAACTCCCGCCGCGGTCGTATCGAAGGTATGGAAGCTCGTGCAAATGCACAAGTAATCCGTGCAATGGTACCACTGTCCGAGATGTTCGGATATTCCACAGTTCTGCGTTCCCGTACTCAAGGTCGTGGCGTTTACTCCATGGTGATCGACCACTACGAAGAAGTACCTAAATTTATCGCTGAAGAGATCATCAAGAAATCTAAAGGCGAATAATTACAGGTTACGACTTTATCTTGCAACCAGAAAGGTTTACAATATTGAAGGGACAACCATTCGTAAGGTAAACCTTTCTTCAAACCATAAAACCCTTATGTATAAGGAGGCTTTACTCTCATGGCAAAAGAAAAGTTTGAGCGTAATAAACCACACGTTAACATCGGTACTATCGGTCACGTTGACCATGGTAAAACTACCCTGACTGCTGCTATTACAACTGTATTGGCACAACAAGGTAAAGCAAAAGCTATGAACTACGCTGCAATTGACGCTGCTCCAGAAGAAAAAGAGCGTGGTATCACAATCAACACTGCTCACGTTGAGTACGAAACTGAAAACCGTCACTATGCTCACGTTGACTGCCCTGGTCACGCTGACTACGTGAAAAACATGATTACTGGTGCTGCTCAAATGGACGGCGCTATCCTGGTTGTATCCGCAGCTGATGGCCCAATGCCACAAACTCGCGAGCACATCCTGCTCTCCAAGCAAGTAGGCGTACCTTACATCGTAGTATTCATGAACAAATGCGACATGGTAGACGATGAAGAGTTGTTGGAACTGGTTGAAATGGAAATCCGTGACCTGTTGTCTCAATATGAGTTCCCAGGTGACGACACTCCAGTAATCAAAGGTTCTGCTAAAGAAGCTTTGGACAACCCAACTGGCGAGTGGGCTAAGAAAATCGCTGAACTGATGGATGCTGTTGACACTTACATCCCAACTCCTGAGCGTGCAACTGACAAGCCTTTCCTGATGCCTGTAGAGGACGTGTTCACGATCACTGGTCGTGGTACTGTTGCTACTGGTCGTGTAGAGCGCGGTATCGTTAAAGTTGGTGACCAAGTAGAAATCATTGGTCTGGCTGAAGAAACAAAAGCTACAACTGTAACTGGTGTTGAGATGTTCCGCAAATTGCTGGATCAAGCTCAAGCTGGTGACAACATCGGTGCTCTGCTGCGCGGTGTAGACCGTAACGACATCGAGCGTGGACAATGCTTGGCGAAACCAGGTTCCGTTAAGCCTTACACTAAGTTCAAAGCAGAAGTTTACGTTCTGTCCAAAGAAGAGGGCGGACGTCACACTCCTTTCTTTGCTAACTACCGTCCACAATTCTACTTCCGTACAACTGACGTAACAGGTATCATCCAACTGCCAGAAGGCGTTGAAATGATCATGCCTGGCGACAACACTGAGTTCACTGTAGAACTGATCGCTCCAGTAGCGATGGAACAAGGTACTCGCTTCGCGATCCGCGAAGGTGGCCGTACAGTAGGCGCTGGCGTTGTAGCTTCTATCGACGCGTAAGATATACGGATATACAAAACCCGACAACTTTGGTTGTCGGGTTTTTTTATGCTCTTTTATCGAATTTTTAAATAACTCCCATCAAAATCATTCAATTTGCCTCTCGTAGCAATATGCTACAATACCATCAGGATTGGATGGGGGATAGTAGAGATGAAAAATAATGAGCGATTATTGTTTCTTATGCTTGCGGGTGTTGTCACGCTGTGGGGCTTGAACGTCGTCATGGTCAAGTATTTAACAACGTTTCCTCCATTATATGTCGCGGCCATACGCATGACTGTCGGTGGAATATGTTTATCGCCACTCATCTTCTTATACCGAAAGAGTTTGCGATTTAGCAAAACAGATTGGTTCTTGTTGGCCGGAGTCGGTGCTAGTTCTATCGCGCTTCATCAAATAACGCTTGCAGCCGGTGTTCAATACACGACGGCAGGAAATGCATCGCTTATTCTTGGATTAAATCCGTTGGCAACGGCACTCTTGGCAATGCTTTTCTTAGGGGAAGGCATGTCGTTGAAAAAAGGGCTTGGCATTGGAATGGGTTTTGCGGGAGTGTTGATTGTCGTCATCTCTCAGCACGGCGGCCTTCATATGAATGGCTGGGGAGATGCTATTATGTTTTTCTCCATGCTTATGTATGTAACGGGGGGTTTACTCATACGGAAATTGGTCGTAAGAGGTGTACCGGTACTCTTAATTACGGCTTTATCGCAAATGTTTGGGGTCATCTTCTTGTGGGGAGTCGCATTGACTGTCCAACCAGCTTCCTATTATCTCTCTTTGGACGTTTCTCCCTTCCAGTGGCTTGTGATTTTTGCTTCAGGTGCGCTATCAACTGCGCTCGGCTCGATCGGTTGGAATTATGGGATACGCCAGCTGGGAGCGAGTCGAACGGCTGTTTTCCTAAATGGAATGCCAATGGCCAGTTTGGTATTTGCGGCGATATTCCTGGGAGAAAGCCTTCAACTTGTACACTTACTAGCATTGTGTATGATCGTAGGCGGTGTATACTTGGGATCGCGTAGCTTGGTGAGACCGAAAGCTACAAGTGCGGCAGCGGCAGCAACCTCTGATATAACAACAAAAGCGTAGGACAGTAATTGTCCTACGCTTTTTCTTATTGATCCCACTTATTGACCATATGATGAGCAGTTAAACGCAAGCGATCAAAGATTTGCTCCCGAATTTCGCCTTCCAGTCCAGTCAGGTCCATGGCTTTATCCATACAAGAGAGCCAAGCCTCTGCCTGTATAGGTCCAATAGGGAACGGCATGTGTCGTGCTCGCAGCATCGGATGACCATGGGCGTCCGAATACAGGCTTGGACCACCGAGAAACTGTGTCAAAAACTGATATTGACGTTCCTTCACGTGGGTTAAATCTTCAGGGAAGAGGTCAGTAATGTCGGGATGCTGCTTAACCAGATCGTAAAAGGTATCGACAAGACGGGCCAAGGTATCTGCACCGCCAATGATTTCATAAGGGGGTTGATTCAAATCAGACATTGAGGATAACCTCCATTTCATAGCGTACAACCATAAGTATAACGTCTTCCTTCTATTATAGATAGATGAGTCAGCGAGTTGGCAGGTAATCCCGCTTGCCTTCCTTCGCGGAAATCTGTAATATGATCAAGGTGAGCCATTCAGTAGGCACACCATGTACAAAAAAATATACGGAAACCCAAGAAAAAACTTGCGTTGCCCAAATCTTTTTAGTACAATATTGAATGTTGGTCATGGACTTGCGATGATGTGGGAGGTTGCTGACACACCCGGCCCCTTTGCCATGACCGGGGTGCAGGATATTTCCACGGAGAAATGTCTGTTTAAAAAATGGGCGAAAAAGGAGGGACTTCAATGGCAAAGCAAAAGATTCGTATTCGTTTGAAGGCGTATGATCACAAAATCCTGGATCAGTCCGCAGAAAAAATTGTGGACACTGCGAAGCGTTCCGGTGCTAACGTATCCGGTCCAATTCCACTCCCTACGGAGAAAGCAGTTTACACGATCCTGCGTGCGGTTCATAAGTACAAAGATTCTCGTGAGCAATTCGAGATGCGTACACACAAACGTTTGATCGACATCTTGAACCCAACACCACAAACAGTAGATGCTTTGATGCGTCTGGATCTGCCATCTGGTGTGGATATCGAGATTAAACTGTAAGGTCCCAAAAAGCGATACACGCGCAGACGTTGTCTTGATAAGCGTGTTATACCAAGCAACAAACCCTTAAAATGGCACCCCTGCGCATCGGTGGGGACTTGATACAACATAAAAACGTTTTACTGAAATAAGCACAGGAGGTGGCACAAATGACCAAAGGAATCTTAGGGAAAAAACTTGGCATGACTCAAGTTTTTGGTCCAAACGGAACAGCGACTGCTGTAACGGTCATCGAAGTTGGTTCTAACGTAGTTCTTCAGAAGAAAGACGTTGAGAACGACGGTTATGAAGCGATTCAAATCGGCTTCGAAGACAAAAAAGAACAGCGCGCTAACAAGCCGGAAAAAGGACATGCAGCGAAAGCTAACACTGCTCCTAAGCGCTTCATTCGCGAAATTCGCGGAGTTAACCTCGCTGATTACGAGGTTGGTCAAGAGTTGAAGGCTGACATTTTTGCCGAGGGAGAAATGGTGGACGTAGCTGGCGTATCCAAGGGTAAAGGTTTCCAAGGTGCGATCAAACGTCACAATCAATCCCGCGGTCCTATGGCTCACGGTTCGCGTTACCACCGCGGTCCAGGTTCCATGGGTGCTGTAGCTCCAAACCGCGTATTTAAAGGTCAAACATTGCCAGGTCAAATGGGTGGCGACAACGTTACTATCCAAAACCTGGAAGTAATTAAAGTAGATACAGAACGCAATCTGGTTCTCGTAAAAGGCTCCGTGCCTGGTCCGAAAAACAGCTGCGTACTGGTATCCACGGCAGTCAAGAAGAACTAGTAAGGAAAGGAGGAACTGACATGCCGAAAGTAGCTCTTTATAACCAAACCGGTTCTCAAGTTGGCGAAATCGATCTGGCAGACAGCGTATTTGGGATTGAGCCTAACAGCGCAGTTCTGTACGATGCGATCGTGATGCAACAAGCATCCCAACGCCAAGGTACACATGATGTAAAGAACCGTTCTGAAGTACGTGGTGGTGGCCGCAAGCCATGGCGCCAAAAAGGTACAGGTCGTGCACGCCAAGGTTCCATTCGCTCTCCGCAATGGAAAGGTGGCGGTGTTGTATTCGGTCCAACTCCGCGCAAATACGGTTACAAACTGAACCGTAAAGTTCGTCGTTTGGCTCTGAAATCTGCACTTTCCACGAAAGTACAAAACAACGAACTCCTGGTATTGGAAGCTTTGAACTTCACAGCTCCTAAAACTAAGGAAATGACAGCTGTTCTGAGCAGCTTGAAAGTAGATCGCAAAGTTCTGATCGTTACTTCCGAGTACGACCAAAACGTAGCGCTCGCTTCCCGTAATATCCCAGGTGCAAAAATCGTAGATGCTGCAGGCATTAACGTTCTTGATCTGGTAGCGCATGACAAAGTAATCGTGACGAAAGAAGCGGTTGCGAAAGTAGAGGAGGTGCTCGCATAATGAAGAGCCTTCATGATGTCCTTAAACGCCCTGTCATTACCGAGCGCACCACTGATATGATGGCTGAGAAAAAGTACGTTTTCGAAGTACCTCTCAAAGCCAACAAAACAGAAATCAAACAAGCTGTTGAAAAAGTATTTGGCGTAAAAGTAGAAGCAGTTAACACAGTTCGTGTACCTGCGAAACCAAAACGCTACGGAAAATACTCCGGTTACACGTCCGAGTGGAAGAAAGCAATCGTTAAGCTGACTGATGACAGCAAAGAATTGGCCTTCTACGAGGGAGTATAACCTCGACGACTACCGAAAAGGAGGGTATTAACATGGGTATCAAAAAGTTTAAACCGACTTCTCCTGGTCGTCGCCAAATGACGGTTTCTACTTTCGAGGAGATCACCACGTCGACTCCCGAAAAATCCTTGTTGGCGCCTCTCAGCAAAAAAGCTGGTCGCAACAACCAAGGTAGAATTACCGTTCGTCATCAAGGTGGCGGTCATAAACGTAAATACCGTATTATCGACTTCAAACGTAACAAAGATGGTATCATTGGTCGCGTAGCAACCATTGAATACGATCCAAACCGTTCCGCTAACATCGCGCTGATCAACTATGCAGACGGTGAAAAGCGTTACATTATCGCTCCACACAACCTGAAAGTGGGCGACCAGATCGTATCCGGAGCAGATGCCGACATCAAAATCGGTAACGCACTGCCAATGGAGAAAATCCCGGTAGGTACTACCATCCACAACATCGAGCTGAAACCTGGTAAAGGCGGCCAATTGGTGCGCGCTGCTGGTACTTCCGCTCAATTGCTTGGTCGTGATGGTGAGTTCGTAATCGTTCGCCTGTCTTCCGGTGAAACACGCCGCATTCACAACGTATGCCGCGCTACTATCGGTCAAGTAGGTAACCTGGATCACGAACTGCTGAACATCGGTAAAGCAGGACGTTCCCGCTGGTTGGGTATCCGTCCAACTGTTCGCGGTAGCGTAATGAACCCGAACGATCACCCACACGGTGGTGGTGAAGGTCGCGCTCCAATCGGTCGTAAAGCACCTGTTACTCCTTGGGGTAAACCAACCCTGGGTCTCAAGACTCGCAAGAAGAAGAACAAGTCCGACCAATACATCATCCGCCGCCGCAAGAAGTAAGGTAGGCTGATACTATAACCGAACGCCTTTGGCGAAGGGAGGTTCACTAATGGGACGTAGCTTAAAAAAGGGTCCTTTCGTGGATGACCACTTGATGAAAAAAGTTGACGAGCAAAATGAAAAGAACGAGAAACGCGTGATCAAAACTTGGTCTCGCCGTTCCACCATCTTCCCTGAGTTCGTAGGACACACGTTTGCAGTTTACGATGGCCGCAAACATGTACCAGTATACGTATCGGAAGACATGGTTGGTCATAAATTGGGTGAATTCGCACCAACTCGTACCTTCAAGGGTCACGTCGACAACGACAAGAAGTCCAAGAAGCGCTAATTTTCTCTTGACAGAGAGGAGGTACAAAGATGGAAGCAAAAGCAGTTGCACGCAATATTCGCATCGCGTCTCGTAAAGTCCGCCTGGTGGTAGACTTGATCAGAGGCAAGCAAGTAGGTGAAGCTTTGGCGATCTTGAAACACACGCCAAAGGCAGCTTCTCCAGTTGTTGAAAAACTCCTGAAGTCGGCTATTGCAAACGCTGAGCACAACTATGAGATGGATCCAAACAGCCTCGTAGTGGGCAAAATCTTCGTAGACCAAGGTCCTACGTTGAAGCGTTTCCGTCCGCGCGCTATGGGTCGCGCTAGCCGCATCCATAAACGCACGAGCCACATCACAGTGGTACTAAACGAGAAATAAGGAGGGATTACGTGTGGGTCAAAAGGTAAGCCCGGTAGGTCTTCGGATCGGTGTCATTCGTGACTGGGAGTCCAAATGGTACGCTGACAAGGACTTCGCAACTCTGTTGCACGAAGACTTGAAAATCCGCAAGTATGTAAAAGGGCGTCTGAAAGATGCTGCTGTATCCACGATCGAAATCGAACGCGCAGCTAATCGCGTGAACGTTACGATTCACACCGCTAAGCCTGGTATGGTAATTGGTAAAGGTGGAGCTGAGGTTGAGACTCTGCGCAAATCTTTGACTGAGCTGACTGGCAAACGCGTTCATATCAATATCAACGAAATCAAACGTCCGGATCTGGATGCTACTCTGGTAGCTGAAAATATTGCACGCCAATTGGAAAACCGCATTTCTTTCCGCCGTGCGCAAAAGCAATCGATCACTCGTACGCTGCGCTCTGGTGCTAAAGGTATCAAAACCTTGGTAAGCGGTCGTCTTGGCGGCGCGGACATCGCACGTTCTGAAGGTTACAGCGAAGGTACTGTTCCACTTCACACATTGCGCGCTGACATCGACTACGGTACTGCTGAAGCACATACCACTTATGGTCGCATCGGTGTTAAAGTGTGGATCTATCGTGGAGAAGTCCTTCCAGCGAGAAAGAACGTCGCTACTGAGGAAGGAGGCAAGTAATCATGTTGACGCCAAAACGCGTGAAACACCGTAAACAACACCGCGGGAAAATGGCTGGTAACGCAAAAGGCGGTACTACTGTTGCGTTCGGTGAATACGGATTGCAAGCAATGGAGCCATCTTGGGTAACTAACCGTCAGATCGAGGCAGCTCGTATCGCGATGACTCGTTACATCAAACGTGGTGGTAAAGTATGGATTAAAATTTTCCCTGATAAACCAGTAACACAAAAACCGCTCGAAGTCCGCATGGGTTCCGGTAAAGGTTCTCCTGAGAAATGGGTAGCGGTAGTGAAACCAGGCAAGATCATGTTCGAACTTGCTGGTGTTCCTGAAGAAGTCGCTCGCGAAGCTATGCGTCTGGCTATGCACAAACTGCCAATCAAGTGCAAGTTCGTGAAGCGTGAAGAAGTGGGTGGTGACGCACATGAAGGCTAATGAGTACCGTAATTTGACCACTGCCGAGATCGAACAAAACGTTACTTCTTTGAAAGAAGAGTTGTTCAACCTTCGTTTCCAGCTGGCTACGGGTCAACTCGAAACCACATCTCGTATCAAACAAGTGCGTAAGGATATTGCTCGTGCGAAAACCGTCCTGCGCCAGAGAGAATTGGGAATCGGCTAATTATAGGAAGGAGGTTTGAACGATGACCGCAGATCGCAATATGCGTCGAACAGTTGTAGGTCGCGTTGTTTCCGACAAGATGGATAAAACCATTGTTGTTCTTGTAGAAACTTACAAGACACATCCTTTGTACGGCAAACGCATGAAATTCTCGAAAAAGTTCAAGGCTCACGACGAGAACAACACGGCAAAAGTGGGCGACATCGTAGAAATCATGGAAACTCGTCCGTTGTCGAAAGACAAACGTTTCCGTTTGGTACGTATCGTCGAAGAGGCAGTAATCGTATAAGTCAGATTTTCGGATATTAAGTCCGAAAGGAGGAACAGTAAATGATCCAAACTCAGACGAGATTGGCTGTTGCTGACAACTCCGGTGCAAAGGAACTCATGTGCATCAAGGTTCTGGGTGGTTCCGGTCGTAAAACGGCGAACATCGGTGATGTTATCGTGTGCTCCGTAAAATCCGCTACACCCGGCGGCGTTGTCAAGAAAGGTCAAGTAGTTAAAGCGGTAGTAGTACGCACAGTAAGTGGCGTTCGTCGTAACGATGGTTCTTACATCCGTTTCGATGAGAACGCAGCTGTAGTTATCAAAGACGATCAATCCCCTCGTGGTACTCGTATCTTTGGACCTGTGGCTCGTGAGCTCCGTGACAAGGATTTCATGAAGATCATCTCTCTGGCTCCAGAGGTTATCTAATTGAACGGCAAAACTCAGGCAGTTTGTTCGATAGGAGGTGCACCAAGCGATGCACGTTAAAAAAGGCGACACTGTTATCGTAAATGCGGGCAAAGATAAAGGCAAAAAAGGTCGCGTTCTCGCTGCTTATCCAAAGAAAGAACGCGTTCTGGTTGAAGGTATCAACCTCGTGAAGAAACACAGCCGTCCGTCCCAAGCTAACCCGCAAGGTGGCATTGTGACTCAAGAAGCAGCTATTCACGTATCCAACGTATCTTTGATCGATCCGAAGTCCGGAAAAGCTACTCGCATCGGTTACAAAGTTTTGGATAACGGCAAGAAAGTTCGGTACGCGAAAAAGTCTGGCGAAGTACTCGACAAGTAGTCAGGTTGGAAAGGAGGATATCCTAGATGGCAACAAGATTGAAAGAAAAGTATACGAGCGAAATCGTGCCTAGCTTGATGAGCAAGTTCAGCTACACTTCCATCATGCAAGTGCCGAAAGTAGAAAAGATCATCATCAATATGGGTGTTGGCGAAGCGGTAGCTAACGCTAAGTCCTTGGATACTGCAATTGAAGACCTGCAAATCATCGCTGGTCAAAAGCCTGTAGTAACAAAGGCTAAGAAATCCATCGCGGGTTTCAAATTGCGTGAAGGTATGCCGATCGGTGCGAAGGTTACTCTGCGCGGCGAGCGTATGTACCACTTCCTCGACAAATTGATGAACGTATCTCTCCCGCGTGTTCGTGACTTCCGTGGAATTTCTTCCAAGGCTTTTGACGGTCGCGGTAACTACACACTCGGTCTGAAGGAACAACTGATCTTCCCTGAGATCGAGTACGATAAAATTGATAAAGTTCGCGGTATGGACATCGTAATTGTTACTTCCGCGAAAACGGATGAGGAAGCTCGTGAGTTGCTGACTCAAATGGGTATGCCATTCCGTAAATAAACCCACTCGTAAGGAGGGAAGAATGTGGCAAAGAAATCTATGATCATCAAGCAACAGCGGCAGCCGAAGTTTGCAGTACGCGCGTACACTCGTTGCGAGCGTTGCGGACGTCCTCACTCCGTATTGCGCAAATTCAAACTCTGCCGTATTTGCTTCCGTGAACTTGCTTATAAAGGTCAAATTCCAGGCGTGAAAAAAGCAAGCTGGTAATTTGAAACGGGAAGGAGGTTTTCTCTCATGGTTATGACTGATCCAATCGCAGATATGTTGACTCGCATCCGTAACGCCAACATGGTTCGCCACGAGAAAGTGGAAATCCCGGCGTCTACCATCAAGAAGGAAATCGCGCGCATTCTTAAAGAAGAAGGCTTCATCCGCGATGCGGAGTTTGTTGAAGACAACAAACAAGGAATCATCCGCGTATTCCTGAAGTACGGTGCTAACAACGAGCGCGTCATCACAGGTCTGAAGCGTATCTCCAAACCAGGTCTTCGTGTATATGCGAAAAACAACGAAGTACCAAAGGTTTTGGGTGGCCTCGGTTGCGCGATCATCTCTACATCCACTGGTGTAATGACTGACAAACAAGCTCGTCAAGCACATGTTGGTGGAGAAGTTCTTGCATACGTTTGGTAATTAACAGATTGTAAATAGCACAGGAGGTGCACCACATGTCTCGTGTCGGTAGAAAACCGATCGTGGTACCTGCAGGCGTTACCCTCACTCTGAACGGAACTGAGCTGACGGTAAAGGGCCCTAAGGGTCAACTCGTTCGTAGCTTCCATGAAGATATCAAAATCAACATCGCTGAAAACGAAGTAATCGTTGAGCGTCCAAGCGATAACAAACTTCACCGTTCCCTGCATGGTACAACTCGTGCGCTGGTATCCAACATGGTAACTGGCGTATCCGAAGGCTTCACTCGTACCCTGGAACTGGTCGGTGTAGGTTACCGTGCTGCCAAGTCTGGCAACGGTGTTACTCTCTCTCTTGGTTTCTCCCACCCAGTGGAAGTTACTCCAGAAGAGGGTATCGAAATCGATGTACCAAACCAAACCACTTTGGTGGTAAAAGGTATCAACAAAGAGCGCGTAGGCCAAGTTGCTGCTGAAATCCGTTCTCTGCGTAAACCTGAGCCATACAAAGGTAAAGGTATCAAGTACAGCGATGAAGTTGTTCGTCGTAAAGAAGGTAAAAAAGGTAAATAAGCTTCTAGCTTCATGAGAAAGGAGGCCGCTTAATGTTTACGAAAGCTGATAAAAACAAAGCTCGGAAAAAACGCCACCTGCGAATCCGCAAACGCGTGATTGGTTCTACCATTCGCCCGCGTCTGAACGTTTTCCGTTCTTCTAAGCATATCTACGCTCAATTGATCGATGATGCAACTGGCGTAACACTGGTATCTGCATCTTCTTTGGATAAAGAGCTGGGCCTGAAAAATGGCGCTAACGTGGAAGCTGCTACAGCTGTTGGCACACTGATCGCTAAGCGTGCACAAGAAAAAGGTGCGACAGAAGTGATTTTTGACCGCGGTGGTTACATTTATCATGGACGTATTAAAGCACTGGCAGAAGCAGCTCGTGAAGCTGGTCTGCAATTCTAACAACAAGGAGGGTAAGGAATGCGTATCGACCCTAGCAAATTAGAGCTCGAAGAAAAAGTAGTCGCAGTTAACCGTGTAGCAAAAACGGTTAAAGGTGGACGTCGTATGAGCTTCAGCGCCTTGGTTGTTGTGGGAGACCGTAACGGCCACGTAGGTGCTGGTATGGGTAAAGCTCAAGAAGTTCCAGACGCCATTCGCAAAGCGATTGACGACGCTAAGAAAAAATTGATCCGTGTACCGATGAGAGGAACAACTGTTCCGCACGAAGTAATGTGCCAATTCGGTGCTGGTAAAGTTCTGATCAAACCTGCTGCTCCAGGTACTGGAGTTATCGCTGGTGGACCTGTTCGTGCCGTTCTCGAACTGGCAGGTGTAGGTGACATTTTGAGTAAGTCTCTTGGTTCCAACAATCCTATCAACATGGTCAACGCTACGCTGGAAGGCCTCGGTCGTCTGAAAACAGCGGAAGATGTCGCGAAATTGCGCGGTAAGACTGTTGACGAGTTGTTGGGTTAATAAGGAGGGAATGAACATGGCAAAATTGCAAATCACCCTCAAACGCAGCCTGATCGGTCGTACAGTAGATCAGCAAGACACTGTTAAAGCTCTGGGTCTTCGCAAAATTAACTCCACTGTAGTGAAGGAAGATAATCCTGCAATTCGTGGAATGGTTTTCAAAGTGAAGCACTTGGTAGAAGTGAAAGAAGTAGAAGCTTAATTGAACATCTCAATTAGTTAGGAGGTGCAACGTATGAAATTGCATGAACTGCAACCTGCAGAAGGATCCCGTCACACTCGTAAGCGCATCGGTCGCGGTATCGGTAGCGGTACTGGCAAAACTGCTGGTAAAGGTCACAAAGGTCAAAACGCTCGTTCCGGCGGAGGTGTTCGCCCAGGATTCGAGGGTGGTCAAAACCCATTGTACCGTCGTCTGCCTAAGCGTGGTTTCACTAACATCAGCCGCAAAGAATTTGCGATTGTTAGCTTGGACGCGCTGAACCGTTTCGAAGAGGGCACTGTAGTAACACCTGAGCTGTTGAAAGAAACTGGTGTTATCAGCGCGCTGCGCGACGGTGTTAAGGTTCTTGCTAACGGTGAACTGACTGTGAAGCTGACTGTTAAAGCTCACAAGTTCTCCGGAGCTGCTGCTGAGAAGATCGCACAAGTCGGTGGAACAACCGAGGTGATCTAATGTTAGCGTCCTTAACTAACATTTTTAAAATTAGCGACCTTCGTCGCAAAATCCTTTTTACGCTCATGATGCTGGTTGTTTTCCGGATCGGAAGCTTTGTGCCAGTTCCTAACGTAAATGTCGAGTTGTTTCAGCAGAATACAAACCAACTACTGGGCTTGTTGAACACCTTCTCAGGTGGAGCACTGCAAAACTTCTCGATTTTTGCCATGGGTATCATGCCGTACATTACGGCATCGATTATCATGCAGCTGATGTCCATGGATGTTGTGCCTAAGCTTACGCAATGGGCTCGTGAAGGGGAAGTTGGCCGTCGCAAGATTGCCACTGTTACCCGTTACGCTACAATTATCCTTGGTTTGATTCAGTCTGTAGGGATGACGATTGGATTCAACAATATGGCGCCTGGTTTGTTAAACGACACGTCGGTTGGCAGCTATGCACTCATTGCGTTGACATTGACAGCTGGGACCGCATTCATGATGTGGATGGGGGAACAGATTACGGAGAAGGGTATCGGTAACGGGATTTCGATCCTGATCGTTGCCGGGATCGTTGCTGGACTGCCTAATGCGGCTACGACGATCTACACCACGATGTTTGGTGATCCATCTGTAAACATCTTCTTCAGCATCGTCAAAGTTCTGCTTATCCTATTGGTGGTCCTCGCCATTATTGTCGGGGTTATCTTTATGCAGCAAGGTCTTCGTAAGATTCCAGTGCAATATGCGAAGCGAGTGGTTGGACGCAAAATGTACGGTGGTCAATCTACCCACATTCCGCTGAAAATCAACTCTGCTGGTGTTATTCCTGTTATCTTTGCGGTATCGCTGGTAATGTTCCCGTCAACGATTGCTCAGTTCTGGGTGGATGCATCTGGACAAGGATTTGCTAACTGGATTTATCAGAACTTCCAAGTCAACAAACCATTAGGAATGACGCTTTACGCTATCTTGATTCTCGGATTCACCTACTTCTACACATTCGTACAGATCAACCCTGTACAAATGGCAGAAAACATGAGAAAAAATGGCGGTTACATTCCTGGTATCCGACCTGGTAAAAACACTGAGGTATTCATTACTCGTACATTAAACCGGTTAACATTGGCGGGCGCTTTGTTCCTGATGACAATTGCCATTTTGCCATTCTTCTTCGGTAGTATTGCAAACTTGCCGCAATCCATTTTCATCGGCGGTACATCGCTCTTGATCGTGGTCGGGGTATGTTTGGATACAATGAAGCAGATTGAAAGTCAAATGATCAAACGCCACTACCAAGGGTTTATCAAGTAATGACTTAGATGTTTACAGAAAAGCTTCTGTAGCTTTTTTGATGGGACGGAGGGAATGGACGTGAATATAATTCTGATGGGACTGCCTGGAGCCGGTAAAGGGACACAGGCAGAACGTATCGTAAAAGAGTTTGACATCCCGCACATTTCGACTGGCGACATGTTCCGAGCTGCGGTCAAAAACGAAACGCCGCTCGGACTAGAGGCTAAATCCTATATGGATAAAGGTCATCTCGTCCCAGACGAGGTCGTCATTGGTATTGTGCGGGAGCGCCTTTCGATGGATGACTGCGCAAAGGGATTCCTCTTAGATGGTTTTCCGCGCACAGTACCTCAGGCGGAAGCGTTGACAGCTACAGTAAAAGAGCTGGGACGTGAAATTGACCATGTAATTAACATCAACGTTCAACGCGAGCAATTGATTGAACGTCTGACCGGTCGCTGGATCTGCCCTGTTTGCGGTGCTAGCTATCACACGATGTTCAATCCTCCAAAAGAGGCTGGCGTATGTGATAAAGATGGTGGTAAGCTGTATCAGCGTGATGACGACAAGATCGAAGTGGTAACACAACGCCTTGACGTGAATATCGCGCAAACACAGCCACTTATCGACTACTACTCCGCACAGGAACTTCTGCGAGATATCGATGGAGAACAAGATATCCAGGTAGTGTTTGCGGAAATTAAGTCTTTGTTGCGAGGGTAATTGCGAATGATTATCCTAAAGTCGAAAGCAGAACTTGAGGTTATGCGCGAAGCTGGTCGTATCGTCGCACTCACCCATCAAGAACTGGCCAAGGCGATCAAGCCTGGTGTCACGACGAAGCAGCTAGACGAAATTGCCGAGACCTTTATTCGAAGCATGGGAGCAATTCCATCGTTTAAAGGCTATGGTGGCTTTCCAGGAAGTATCTGTGCTTCAGTCAATGAAGAACTCGTACACGGGATCCCAGGTAAACGGGCGTTGCAAGAAGGAGACATTATTAGTATCGACATCGGTGCCCAGTTTCAGGGTTACCATGGCGACTCCGCTTGGACGTATCCGGTCGGTAAGATTTCAACAGAAAACCAGAAGCTGCTCAGAGTAACGGAAGAGTCGTTGTACAAGGGGCTTGAAAAAGCTGTTCCGGGTGGACGCTTATCCGATATCTCTCATGCGATTCAGGTTCATGCAGAAGCTGCCGGCTTCACACTCGTTCGCGAGTATGTGGGGCATGGGATCGGGCAAAACTTGCACGAAGATCCGCAGGTTCCTAACTACGGCCCTCCTGATCGAGGACCACGGTTAAAACCAGGCATGGTGTTGGCAATTGAGCCAATGGTAAATGCCGGCGAACGTTATGTCCGCACATTGGAGGACAATTGGACGGTAGTAACAGTGGATCGGAAAACTTGTGCTCATTTTGAACACACCATCGCGATTACGGAAGATGGCTATGAGATTTTTACACGGACATAAAAACGGTAGTTCCGAACGGTTCGGGATTGTCGTCCAACGTGTCGACGATAAGTTCGTTGTGTGATCATTTCGCAAAACTCATGGTCCGACTGAAGAGCAGAAGAAAGGAGAGTTTACCATGGCAAAAGATGATGTAATTGAGGTGGAAGGTACGGTAATCGAACCTTTGCCAAATGCTATGTTTCGAGTAGAATTAGAGAATGGACATAAAGTCCTCGCTCACGTCTCTGGAAAAATCCGCATGCACTTTATCCGTATCCTGCCGGGGGATAAAGTAACTGTTGAACTGTCGCCGTACGACTTAACCCGCGGACGTATTACGTACCGCTATAAATAGTAAGCAAAACCCCTAGAAAAGGGAGGCAAGAACCATGAAAGTGAGACCTTCGGTTAAACCGATCTGCGAGAAATGCAAGGTTATCCGTCGCAAAGGTAACGTAATGGTTATTTGTGAAAATCCGAAGCATAAGCAAAAACAAGGGTAAACAAGGAGGTGCTTTTGACACATGGCACGTATTGCAGGCGTAGACTTGCCGCGCGAAAAACGCGTTGAAGTTGCTCTTACCTACATTTTTGGTATTGGCCGCCCCACGTCTCAAAAAATTCTGTCCGCTACTGGCGTAGACATGAACACTCGTGTTCGCGATCTGACAGAAGATGAAGTGAACAAACTTCGTGAGTACATCGACAAAACTGTGAAGGTGGAAGGTGACCTCCGTCGTGAGATCTCCCTCAACATCAAGCGTCTGATGGAAATCGGTTGCTTCCGTGGCATCCGTCATCGTCGTGGACTTCCAGTTCGCGGTCAACGTTCTAAAACAAATGCTCGTACGCGTAAAGGTCCACGCCGTACAGTAGCAAACAAGAAGAAGTAAAGGAGGGTAATCTGACATGGCGAAAAGAAAACAAGCTACAGCAACTCGTACCCGTCGTCGTGACCGTAAGAATGTTGAAGTCGGCGTAGCACACATCCGTTCTACTTTCAACAACACGATCGTCACTATCACGGATCCACACGGTAACGCGATCTCTTGGTCCAGTGCTGGTTCCCTCGGCTTCAAAGGCTCCCGTAAAAGCACTCCATTTGCTGCGCAAATGGCTGCTGAAGCGGCTGCACGCGTTGCTATGGAACACGGCATGCGTTCCCTTGAAGTATCAGTAAAAGGCCCAGGTGCAGGTCGTGAAGCTGCGATCCGTTCCCTGCAAGCAACTGGTCTTGAAGTGAACATGATTAAAGACGTGACGCCAATTCCGCACAACGGTTGCCGTCCACCAAAACGTCGCCGCGTGTAACTGGTTTATATCGTTCAGAACATGTCCATACTAGAATGGTAAATTCTGATTTATAGCTTGTCATGCACGCAAACGGTAAACCGCCGGGGAAATTCCTGAGTGGGCACGTATGCGGCCCACCCAAGGATTTCGACGTTTTGAAGGAGGGTTTGTTTAATGATAGAAATAGAAAAACCAAAAATCGAGGTTGTGGAAGTTAGCGACGACAACTCGTATGGAAAGTTTGTTGTAGAACCTCTAGAGCGCGGATACGGAACTACCCTTGGCAACTCGCTGAGACGAATTCTTCTTTCGTCCTTGCCAGGCGCGGCAGTTCGTACTGTTCAAATCGATGGGGTTCTTCACGAATTCTCTACGGTTGAAGGCGTCGTTGAAGATGTAACCGAGATCATCCTGAACATCAAAGGCTTGGCGCTGAAGATCCATTCCGATGAAGAAAAAGTAATCGAGATCGATGCAGAAGGCGAAGGCGTTGTCAAAGCGGGAGATATCCGTGCTGACAGTGATGTGGAGGTCTTAAACCCTGATCTTCATATTGCAACGTTGGCCAATGGCGGTCGTCTGCATATCCGCATGACAGCTGGACGTGGTCGTGGTTATGTTCAATCTGACGGAAACAAATCTGAGGATCTACCTATTGGTGTGATTCCGATTGATTCGATCTACACGCCGATCAAGCGCGTTAACTATCAAGTGGAAAATACCCGTGTAGGGCAAATGACCAACTATGACAAGTTAACACTTGAGGTTTGGACTAACGGTAGCATCAGTCCGGAAGAAGCCGTGAGTCTCGGCGCTAAAATCATGACGGAGCACCTGAACCTGTTCGTCGGTCTGACTGACGAGGCGAAGGATGCAGAAATCATGGTAGAGAAGGAAGAGGACAAGAAAGAGAAAGTCTTGGAGATGACTATCGAAGAGCTCGATCTTTCTGTTCGTTCCTACAACTGCTTGAAGCGTGCCGGTATTAATACCGTGCAAGAGCTGACGCAGAAGACCGAAGAGGACATGATGAAAGTACGCAATCTGGGGCGCAAATCTCTTGAAGAAGTTCAAGAAAAGTTAGCTGAACTGGGCCTGTCCCTGCGCAGTGACGACTAGAGTAGCAAACCAAGAAGCAAACTTTTGTTCTCTCGATTAAGAGGGAGGTAAACCACATGGCACAACGTAAATTGGGTCGTCGTAGCTCAGCTCGTAAAGCGCTGTTCCGCGACTTGGTAACAGACCTGATCATCAACGAGCGCATCGAAACTACAGAGATGAAGGCGAAAGAACTGCGCCCAATCGCTGAAAAAATGATCACGCTCGCGAAACGTGGCGATCTGCATGCTCGCCGTCAAGTTGCTGCTTTCGTTCGCAAAGAAGTTGCGAATGCTGAAGGCCGCGATGCTGTTCAAAAACTGTTCGATGAAATCGCACCTCGCTTCAAAGAGCGCAACGGTGGATACACTCGTATCCTGAAAGCCGGCCCTCGCCGTGGCGACGCTGCTCCAATGGCGTACATCGAATTCGTTTAATACATGTAAACTGGTCGTTTATTCAGGTTTCAAGCCTGGTAGATTACCGCGAAAAGGGTGGGGGCAGATCTGGTCATAGGCTGGACTCTGATTCAACCCTTTTTTCCTTTCTTATCGAAATCCTGCTAGTCAGTTCCCTGTGAAGGCTGGGGAGGTTGTGAATGCCTCATGAATGAAGATAACCTGCTGGCATTGCGAGATGTTTCTTATACCTACGATGGTGAGGATGGCCAACGGGTTCCGGTATTACAAGGTGTTGATCTTACCATTCTAAAAGGTTCCTTTGTATCCGTACTGGGTCACAACGGTTCCGGTAAATCTACGATGGCAAAGCTGATGAATGCTCTGTTGCTTCCAGAAGGCGGCACAGTACTTATCAGTGGAATGGATACGAAAGATGGGGAGCTGCTTTGGGAAATTCGACGACATGTTGGCATGGTCTTTCAGAACCCGGACAATCAGATTGTTGGGGCTACAGTGGAAGATGATGTCGCCTTTGGCCTAGAAAACATGGGTGTGGACCCCAAAGAGATGCGAGATCGTATTGATGAGGCGCTCGTTTCTGTAGGAATGGAGTCTTATTTACAGGCACAACCACATCGTCTGTCTGGTGGACAAAAGCAGCGAGTGGCGATCGCAGGGATTATGGCGATGCGGCCTTCTGTCATCATCTTGGATGAAGCGACAGCGATGCTTGATCCACAAGGGAGAATGGAAGTGCTGAATCTGGCTCGTCAACTGAACCGTGACGAGGGACTCACGATCATTAACATTACCCATTTTCCGGAAGAAGCTATCTATTCGGATAAGGTCATCGTCATGAATGCGGGTGAAGTCCTGATGGAAGGCAAACCGAGTGAAGTGTTTAATGAGGTAGATCGTTTGAAACAGGTGGGACTGGATGTGCCATTTGCCGTTCGACTGCGACACGCACTTCATTCCAAAGGGATTGATTTACCGTTTGTCCTGCATCAAGAGGAGCTGGTGGAGCACGTATGCAAATTACTTTTGACCAAGTAAGCCATATCTACGCAAAGGGAACACCGTTCGAACGAGTTGCCTTACACAATATTTCGCTGACGATTCCATCCGGTTCGTTTGTCGGAATTATTGGCCACACGGGCTCGGGTAAGTCAACGCTGATTCAGCACTTGAACGGGTTGCTGATGCCTAGTACAGGGCAGATTACCCTGGGTGATGCGGTCATTACTCCAAAGCGGCGGTTACCCCATGCTCAAAGGCGCAATATTGGGCTCGTCTTTCAATATCCTGAACATCAGTTGTTTGAAGAAACGGTTGCGAAGGATGTTGCTTTTGGACCGCTCAACTTTGACTTGCCAACGGAGATGGTGGAAGCGCGTGTAAAGGAGTCCCTTGAAATTGTCGGCCTGGATTATGCCACGATCAAGGATCGCTCGCCGTTTCATTTGAGTGGCGGGCAAATGCGACGTGTTGCTTTGGCTGGTGTTCTTGCCATGCAGCCGAAGGTTCTGGTATTGGATGAACCAACTGCGGGTCTTGATCCTGCGGGACGAGTCACGATTCTGGAAGGGATCTACCGGATTCATCGGGAACAAAACCTCACGACACTATTGGTAACGCACAGCATGGAAGAGGCAGCCCGCTATGCAGACTATTTGCTTGTGATGGCACAAGGTCAAGTAGCGTTGCAGGGGAAGCCGGAGGAAGTATTCATGCAAGTGGTTCGTCTCCGAGAGCTGTCTTTGGATGTACCGGAAACGGTGGCTCTCGTATCGCAATTGAATCAAATGCTGCCGGACAAGGCTAGTCTGCCGAGCTCCCTTTATCGGGAGGAAGAGCTGATTGCCCATCTGCTGGAACGACTGTCCGTACCAAAGGAGGGCTAGGCATGCTGCAGAATATCGCAATTGGTCAATACGTACCAGGGCAATCTTTTTTACATCGTGCAGATCCGCGAAGCAAGCTTCTCTTCATCATTCTTTTTGCTACCTTGATTTTTCTGGCTAACAATACGGTAACGTACGCCATACTCATTGGTTTTACCTTGTATGCAGCACTTCTTTCTAGGCTTTCATTGTCCTATATATTAAAAAGCTTAAAGCCAGTCTGGATCCTGATTTTGTTTACCGTCGTCTTGCATATTTTTATCACGAAAGGCGGAACGGTCTACTTTCAGTGGGGATGGTTTACAGTAGAAGAACAGGGAGTTCGCCAGGCGATCTTCATTTCTTTGCGCTTGGGACTTTTGATTCTCATTAGTTCCTTGCTGACACTGACCACCTCTCCAATCGATTTGACGGAGGGTTTGGAGCGTTTACTAGGACCACTAGGGAAGATCGGCATACCGGTTCATGATATAGCCCTGATGATGTCAATTGCACTCCGGTTCATTCCGACCCTGATGGAAGAAACGGATAAAATCATCAAGGCGCAGACCGCTAGAGGAGCCAATTTCACCAGTGGAAGTCTCGTACGCAGAGCCAAGAACCTGATTCCGATCGCTATCCCATTGTTCGTGAGTGCGTTTCGGCGTGCGGAAGAGCTGGCTTTGGCGATGGAAGCTCGTGGCTATCGCGGGGGAGTGGGGAGAACCCGGCTGAATAAGCTGACGTTCACTTGGCGTGATGGAATCGTAGCTGTTGTGAGTGTGATCTTGGTAATCGTGATTGGATGGTGGCGTACATGAAGCGACTGCGATGTGTATTGGCATATGACGGGACTGACTTCAGCGGTTTTCAGGTACAGCCAGATCAAGTAACGGTCCAGGGTGAAATTGAGGCCGCATTGAAGAGGGTTACCGGAGAGGATATCCAAGTCTTCGGTTCAGGCCGGACAGATGCGGGTGTTCATGCGCGCGGTCAAGTGATTCACTTTGATACGTCGAGCAACATTCCGATGGATAAATGGCGGTTTGTGTTGAACAATCAGTTGCCTGATTCTATTGTCATTCGGACAGTCGAAGAGGTCGATGCCTCTTTTCATGCGCGTTTTGACGTGCAAGTTAAAGAATATCGATATTGTATCGACAACAATCCAGTGGCAGATGTGTTTCGACATCGTTACGCCGACCATGTCCGGTTTCCGTTAGATGTGGACGCGATGCAGCAGGCTGCTCATTATTTGGTGGGTGAACATGATTTTACTTCCTTTTGCTCGGCAAAGACATTCGTTGAGGACAAGGTTCGGACTGTGTACGGGCTCACCGTAGAAAAAATCGGAGACGAGGTATGGGTAACATGCCGAGGCAACGGCTTTTTGTATAACATGGTTCGAATTATTGTGGGGACTTTGGTTGAAGTAGGGCAAGGAAAAAGAAGCCCTGCTGAACTGAGGGAGATCCTCGCCGCATGTGATCGGGAAAAGGCAGGTAAGACAGCACCAGCCAAGGGTCTGACCATGTGGGAAGTTGTCTACTAGTTCTCTGATTTCCAACTATTAGACGAACGAGCAGCACTTGACTATAGGGCGTCTATGTAGTACGATATTCCTTGGTATTTTAACCCCGCCTAGCCCCACTCTAGCCCCGGGATTGAAAGACAAGATCGTGATTACATGGAACACCTGGAAGAGTTGCTCACCCGTAACAGCAATTATCTTCCATTGCAAGTTTCGGTTGTTTTGGTTATAAGTAGATGGATATGTGTTAGGTAAGATATTTAGGAGGGACAAAAATGCGTACCACATATATGGCGAAACCGCTCGAAGTTGAGCGCAAATGGTACATCGTTGACGCTGAAGGCCAAACGCTGGGTCGTCTGGCGAGCGAAGTAGCTTCTATCCTGCGCGGAAAATTGAAACCAGAATTCACTCCTCACGTTGACGCTGGCGATTTCGTAATCGTAATCAACGCTGACAAAGTGAAATTGACTGGTAACAAACTGAACGACAAAATTTACTACACTCACTCCCTGTATCCAGGTGGTCTGAAAAAAACCACTGCTGGCGCAATGCTGAATAAGAGACCAGATCGTATGTTCGAACTGGCGGTAAAAGGCATGCTGCCTAAAAACAGCCTGGGACGTCAAATGTTCACCAAGCTGAAAGTATACGCTGGAACTGAGCATCCGCACGCAGCACAAAAACCAGAAGTTTGGCAAATTCGCGGTTAAGGTAAAGGGAGGAAATATACGTGGCACAAGTACAATACTACGGTACAGGTCGTCGTAAGCACTCCGTAGCACGCGTTCGCCTGGTTCCAGGTGAAGGTCGCATCGTGATCAACAAGCGTGAAATGGATACTTACTTTGGTTTGGAAACACTGAAATTGATCGTAAAACAACCACTCGTTCTGACTGAAACTCTTGGTCGTTACGATGTATTGGTTAACGTAAACGGCGGCGGAACCACTGGTCAAGCTGGTGCAATCCGTCACGGCGTTGCTCGCGCTCTGCTGAAAGCAGATCCGGAACTGCGCGGCGCTCTGAAACGCGCTGGCTTCCTGACTCGCGATCCTCGTATGAAAGAACGTAAGAAATACGGCTTGAAAGCAGCTCGTCGCGCACCTCAATTCTCCAAGCGCTAAGAAGCTTGCTATATCAAGGATTATCGCCCTTGGCCTTCATTGGTCAGGGGCTTTAATTTTTCCCCCGAATGAGCTGTGACCATATTTTGACCATATTTGTATGGTCATAGCTCCATGAACTTCTCAAATCGGGATGCAGTTTGCTCTTTGACCATTCGGGTAACGTGGGTGTAGATGTTCATCGTCATTTTGATATCGGAATGACCGAGACGCTCCTGAACTTCTTTGATGCTGGCACCAGCTTCAAATAAAAGGGAGGCGTGAGTGTGGCGTAAGCCGTGGACTGTAATTGGATGAAGATTGTTTGATTTAGTAATCTCATCTAATTTGTCATTTGGATATGCGAGTCGTAGCGGGGACCCATCTTCACGAGTAAAAACCATTTCATTATCTTTTGAATGGAGATGTACAACCGAAGCTCCAGATTGCCCTGTACGGTATTTTTTGAGTAACCCTGCCGTTGTGTCATCCATGCTGATAAAACGTCTAGAAGCGGCTGTTTTGGACGTCAGAGATACATACTTCCCTTTTTCATAGAACAAAGTTTTGTTGAAATGAATGGTTTTGGCTTTAAAATCGATGTCGCTCCAGCGCAAGGCCAGAACTTCCCCTTTACGTCCGCCAGTGTAAATTAGGAGATGGAACATTAAGTAATCCCGCATTGTACACTCGCGCTTAGCAAACTCTAAAAATTCTTTAATCTCGTGTTTCTCCCAGTAATTACGTTCGGGTTCATCTTCGTTTACAATAAACTCCTCGTCTTTCTTCGGAATGATCACTCCTTTTAACGGATTGTTTACAAGGATTTCTTTAGTGATCGCATACTCAAATATTTGATTCGCATACATTTTCATGTTTTCGACCGATTTAATTTCTTCGGCAACCTTATTAATCACATCTTGGCAATAAGCTTTACTGATGTCCTTCATTTTTAATTTTCTAAAGTGGGGGAGAATGCGCTTATTGAATTTCGATAGTACAGCTTTTCGAGTGCTGGGTTTATAGGTGCTTGAAATCGTCTCAAACCATTGTTTAAAGACTTGTTCAAAGGTAACGCTGCTCTTGTCCTCTGTAATGAACGTTCCTTCTGCTAGCTGCTGTTCTGTACGAGCTGCATCTAGTTGCGCCTCTTTCTTTGTTTTGAAACCCCTTTTTGTAGACGGCTTCTTTTTACCTGTTTCCGGATCGACTGTAGAGTAATACTTGTACATCCATCTTATGCCGCCTTTAGTCGTATACTTTTGAAAACTGGCCATAACGCGATGCTCCTTTCCGGGTAATCAAAACATAAACGAGAACGTTAGTTTGGTTTGATTTATATGATAAACAGCCTTGCGGCTGGAAAGCGCAAAGTTACTCAAAAAGTTCTGCTACACCCAATGGCTCAAAAGTAACAATAGAAGTACCAACCATTACATGTGTCCCGTATTTTTCAATGTATCTGTTTAAAGCGGATTCAAGAAAATCTTCTGTTACTCCAAGATAATCAGCAAGCTCGTATCGATTTCTAACTCCATGTTTATGGGCTTGGACAAATGCACTGAGAGGAATAAGTTTTTCATAACCCCAGCTTCTTGCTCTTTTTTCTTGTTTCCGATTAACAATTTTTGATTGATCTAAGATATCTCCAGATGAAGTAAAGTAATGGCCTAACTCCTCAGCGAGTACACAAAGCTTTTCAATGCTTGTTGGGATAAATTTATTTATGCCAATAATATTGTCGCTATACAATCCTTTAATTCTTGGCTTTAAAGGCATTTCATAGATGTCTATTCCTAGTTGGGTTGCCTCCTGGTAGAGTTCCTCGTAGGTCATTCTGTCACTCCTGCTGTTTTCTCTTTAGTTTCACAAATTCTTTAAACCGTTCAATTTCTTTTAATTCTTCATCAGTCCAATCTTCTCCATCATGATGAGCCGCGATTGTTTGAATGTCGTTATTAAGACTTAGTAAATCATCCAAGGACTCATTGAAGAATAAGGCAATCATTCGAGCGGTTTCCAATTTTGGTTCGCTTAGATTATTCTCCCATTTTGAAATCATGCTCTTGTTAATGGCACTGCCGAAACGTTCATTTAGTTTTTCAGCTAATTCATCTTGGGATAACCTGCGTCCAATTCTTAATTCTTTTACCTTATCTCCAAACGACTTCATATCAGGACTCTCCTAACAATTAACAATTTAGATCGGTCTAAACCAATAGTATCTCATGTGTTTCGAAAACGCAACAAAAATATAGATTATTACCTAATATGTTATTGACATCGAAACTTTTGGCAATTATACTCAGCTCATTAAGTTTCGAATGAGAAACTAGGAGGTGCTAATACTTGCGAATCATCAAGCGACGTCATACCCCTTACACAAAATTCAAAGCGCTTCTGGATGAACGTGGCATAAATCAAAAAGAAGTTGCGAATTTACTAGGTAAATCTACATCCGCTTTCAATCAAAATCTGAATGGAACAGGTGGTGACTTCTCACTCTCAGAGGTCCGTCTCATCTGTACTACTTATGAGATAAGTGCAGATGAGTATTTTTTAAGTCCGTTGGTTTCGAATTAGAAACGTTGTTTTTTTATATCTGCCAGATGACAGAGAGGGGGAAAGTTGTTTGAACTCAACAGAGGTAATAACGGTAAGTATTGACGAGCAATTCATCCGTAACCTTGTAGAAGAGAAAATCAGGAGCGTTTTGAACGATAGTGAGATGGGCTGCTGGTGGGATCTGAAACGTCTTGAAGTGGAAACTTGCAGAAAACGCGACTGGCTTATCGAAAACATTCTCCTGAATCCAGAATTTAAAGAAGAAATGGCTGAAATATCGAATGGCCGTGAAAGTGGCCGATGGATGTTTCGAGCAAAGGAAATGCAGGCGTTCTTAGATCGGCACTTCCATTACTTGAATAGGCGTGCTTCTCAAAAAACCAGTGCCTAGTTCGGGGGACGCTGAAAAGCCTGAAAGGGGGTGATAAGGAATGATGCATGAAAACGTAAAGGAAAAGCTGGATGGGGTGGATGAGGAGCAGCTTTCGATGATCGTATCTGCTCTTGAGGAAACAGCCAGACGCTATGACCAGCAAGGCATGATCATGGTAGCTCTCAAAATGCGAATTACTGCTGAAAAAGTAACGGAAATAAAAAAAGCTCGGGAGTCCGAGCAAGCAGCAAAAATCCTTGGTCGTTGGGTGAAAAAAGAAAAGCCCACCTGCTACGAACAGATGGGGTAACACCGTCATTTCCTGGTCCGGCAAGACAAATGGAAATGACAACCGAATCAACGGAGGACAAGCCTCGCTATTAATTATTATAGCGAATGTTGCAAATATGTATACATAAAAGTTTGTCCTCCTACAAAAAGGGAGGGTATAGGGTGGAAACGATATTTCAAGAGGCAGCTACGACGATCCTTGAATTGTCAAAAGGGGTTGGAGTGGATGTTACAGCGTTTATTGTTCCAGACAAAGGCTTTTCAATCATAGAGTGGTGGGAAGAAGTTGTGTCGTGCATGACGCTGTCTGAATTAGAGGAATACATTGTTTCTGCTCCTCAAGGGTCAAGCAATAGTGACCTAGTGACTAATCTCAAAAATATAGTAATCAAACAGCGTGATCTTCTTCGCCAAGAACAAGGAAAAGGAGTGGAGCTTTATGCATAATCCGGGCAATGTGTCGGTTGACGCCATTATGCTACTTGGCTTGATGGATGAAGTATGCGAAAAGCTGGGCTTGAGGTTGCGGGACTACGCCACTCCAGAAGATTTATTCGAAGCAGTATTTAGTAGGACATCCATTAACATTCTCACAAAGCTTGATGAGAAGATGGGTGACGAATTCTTGCAGGACGATTTGCTTGGTATCATGCATCGAGCAGTACGCGCACGTATCAGGAAAGTATCTCCTGAGTCTGTAGAAAGCGGGCGATCTGCATGAGTATAGAATCGGATCGTAACATCGTCGAACAATACAATGCCATGTGCCGTAGAGCTGAGGAAGGCGATCCATCAGCTCGGGCAGTTAAATTTATCATCGATGCTGTGCTTGAAGACAAACTCGCCATCGATCAGTTACGTATGATCAGCAACGCAAACAAGAAAGACGGTCCTATGGCAGTACATGAACTGTTCGTAACGTTTTATAAACAACCGCAACAAGAGGGGGCCGCCGCGATTTGAGCATTTTCAGGGTAAGGAAGAACGACAATTTCGTTGTGATGGACAAAACAGCCTTGCATGATGATCGTTTGAGCTGGAAGGCAAAAGGCATTATCGCCTATATGTTGTCGCTGCCCGATGACTGGACATTCTTCGTAGAGGAGTTGGCTACTCACGCATCTGATGGTGAGGACAGTCTAAGAACGGGGCTAAAGGAATTAAAGCGGTTGGGTTATCTGCACCGCTTCCCTGTAAAAGAAAACGGCAAGATCGTCAAATGGGAGACACATGTTTTTGAAACACCACAAGAGGAGTTGCCAGAAGAGATAAAACCACAACAGGAAAAACCAGATGTGGAAAAACCAGATGTGGAAAAACCAGATGTGGAAAAACCAGATGTGGAGTTTCCAGATGTGGAAAATCCGACACTACTAAGTATTAATAATACTAAGTATTTATCTTTACTAAGTAATAAAGATAATGTCCCTTTTGCTGAAATCATTGAATACCTAAACCAAAAAGCAGGGACAAGCTATCGAGCGACCAGTAAAAAAACAAAGCAGCTTATTACTGCTCGATGGAACGAAGGATTCCGACTAGATGACTTTATGCGAGTTATTGATAACAAGACGACTGAATGGCTGAACAATCCTGAATGGTCTAAATACCTCAGACCTGAGACATTGTTTTCGCCAAAGTTTGAAGGATATCTGAATCAAAAGGCTTTTGGCAAAGGAGGCGGAGCAAGTGGAACCAATTCGGCAGCCCTTACACCAAGTCGTGAAGAATTGTATCGAAAAGCAGGGATCAAGTGAGCGGAACTGCCCCCATTGCGGAAAGGTTTTAAAACCAATAGAGCTATTTTCCGAGGTAATCGGAAAGTTTCAGGTAACCCCAGTATGCAAGTGTGAAGCGGAGCGGGAAATGGCCGACATCAAACGTTTTGAGAGAGCCAAGCGCAACGGTGAAATACACGAATATAGCGATGATGACCAAATGGTTCTAATGGCTACTTTAGCGGAGTATGAGACGGCACCCGGAACAATCCGTGGCTTTCAAGTGATCCAGGACTTTACTCGCGGCATCGAGGAGTGGGGAGCCAAGGGAATCTACCTATTTGGAGAAAACGGACTCGGAAAGAGCCATCTGCTGTCGGCGGCGACGAAAGAATTGCGAGATCATGGTATCAGTGTCGTGTATACGACAGCCAAACTCTTGATTGCTCATACCCGCAAACCGATCGGCAAATGGGATTACCTAAACGCCTACAGAGCCGCAGATGTTTTGATCATCGACGAGCTGGGCGCAGAGATTCCGGCGGATTGGGAAATGGGGGAATTGTTCACAGTGTTAAACGGTAGACAGAACAGAAGCCCCATATTGTACGGTTCAAACTTTACGGTCAAGGAGCTGGAGGCAAGGTTTAACGAACGACAAAAAGGATGGGGTACCCGCTTGATGGAGCGCATTATTGAGTCCAGCGTTTTGGAAGAGTTGACCGGAGACAGTCGCCGCTTTGACTTGCACATTGAAAACACGGAGCAACTAAACAGGAGATTGATGAAGCATGATTGATATTCAGGAGATGCCCCACAGCGAAGAAGCGGAGAAAGCGGTACTCGGGGCGATCTTCTGTAAGCCCCCTGCTATTGCAAAAGTCATCGATGAGCTAACGGCTATGGATTTCTACCGGACACGACATCAAATCCTCTACCAAGGCATGGCTGACTTGTACGAGAAAGGCGATCCGATTGACCTGGTAACGATAACAAGTCATTTACAAGAAAAGAAGGCGCTGGATAATGCGGGGGGAGTCCCGTACATTACGGAATTGGTCAGCTATACACCGACAGCAGAGAACATCGACTACTATGCAGGGATCGTTTTACACAAGGCTCGGCGCAGAAAGCTTATTGAAATCAACTACCAAGCGTACAAGGACAGCCTCAACAATGAAAATGTCGATGAAGTGCTTGCTCAGTCTGAAAAACTGGCAGCCGAGATTCGGGAACGTGGTAAAAAGCGGTCTGTACGACCGATCAGGGAAGTTGCGTTGGAAGCATACGAGGAGATTGACAGAACGTTTCAGCAGCGCGGAAGGACGGTTGGGGTTCCGTCCGGATATCCTGATTTGGACAAAATGACGAGCGGATTTCATAAGCAAGATTTGATTATTCTGGCGGCTCGGCCTTCAATCGGAAAGACGGCACTGGCGCTAAATATCGCTCAAAACGCTTCAAAGAGTATAGGCGAACCAATCATGATCTTTTCATTGGAAATGAGTGCCGGGAAACTGGTTACGAGAATGGTGTGTGCGGAGGGCAATATTGACGCATCAAAGCTACGAAGCGGTTGGCTGGAAGGGGATGACTGGATTCGTTTGACGCACGCCTTGGGCATCGTCTCCAAGACGAACATCTATATAGACGATACACCTGAGATTGCTCTTGGAGAGCTTCGCTCAAAATGCCGGAAAATGAAGCAGCAGGAAGGGCTTGGCTTGGTCATCATTGACTACTTAACGAAAATAAGAATGGACAAGCCAGGGCGAAGCAGGGAGCAGGAAGTATCTGAGATAGCACGGACGCTCAAAAGCATGGCTCGTGAGTTGGAAGTACCTGTGATCGCGCTCTCTCAGCTCAGTCGCGGCGTAGAACAGCGGCAGGATAAGCGGCCGATGATGAGTGACTTACGTGAGTCAGGTCAAATTGAGCAAGAAGCAGATTTGGTCGCTTTTCTTTATCGTGATGATTACTACGATAAGGTAACGGAAAACAAGAACATCTTGGAGGTCATCATTGCGAAACAACGGAACGGACCAATTGGAACGGTGGAGCTGGCCTTTCTCAAGGAGTTCAATAAGTTCGTGAGTCTCGATCATCGTTTTGGTAAGCAACAAACAATTGACGATGAACCAGAGGAGCGGGACACGCAGTGGCGGCAATGAGAAAGATGTTTTGAAATGAGTTACCTATTTCATTGAATGCTTGGTTGTAAAATTCTCTTCTTTTAGGCGAATTGGTTGTAATGACTTTTGTCAATATCGACTCAAATTATTCCAAGAATTATTCCTGGGAGGGACCTTGATGCAAGTAGGGCATAGGCCAGATAAGAAAAACACGAAAAAACTCGATCTTTATCTCAATGCACTGATCGCCGCTCTGCCAGATGCAATGGATAATGATAAAGCCTTGGAGCGTACCATCTTTTATGGCGTAAAGTACTTTGGACGGGCAGGAGAACATACAACGCTCGAAGATATGGAACGGCGCTTCCACATTACAGAGGCGATCATGGCATATATCTCCTTGGTCACTCCAAGAAGGTTTACGAGCATCTTTCCGATCACAAAGGAATATGACGGCAACCGTCGAGGAACCAAAGATTATTTTTACACCGTGGATAAAATCGCAGAGCTTGGATGGGACAAGCCGATTGGTGAGACATCTGAAACTGTATTTGATTTTCTGTGGGACTACAATAACTGGGATATAACTTTTTTTCTTGTCGAATTCATGAGCCTAATGAGCGATATGAGACGAGCGAAAGGACAGCCGGGGATCATGGAGCAATGGGCTGCCGAAAACGGAATCCAAACATATACGCTCCATACCACACCCGATGGCGACCAATTCGTTATGGATAGCAAAGGAAGAACAAAACCAGTTCGAGAAAAACGGCCGAAACATTTGAAACTGGTGGTTCCGAAAAGGGGGAAGGGGAAGTGAGTAACTTACAGGTGTTTGACTACGAGGGCCAAAGGGTATTGACCACAGCTCAGTTGGCTGAGTCATACGGAACAGATAACGACAACATCAACGACAACTTCCAAAATAACGTTACACGGTACAAAGAAGGCAAACACTTTTTCGCTCTTAAAGGTGACGAGTTAAAGCAGTTCAAAGCTTCCCAGAAAGTTTCGGGGAACCTCAAGTATGCTCCTGTAATTTATCTCTGGACTGAAAAAGGTGCATGGCTGCACGCGAAGTCTCTGAACACAGATGAAGCATGGGAAGCCTACGAAATGCTCGTGGACGACTACTATCGCGTTATCGAGAATCCTAGCGCATATGCTAGCTTGAGTCCCGAAGTAAAAGCGATCTTCTTCCTGGATCAGAAGCAACAAGAAATCGAGAGTCGTGTCGAGAGGCTAGAGGAAAGCAAGACAATCGACTACGGTCAGCAGCTCTTGCTTCAAAATGCAGCCAGACAGCAAGCAGTACAGGTCCTTGGCGGAAAAGATGGACAAGCTTACCAAGACAGCAGCTTGCGCGGAAAAGTGTTCTCGTCAATTTGGCGGGATTTCAAGGGATACTTCAACGTTGACTCATACCGAAATACTCGGGTCCTTGATCTGGAAAAGGCGAAGGAATACATCAACGATTGGCGTCCACAGGGAAAACTCCTTCGAGAAATTGAAGATGCCAATAGTCAGTTGGCGTTTTCGTAGGGGGAGGAAGATACCATGAAATGTGCATTTTGCGATGAAGAGATCGTGGGGGACAAGCCTGAGTGGATATTGGTAAGCAAGAAACCTTCTGTCGATCATTTTTGTACCTTGGGATGCTTGTCAGGCCATGTAGACGAACTAGCAATTGAATCGGAAGAGAAAAACGGATTAATTAACTAATATGCCAAAGGCTCCCCTTCTTGGGGAGCCAATCCAACTATTATCACACGGTTTTTCTAGCTCATTATATAAAACTCACTCCTGGTAAAAACCTTTTTTATTCAGAAAAATGTAGTACAAATACGTCAAAGAAAATGGAATCAGGTACGAAACGAAGGTCCAACCGAAATTCCATCCATTAGCATAAAGTACTCTCCCAAAGTAATATCCAATTGATTCAAGGAAAGTCGTTCCAGAAGTAATTAAGACAATCAAGATAAAAGGGTTTAGCCTTCTCCTGTGAATTAGATAAACAAGCAGGGTTGCCAGTACGGGATAAATTCCAGTGTCGTAAAACAGGCCTGAGAACGATTTGTTCTCAAGAACAGGAACTATCTCCCAATAACCAGCTTGGACACCCAAATGATTTACTACGAAGGATAAGACAGAGAATGTTGGAGCAATGGTCAATACAATCTTATCGTTTTTTGTGTAAAGCCAAGCTCCAAGAATCCATGGAATTAGAAACACGGCAATGAAATTAACTAGCATTTTCTACCTCTATGTGTTTTGTTACCAGTATTGCCAGTATCAGTAGTGATTTATTACATTAGTTACTTTGTTAGAAATTTCTTCTTATAAAAGACATAGGCAGCCATTAAAAGAGGGAATGTTACGCATCCGTACCAGAACAAGGTTTCATACGAGTTTGTAGACTCATAGGCTATTGAAAACCCTGAACCTGAATTCTCAGTTAATTCCTTTTGCATAATTTGAAAAATTTCTTGGTACATTTGATTCTGTTCATACAAGTCCCATGTAAAGTAGGCCCAAAAGAAAAGAAAGTGTATGACAAATGAAAACCTAAAGGCTTTGAGTAAAGTAATCAAAAAATCACCCGCGATTTCAGTTTTTTAAAATTGTATCACTAAAGCAAAAAAATGGAAGTGTTTAACAAAACGGTAATCGTGATAATAGAATACCCCTGCAGCTGTATGCAAGGGTTAGTGTAATTGTAATTCTAATTGCATAATTCGTAAGATAATCGCTTGTACTTGTTCGTAAATTAGATTTCGATCATGCCAAGTCAAATCAGCTGAGGGGGTTCTCGAAACCAATCCTTCTCTTAGCATTTCCAATTCGTTGATATCAACAATTGAATTTAAATGTTGGAGAAACTCAGTCATTATCACAACCCCTTAATCACCTGTTATGAGTCAATATATGGGGTTATCAGCAATTGTGTATGGGCGTTTGAGCAAATGGGCATGTGAGGATGTCGAAAGAGGTTAACACAATACTTAACAAGAAAAGGGTAGGCGGTGTAGGTGAACGATAAACTGATCGAACATGTTTGCGAAAAATGCCCCGCTACTCAATGGGGCAAGAAATCGATCTGTAGTGTCCACAACCTCCACGTTGGTAAGATCGAAACCTGCCCGGAGTGGGACAATTACATCATAGAGAATCAAGGGTTGCTTGATCGGAGCGGGCAGCTTGCCTATATCAATCTTGAGCCAGCTCTTGAAGTCGTGCAAAAGGTAGAGGAAGAAATCAAGGATTACCATTGGATGGTGAAAGAGGTTGAGCGTCTGAGGAAGGAAATAGACAAGGCGATTTCTTCGAATCCGTTGATACAGGAAAAATTGGTCGCTACCTATGGCGATGCTGCAGGTATGCCGAGCGGAAAAGGATTACGCCTCTCCACCTTAACCATTCCGGAAGAGCGGTACGAAAAACGGATTGAGAGAATGAAAAGCCTTGAAGACAAGGTGAGGCAAATCAATGATTTCGCTATCGGTCTAAGTGATAGCAAGTACCGAACAGTCATGGAATGCATGATGGACGGGATGCGTATGAATAGCATTGCCAGACACGTAGGAGTTTCACGACAACGATTAAACGAGATCAAGCGGGATATCGTGAACCGATTAGCGAGGGAGCTGTACAGCGAGGAATTGTTAGGCTCCTGACAGGTTGACATATCTGACACATCTGACGCTTTTGACGGTTTTTGCAAACAAATCGAAAATCACTCTATACTAAGTGTACGCACGATGAATAAGCCGCTCGGGTAAATAACCGGGCGGCTCTTATATATTTCGGGAGTTAAATCTGCCCACGAATATTTCAGTGGGGAGATATTCCTAACGATCATAATTCCAAGGAATTGATTAAGTCTTTCATTTTTTTAAGCTCAGATACAACTCTTTCATACTTTTCTTGTAGCATATCATTTTGATTTCTTAGATTCTCATTCTCTTCCTGTAGGGTTTTGAAGGAAGTGATAAAGCTATTGATGGAATCTAGGAAACCAGCTTCGTTAGTATGTAAAGGTCTTTCACCGTCTTCACTTTGCTTTTCGTGAGATGCATTTTGGAAAGTCTCAGGGGTTTCTGGGGTAGCTGCTTGGAACTCGGATTGATTCTTTAGAGCTTCGTCGTATTGCGCCTTATATTCTTCGATTCTCATGAGTGCATACCACTTCGTTTTAATGGTACTCTCCTTAAGGTTTACAATTTTTGAAACGGATCGCAAGGCTTCTCCAATTGCCTGACCTTTTAAAATTTCTGTGCAAACTAATGAAACGAGATAACGATTTTCCTCACTTACTTTTCTCATAGATCTGTTTTTACTTCCTTTCTGTAAAGCTTTTTCATAGAGTGCTCGATAGTAATTTCTCAAGTGTTCTTGCCAAACGTATTGACACATTTGAGCAGTTGGTTTTTTTAGCACTACTTTAGCAATTTCAAATGCTTTTTTTAATGCATCAAGTTCTGTCTCACCTTCACCTTTACTGACACAATTCAGGACAATTTTGGATAATTTAAGTTTTTCTTGTGGAGTGAATTCACTGATGATAACTCGACCCATAAAAATTCCTTCCTAGCATTATCTATACATTAATTAATTTCATTCAGTGCATAAGGAAAATCAACTTGTAAATTATGGGGGCGATTACTCTGCTGGAATATATCGGACAGGGGATTACATGTGAGACCTACGGCTTCGGCCTTTCGCCCCTTGTCCGGTATCTCTCGTATTCGAATACGCTGATCCTATCCCAAGTGTGCAGTATTACCTGGTGCAATACTAAAAGAAATTTATTGGAATTTATAAAATAAATGAACTTTATTTAGTGTATTTACAATCGTTGGTATAATAAGGTAATATATTTTTGGTAAAAATAATGAAATATAGGAGTTGTTAGTAATGAAGAAATATTTTATGAAACTTCTTATTGCAACATTTGCCCTCACGTTTGTGATTGGGTATGCTGTGCCAGCTCAAAAAGCTTCAGCTTTAAGCCTAATTCTTTTTATGGAACTAAAGAAGGCTGCCGAAGATGTAGCTGACTCTTTACCAAATGATATTATGGATGATGATATAACGGTAGATCTCGGTTCATTCAAAGATAAACATGGAAATACCCCTCTTACCAAGTCTTCTGGCGAATTCAAAAATGGAAAATGGACTGTGGAAAAAGATACTGCAGGGCATCTTGGATGGAACGGCGAAAAGAAAGCATGGAAATTAAAGAAGAGCGGCGATAGAAAGGCTTCCTTAGATAAAGATGGTGTAGTATTAGGAAAATAAACAATAAAACACCGATTATGCAGATTGTAGAAAAGTCCCCTTTTGAATAAGGGGACTTTTCACGTCGTTATAAGGAATATACTTTCAATCCTGATAAAGTGGACCAGGACAAGAAATTTTGCTGTTGAGTTTCAAAAAATTAGATTGAGGGTTTAATTACAGCATGAGCACGGCTTTGCACGTTTTTCCTAATTTACTTAATGCGGTATACTAAACTATAGAATTGAAAGAGGGAGTGTTAGTGTGGAAATTAGAACAATTATTGAAGAGAGACTTTGGGAAAATGTACATAGTATTAATGAGTTATTGAAACCTTTTCAGGAAGATTTACTTTCCATTGACTTTGAAAGCGAACTTTCAGATAACAGGTTTCTTATCGATCGCTTTCCAGTGCCTTTGCGATATCCTTTAAGCGATGAATTAGAGATATTTTATGATGATTGCAAAGAAGAAATGAGCAAATATAGCTACTATTTGCAGGAAGAACAACGTTTTATTAAAACTATTCAGCAGTTATGGACTCTTAGTTCAGCTATTGCAACTTCTAATCTATCAGACCGAGACATTGACAGATTAAAAGACATTGTGGATGATCATAATAGCCTGCTCGAAACTTATGAAAATGCGTCAAAAAAACCAATGTTCGAAATTGACTCGAATAGAAAGATGGAACTTTTGACTAGGTTAAGTTTAAGAGAAAAAATTCATACATGCTTTATTTTTCCTGAAATCAAATTGATTGTACGTTCTAATGGGCTTATTTTCGAGCTTTATTTAGGAGATCAATCAAAAAAAGAATTGGTGCAATTAATTTGTTCAACTCATGGACTATACTTACGAAAATAATAAATTGGAGCACTTTCTCCCTTTATAAGTGGAGGTGGATGAAATGTAGTGCGGTATGTCGACTCAATGACAGGAGAAATATACTACACGGAGGAAGTGCTGCGCCGGTCGGACGAGATTGTAAAAGTGTTTCGTCCAGTAGGCCGCAGCTCAAAATTCGTGAAGATCAAAGCCAGCCAAAAGGCAAAGCGACGGCTCAGAAAGCTGTCACTCGCTGAGGCTGGCTTTTTGTTGAAGATCGCTCCTTATGCCAGCGAGGGAACCAACCTCCTGCAAGGCGACAATGAGCGCGGGCAAAAGGGGACACCACTTACCGTCAAAGACCTTGCCCGCATTGCAGACTGTTCCTATCCAACAGCACGCAAGATTGTGAAGACATTCATTGAGCTGCACATAATGCGCCGAACTGACTTAGATGGACGGTCAGCACTAACCATCAATCCCCTGTATTCTCTCAATGGGAAGACAGCAGAAGCGTGGCTCCTGCACCTATTCAGCCAGGAGATCACAGAGGCAGGAGAAGACCCAAATTTGGACTAGGGGTCGCCAGAAGCCAACAGGCAGCCAAAGTATAAGGCTCTAAGCTTCAATCTCATTTTTTGCGGTGAAACAAAACATATACTTTTCTGCTGGAATAATAGTCGTTTGATTACACCTACAAAACACGGCACCAGCCCAACAGTAAAGGCATAGAGCAATTCAAGGGTTGGTAATATTCTTTATTCTTACTTTATCGCCACGAAGGAGCTGAACAGCATGGACATACGGAAAATACCAGTCTTTATGATTAAGGCTGCTGAATATAACCCGCGAATAGATTTGCAGCCGGGCGACCCTGAATACGAGAAATTGAAACGATCCATTCAAGAGTTTGGCTACGTCGAGCCGCTGGTTTGGAATGAGCGAAGTGGAAACCTTGTCGGAGGGCATCAGCGATTCAAAATACTCGTCAACGAGTTAGGACGGACTGAGGTAGACGTATCAGTCGTTGACTTGGATGACATTAAGGAGAAGGCACTCAACATCGCTCTGAACAAAATCAGCGGGGATTGGGATGAGGAAATGCTCGCCCAGGTGTTGACGGAGCTACAGGAGTGCGATTTGGACGTAGAGCTCACAGGTTTTGATCTGGATGAAGTTGTAGATTTGATCAACGATTACGTCAACATTGAAATAGATGAACCAGTTAAAGAAGATGATTTCGATATTGAAGACGAGCTCTCTAAAATCGAAGAGCCAGTCACACGACCAGGCGACCTTTGGATTCTCGGGCGACATCGACTTTTGTGCGGAGATTCAACCAATCAATCGGACGTCGAACGGCTTATGGATGGCAAGCTTGCTGCAATGGCTTTCACCGATCCGCCGTACAACGTGGATTACACCGGTAAAACGAAGGATGCTCTTAAGATTGAAAACGACAAAATGGCAGACGGCCAGTTCAAGGAATTCCTGGTGACCGTCTATCAAAACCTCTTTCTCGTATCCGAAGAGGGAGCCCCTATCTATGTATGTTATGCGGCTACGGAGGGCGCAAATTTTAAATCAGCTATGAAAGAATCAGGATGGCTTTTGAAACAGTGTCTCGTTTGGGTAAAAAATAGTTTCTCTATTGGCCGACAGGATTACCATTGGCGACACGAGCCAATTCTCTACGGATGGAAGCCGGGGGCTGCACATCGATGGTACGGCGACCGCAAGCAGGACACGGTCTGGGAAATTGATAAGCCAACGCGCAATGGCGAGCATCCCACGATGAAGCCAATTGCTCTAGTTGCTCGAGCTTTACAGAACAGCAGTAAGCGTGGGGACATCGCGGTAGACTTCTTTGGCGGTTCTGGATCCACACTTGTTGCGGCTGAGCAAACCGAGAGGGTTGCCTACCTCATGGAGATTGACCCCAAATATTGTGATGTGATCGTAAAACGATGGGAACAACTCACTGGTGAAATAGCAGTGAAGGCATAAGAAAAGGAGAGTGCAGAAACACTCTCCCACTCAAGCCGGGTCACCCCAGCAGAGATAGTGGAACACCGTGGCCACGGATTCTTCAAGCCACTATCTCATTTTCCATATTAAAGGAAAGCTGTGGTGGCATCAATGAAAAAGCAAACAGAAGAACTGCTGACCGACTTTGTTGATACGAACCAGAAATATAGAAAGGTGATTCATGCGATCATTGCCCAATGGGTGAAGGATTTTCAGAGCGGCAAGATCATTGTAAACTCTGTGTGCGATCTGCATTCGCTCATGAAGATGGAACAAGAGTTGCAAAAAACTATAGCGACGGATACCAAGCAAATAAAGGACAAGCAAGGCCGTAGCCCAGGTGGGGAGCACCAAATGACTATGTATGACACTAATGGTTGATTTGAATTGTGTTAAAACCATACGCAATTCAGATAGCTTGGGTCCTTCCAGACAGCCTGATACCATGCGGGTCGATCGAGCCCCGAAATCCAGCTAGACTCAAAATTTTAAAGTCACTTCCTATTCAGTGATCGTTGCTACTACTGAAAAAATCGCTTCATCTACTGTCCCGAACAACATTGGGACAAGAAGAGGAAGCGATTTGTTTTTTACTTCCGGAAGAAAGGAGAGAACTCATGGATATGATTGTGGGCACACAGCAGTTCGCTGATGTGATCGGAAAAACCCCTAAATGGGTAAATACACTCACACGAGATGGTGTCCTCCAACAGATTAGCAGAGGAAAATACGATCTAGCCGACAACGTTCAGCGGTACATCAAATACGTGCAGCATCTTAGTGATAATACAGACATCGATTACAACGAAGAAAAAGCGCTGCACGAAAGAGCCAAGCGGAAAATTGCTGAGCTTGATCTGGCAGAAAAAGAATTGTCGCTCATTCAGGTGGATGAAGTAGTTAAGATTATGGAGCGGATGGTCGGTCTATTCAAAGCGCGTTGCCTCACGATTCCATCGAAAGTATCTCCTTTGCTCCAATTTGAAACAGAAATGCCGGTAATCGTGGGGATATTGCAAAAAGAGATTAAAGAAGCATTGCAAGAACTGGCAGATCACTACACCAACTTTGCTGAAAAGGGCACGGTCGAGCCAACTGGTGAAGAGCATGAACCAGAAACATCGTAAGCTTTACCAGGCTATCGCCCAAATCGTTTCTCCTCCAACCGATTTGACAATTACTCAGTGGGCAGATGCCTACCGATATCTGTCTCCTGAATCGGCAGCTGAGGCAGGGAAGTACAGAAGCGATCGGGCGCCATATCAAAAGGGCATGATGGATGCAGTTAGTGATCCAGAAGTAGAAGAAGTAGTATTTATGATGGGATCACAGGTTGGTAAAACGCTATCCCAAGAAAACATCATCGGTTATTACATTGATCAAGACCCGTCCCCAATGATGTTGGTTGTCCCCACACTAGATATGGGAAAAAGCTTTTCAAAAGATCGACTTAGCACAATGATACGCGATACGCCAGTTTTGACTAAAAAGGTAGCTGATTCGAAAGCCAAAGATTCAGGAAATACCATCTTGCACAAATCATTTCCGGGCGGTCATATCACCATTGTGGGTAGTAATTCCCCGGCCTCCCTGGCGAGCCGCCCGATCAGGATATTGCTGGTCGATGAGTTGGACCGATTCGAGGCAACTTCTGAGGGGGACGCGTTGGATTTGGCAAGAAGACGGACAGCCACTTTCCACAATAGAAAAATTGTTGTTGCTTCTACGCCGACAATTAAGGGCCATTCGCGGATCGAGCAGCTATACAATAACTCTTCGAGAGGTGAATGGCATCTTCCATGTCCGAAGTGTGAGGCACTCCAACCCTTGGAGTGGAATCGGATCATATTCGATACCGTATCGATGCGCTGCTTGCATTGTGGCTTTGATTCTCCTGAAATCGACTGGAAGAAACAGCAGATTGCCGGAAAAGGAGAATGGATACATGAATTCCCGGAACGAAAAGTAAAGGGATTCCACATGAACGCGTTAGCGTCTCCATGGACTCGTTGGCAAGAAATGATCGAAGCCTTTTTGGTCGCACAGGACGAGTTAAAAAAAGGAAATCCCGAGCAGATGCAGGTTTTCGTCAATACGCTTTTGAGCGAGACTTGGGAGGATCGCGGTGATATTCAGGACGAAAACATTCTTCTGGAACGTCGAGAAAGCTACGATGCTGAACTACCGAACGGCGTTCTCATCCTTACAATGGCAGTCGACACCCAAAATGACCGATTAGAGTACGAAGTTGTCGGCTGGGGCAAAGAAGAAGAGTCTTGGGGAATCGAAAAAGGAGTTATCTGGGGAAAGCCAGACAATCCGCAAACATGGAGAGAGCTCGATGATAAGCGGGAACGAGTCTGGAAATTCGCCAATGGTGCAGGACTGATTGTAGCGTGTACTTTTGTTGACTCAGGCGGTCATTACACCGATGAAGTTTATAAATACTGTGGGCAGAGACTCCAAAGCCGTGTCTTCCCCATCAAAGGTGAAGGTGGATCAGGCCTTGAGTTAATCCGTAAGGTCTCCAAAAACAACAAATACAAGATTCCCCTTATCCTCCTTGGTGTGGATTCAGGAAAAACGACGATCATGCAGCGTTTGCATATCGCGGAACCTGGTCCACACTATTTTCATTTCCCGATTGAGGAAGAGCGTGGATATGATCAGATTTATTTCAAAGGTCTTGTTTCTGAGCGGCAAGTGTTTCGAAAAAAGAATGGCCAAACGGTCATGGCTTGGGAAAATGTCGCCAAAGACAAGAGGAATGAGCCGCTGGATTTACGGGTCTATGGTCTTGCAGCGTTGCGTTTGCTGAAACCAGACTTTGAAGCACTCGAAAAGCGCTTGCGAGAAGTTGATCCTCCCGTAAAACATACAGCTGCAGCAAAACAAATATCAGGCCAGCAAGCAAAGCAGCTAGTCAAGCGCTCAAAACTTTGGTGAGGGGGTGTAGGATATGGCTTATGATCCAAGACAACAGAACAGGCTACAAGATGAGCTGGAAATTGTTAAAGACCGCCTGAATAAATACTACGAGGCTGAAACAGCCATTTTGAAAGGGGCACAGGAATACCGTATCGGGTCCAGGAATTTGCGGCGTGGCGACTTAAAACTCATCAAAGAAGAGATTGAGAAACTGCAAGACCGGAAAAACGAACTGGAAAACTCACTTGCAACAGGTGAGAGTCCATCAAAGCGTAAGGCATTTCGAGTCATCTATCGAGACTTGTAAGGGGGGTGAGTAATTTGTGAAGTTCATAGAGAAAACAATTGAATGGATATCACCAACTATGGCGTTAAAGCGAGAAGTGAATCGCACAAAGCTATCGGCATTTCGGAAGGTTACGAATAGCGGTTATTCGAATAGCGGGGCAAGTCGGAGAAAAAACTCAATGAAAGGCTGGAACAGCGATAGTAAAAGTCCGCAAGAGGACATCGGGCAAAACCTTGCTGTGCTTCGGGAACGTAGCCGTGACCTTTACATGGGTGGCGGACTTGCTACAGGGGCAATTAAGAAGAATCAGTCGAACGTTGTGGGCTCAGGACTCACACTCAAATGCCAACTCAATTACCGTTTACTTGGTATTACGGCGGAGCAGGCAAAGGAGTGGGAAGATCGTACAGAGTTTGAATTTAATCTTTGGGCATCATCCAAGATCGATAACACCGGGCTGAATGACTTCTACGATGCACAACGGATCATGTTGACCGGATGGCTGCTGAACGGTGATTCCCTTGCTGTTATGAAATATGCAGATGCCGCAGAGCGGCTAAATCCATATCGTATGCGGCTTCATCTCATTGAGGGCGACAGGCTCAACAATCCGAATCACACGCAAGGATATTCCCCAACCCTTACTACTGAGGGCTTCTCGATTTCCGAATATGTGGAGCTATCAGATGGCCGTGCTATCCGAAATGGAGTCGAGACAGACCTGAATGGTAAGGTGATCGCTTACTGGATAAGCAATAAACACCCGAACAGTACGATTCCACAAGGGCATATGACACAATGGGCGCGCGTTGAGGCACAGAATCCGGTTTCCGGATTACCTAACGTGCTTTTTGTAATGGATGCAGAGAGGGCAGAGCAATATCGCGGTGTACCGTATCTTGCACCTGTCATCGAGCAAGTCAAACAAATGGACCGTTATGCCGAGGCAGAGATTGCAGCGGCGATCATCAATAGTTTTTTCGCTGCCTTTATTACACGAAAAGAAGGAGCAAAAAACGAAATACCATTTACCAATCCCATTCCTGAAAGTGAGCAATTGAAACTGTCGCCAGAGGAACGGCTCTCTAGTTACGAGTTGGGGCCGGGAACCATCAACATGTTGGCAGAAGGCGAGGAAGTGACCTTTGGCGATCCTACGCATCCGAATGCTGGCTTTGATTCGTTTACAAAGGTCATGGCACAGTTAGCAGGCGCAGCGCTGGACATGCCATATGAAGTGCTGCTTTCTGTATTCAACAGTAGCTATTCAGCGAGTCGAGCTGCACTCTTGCAAGCGTGGAGATCCTTCCGGGACCGTCGTGATTGGTTCTCGCATGATTTCTGTCAGCCGGTCTACGAGACATGGTTGTTTGAAGCCGTGGCAACCGGACGTATTAAGGCACCTGGATTCTTTAACGATCCAGTCATGCGAAAGCTTTGGAGCCAAGCCATTTGGATTGGACCAAGTCCTGGTCAAATCGACCCTGAGAAAGAAGTAGATGCTGCGGTGAAACGAATCAACAACGGATTTAGCACGCACGAACGGGAAACGGCGGAGCTCACAGGGATGGATTGGGATAGCAATATTGACGTGCTGACGCGCGAGTGGGAAGCGCGTCGGGATCTGCCACAAGCACATATTCCGGGCATGAAAGGAGGTGACAAACAAAATGCCAAAACGGATTGAAGTTAGAGGCGTAATCATACCGAATGACCATCAATGGATTTATGACTTATTCGAAATGGATGCAACAAGCCCTGGAAAAATATCGAAAGCGATCGCGGAAGCAAACGGCGATGATCTTGAGGTCATTATCAACTCAGGTGGTGGTGATGTTTATTCGGGCAGTGAAATCTATACCATGCTGAAAAGTCATCCAGCTGGTGTTGACGTCCAAATCGTCGGTGTGGCAGCTAGTGCTGCTTCTGTCGCGTCCATGGGTGGAAAGAAGGTCAGAATGTCACCAACGGCACAATTCATGATTCACAACGCAAAGACTCGGACTCAGGGAGATAAGTGGGAGCATCGGCACACAGCGGATTTCCTACAGGCGGTCGATAAGTCCATCGCGAATGCATACCGGCTAAAAACAGGGTTGTCTCAGAAGGAATTGAGTACCCTCATGAACCGCGAAACGTGGATGACGGCACAAGAAGCATTGGCAAAAGGGTTTATCGATGAAATCATGTTCGACGATTCGAATCAGCTCAGTGCTGTCGCACATGCAGGCATCGAAATGATTCCCCAACAGGTGATAGATCGTGTCCGAAATGAAATTATGAAGTTCCAAACGGAAGGAGCGAGCATTATGCAAGTAACCAATCAAACTCAAGTAATCGATCCACAACCACCGACAGCATCAAATGCAGCACCACAACCACCTGCACCGAATCAGGAACAAAATACTCAAGATGCAGCTGCACAAGAGAGGGAGCGCCTTCGCGCCATTGACGCTATTGCAGCAAATATTGATCCTGCTTTGGTAAACGAGGCTAAGTATGGGGAAAACCCAATGACAGCAGCAGATCTGGCGCTTAAGGCTATGCAAGAAGGCAAGATGATTAATAACGGCTTATTCAATGCGGCAGTAGCAGCTAATCAAGCGTCTGGAGCTCTTGATGTGACAGCTCAACCACAACAACAAAACACGGAAAAAGAGTATGACTTGAACAACTTGAAAGACGTGAATGCAGTCTTCCAGCAACTCGCACATGCACATTCAATGCAGCGCCTACAAAGATAAGGAGGAATAACCATGGCAAACATTTCTACTACATTTGGCACGGTGGATAATCAGTCCTTTTTCGCGGGAACGGAAGTGTCCGCAATGACCACAGCAGTGACATTACTTGCTGGTCAAGGGAAGCTCAAACGCGGATCGGTACTCGGCAAGATCACAGCCAACGGGAAATATGCGTTGGTAAACAAAGCAGCAACAGACGGAAGTCAGATCGCGTCATTGGTTTTATCTGAGGACGTGGATACAACCGGATCTGATGTAAACGCAGTAGCGTATAAAACAGGTGTTTTCCGGTATGATGCCCTGAAAGTTGCTGCCGGCGACTCAGTGGCTAACCACAAAGATGAGCTTCGCACTGTCAATATTCATTACAAAACTGATCGGGGGTAAACAATCGTGAAAATTAGACAATCCGCCATTGCAGGACGCTTTATGAGTCCACAAAATGCCGCGACCGTTACAGGTGGCAGCATCAGCATCTATGAACCACAAACAATGCTTCCATCGTTTCAACGAAGAATGCCAGTTACAACGTTCCTTCGGGACATGTTCTTCCCTGGAGAGACGACTTTCGATACAAAGCATGTCCTAGTGGATTTCTACAAAAATCGCCAGCGTGTAGCTCCACTGGTTGCAGAAGGCAGCATGCCGATTAATATCAAACGGGATGGATTTGAGACGAAGATTTATACACCGCCTTACATCAATCTTTCGTCGCCAATTGATATCGGTATGCTGCAAAATCGGATGCTTGGTGAATCGGTTTTCGGCGGTATGTCACCGGATGATCGTGCTGTCCAGCAGATGAACCGCGACTTTTTGGAACTGTCCGACATGATCACACGTCGAGAAGAACTGATGGATGCAGAGTTGCTGCAAACCGGTAAGGTAACGGTGGCCGGTTACATTGATGATGCCGCAACCATCGTGCGGACAGATACGATTGACTATGGCTTTGAAAACACCATCAATCTGACAGGCGGTAGTCAGTGGAACCAAACGACTTCCAAAAAGTACGAAGACTTGGAGGAAGCGGTCAGAAAATCTCGTAAGGCTGGATACAATCCAACCATCGCGCTTCTTGGTGATGAGGCGTGGGCTAATCTTCGAGCAGACGATAATTTTATGACGAAGTTCATGGATCTGCGATACGCACAATTTGGAACAATCAATCCACAGCTCAGTATCGAGAGCGGCAATGGATACACGTACATTGGTCGATTGACTGAACTTGGCCTTGATTTGTACCGATACGACGCTTGGTATTTTGATGAGACAACACAGACGCTTAAACCATACATCGATCCTGAGAAGATTATTGTCGCGCCAAGAAACATTGGAGAAATGTTGTACGGTGCGAATACTTTCATCCCAGAAGATAGCATCAACTACGTAACAGTCGAAGCGACACGCGCGACAAAGGTAACCGTCAACCGTGATACAGATGTGAAATCTCTCATCGTGAAGAGCCGTCCATTGCCGAAGCCGTTTGACGTATCTGCATGGTCTGTTATCAAAACGCGCGCGTAGGAGGAAACTATCATGCGATTTCAAGTGCAAATTGGAACAGTGAAGCATAATGGTGTCTTTCATGAGAAGGGCGCCATTTTTAATGCTCACAAAAAGGATGTAGCGCATCTGATCGGTGAAGGGGTGGTAGTGCTGTTTGAAGAGACTGAACCTGACAGAGAAACTGATAGTGATGTAGGATCTGATGAAGTAACGAGCGAGGATATGGAACAGGACGAGCATTCTGACGATAATCAAGAGCTTAATTTGAATCTTGATACGAACGAATTGATTGTAGGTGCGCCTAAAGGTGGGAAAGGCAAAGACAAATGAGCACATTCAAGGATCAACTAAAGGCGGATGCTGCTGTCTTTCTCAATCCAGGTGAATTTGCAGATCAAATCGACATCGATGGGAAGAAGATTACCGGATTGATTGAACCTGTCGCAATCGGTGAGGGGAATCGATCGTATTCCTACCCGACCCATGACCGTGAATACACGGAAGAAATAATGCTCTATGTGAACCGAGCCGATTTCACATTCATTCCAGCAGTTGGACACACGTTAAAAATCAATAAAAAAGCGTATGTGGTCGTAGCTCCACCTGCTGATTTTGAGGGTATTTTGGAAATCCGCCTTGGCGGGAATTCAAACCCATGATTGATTTCGACAACTCCATTAAACAGAGGCTGAATGAAGCAGCAAATCTTCTGGCCCATATTCCGAAACAGATTCCAAAGGTACAGGCACGGGCCATGAACCGTGCCCTGTCCAGCGGGAAAACGGAAGCGGCTGCCAGGGTGAGGGATACGTACCTTGTCCGAAAAAAAGACGTCAGCGAGACAATGGAGATCAAAAAAGCTTCCGCGAATGATCTGGATGGCAGTCTGGAATCAAAGGGTCATGTGATGCCACTGATTCGGTTCCGTGTTACGCCGAAATCACCGCAACCTGGTAGGAAAAAACCCATCTTGGCTCAAGTATTACGAGCTGGCGGGAAATCTCCGATTCCTGGCGCGTTTGTTGCGAAAGTCAGAAATGTGGCTTCCGTATACAGACGAACGACACCGAAGAGGTTTCCAATCAAAGGACTCTATGCGCCTGCTGTACCGCAAATGCTAGACAACGAGAAGGTACGAAAATCAATACAGAATAAAATGCTGGAGACATTGGACAAGCGTCTCGAGCATGAAATAGGACGGGTGCTAGATGGTTAATGTTGTCCTAGTTAACAAGCTAAAAGAGCGTATTGAAACGCTTGTGAAAGATTTTGTGCTACCCACCAACATAGATGGCCACGATCACAAAGCACCACAGGTAGTTAGCGGGTTTCTGAGTGAGAGCAAACAATCACCTGTAGCTGATCCGCAAGAAATCAAAGCGGAGCTGCCCGCCGTTGTTGTTCGTTTTCGGAGAGAGAACGACGGGAGGCAGGCAAACATCGTTAAAATTCGAGTAATCGTCATCACATACAGCGAAGATGAACAAAACGGCTGGATTGATAGCCTGAATGTAGCGAATCGGATAAAGATTGGGTTAAAAAGAGATCCAATCATTGACGATCGCTTTCAGATCGATGACGAATCTTTCGAAACGGAGCAACCAGACGAGCAACCATTCCCAGAATGGGCGACATACATCACGTTCGATGTCTTTGTACCACAAGTACAGTCCGAATTTGATTGGGAGGAATTTTATAAATGAGCAAAGCAGAATCAAAGGTGACTGCAAAAGAACCAATGCACGTCATCTACTGCGGGAGTAGTTTACGTGACGGCACTCTGCATCGATACGCACTATTTACAGACGGAATTCCACAACATCTAAGCAAGCACATCGAAGCGTGTCCAGTCATCAAGAAAATGTTTGTGCCTGTAGAAAAGCTGTCCCAAGCAGAAGCGGCGATCAGAGATCATGGAACCCCGGAGAGTGTCTTTTTCCAGCAGACCGCTGATTACGCCGCAGGAAAGAGAGTTGAAGAATAGTGGCATATAAACACCAGGTATCTATCTCAGAAAGTGGTACGAGTGTCCTTTCGCCTGTTGAAGCTGCAGCCGGATTGCCCGTCTATTTCGGTACGGCTCCTATCCATTTGACAGACAATCCATCCGCATATGTGAATAAGCCGGTACTGGCCTACAGCTATGAGGAAGCGGTAAAGGCCCTTGGATACCATTCCGACTGGAACGACTATACACTATGCGAGGCTATCAAAGCTCAATTTCAGCTTTTTAACGTTGCGCCTGCTGTATTTGTCAACGTGCTTGATCCTTCCATCCACAAGGAGAACGTGGCGGACAGCGCGATTACTCTCTCATCAGGTAAATACACAATTGCTGTTGACGGCGTGCTACTGTCGACCCTGATCGTAAAACTCACTGGTGCGGGTAATGCTTTGGTGCGAAATAAGGACTATACAGTTGTATTCAATGGATTAGGGCATCCTGTAATTTCTCGCGTGGATGGTGGGGATATTCCGGCGAACCAAACCTCATTGACTGTATCCTACGATAAACTCACGCCTTCCACCGTAACAGAAGCACAAATCATTGGTGGAATCGATTCAGGAACAGGCAAGGTGACAGGACTAGAGTTGATCAACAAGATTTTTCCGTTGTATCGACTTGTACCTGGGCAAATTGTCGTCCCGAAACACTCGAAAAAGCCAGCCGTTGCGGCAGTCATGAAAGCAAAATCAGTAGGCATTAATAGTTTGTTCAAGGCAATGGCGATTGCCGATATCGATTCATCTTCAACAGGAGCTGGCGTTTACACAGAAGCACCAGCATGGAAAAACAACAACAATTTCAGTGACCCACACCTAGTGGCCTGCTATTTGAAAGCGAAATTGGGCGACGAGATTTATCATTTGTCTACGCAATTTGCAGCGTTGAATAGCAAAGTCATGGCTGAAAACGGCAACGTTCCCTATGTATCGCCTTCCAACAAAAACATTCAAGCGAACGCTGTCGTAAATGAAGCTGATACGGAAATCAACCTCGGCGTAGATCAAGCAGCCTATCTTAATGGTGAGGGGATTGTCACGGCAATCAATTTCGTCGGTGGATGGAAGATGTGGGGAAATAACACGTCTGTCTATCCAGCCCATACAGATGTGAAGGACAGATTCATTCCCGTCCGTCAGATGTTCAACTGGATCGGAAACACGCTTATCTTGACCCATTGGCAAGTGGTGGACGATCCAACAAACAGAAGGCTGATTGACACGGTTGTGGACTCAACAAACATCTGGTTGAATGGACTGACAGCGCAAGGTTCCATACTCGGCGGGCGTGTAGAATTTAGAGCAGCGGATAATCCGGTCACATCGCTGCTGGACGGAAAAGTTTCTTATCGGTTGTTCCTTGCTGCTCCCGTACCGGCTGAAAACATCGAGTTCAAACTTGAATTTGATGTGGCCTATCTTCAAAATCTCTTTGCAGCCTAATCATACAAGGCAGGTGAATAAACAATGGCAAACAAATCAATTCCTGATCGCCTTAAGGATTACATGATATACAAAAACGGTACAACAGACCTCGTGGGGGTGGCAGATATCCAATTGCCATCCTTTTCTTTTGCTACAGAGGAAGTCAAAGGAGCTGGGGTATTTGGGAGCTTTGAATCTTCTGTCGGGTCCTTCGGCTCTCAAAAAATCACCCTGAATTGGCATTCGATCACAGATAGAATGTTTGACTTTCTGGAGCTGGGTGCTCATCGGCTAGATTGCCGTGGAGCTCTACAAGAACATGATCGTAGCTCTGGTCGTCTGATTACCCGTGCCCTACGGATCGTCGTTCAAGGGCACACCACCAGTGGAGAACTAGGAAAGCTAGAAAAGAACGCAACAACAGATAGCAGTACAGAAATGGAAATTACGTATATCAAAATAGAATTGGACGGAAAAAACATCTTGGAGCTCGACAAATTAAATTACATCTATCGAGTGAACGGCAAGGATCAGTTAGCGGATACGCGTCGGGCGCTTGGACTATAGAAGGGAGTTTTGCAAAAATGAAATTGCCACTGCCATTAGAAAAACCATTGAGGGTAGACGATAAGGAGATAACCTCCCTCACGTTCGATTTCGATAAACTGACAGGCGCGGATGTTATTAATGCTACCGATGAGGCCCGCCAGATTAGCGGATTTTCCCCGAATGACATGCAATCTTCGACTTTCCGGGCGGTGCTTGCCGCAAAAGCTTGCGGAGTCCTCTACCATGATCTATTAAGATTGGGGGCACGGGATTTTTTTCGAGCAGTAACAGCGGCACATGCTTTTTTGCTCGGTATGGATTTGAAGGAGATGGAGGAGATAGAGAAGACGGAGGAATAAGAGAGTTACGGAAACTCGTACTCAATATGGCGAGGAACACGCATACCACCATGGAGTTTTTCCTTGGCATGACTTTGAACGATTTAAATGAATGGGTATCAGCAGCCATGGAAATGACGGAGGGAGGCGAAATGGATGGGTAGGAAACTGTATGAATTCACAATCAAGATGTCTGGGAAAATGAACAGATCGTTCACCAGCGCGTTCGATAACGCTTCCCGCCGTATGCAGGATATGCGAAAAAAAATCAGCGAATATCAGGCATCTATTGAGAAGGCAAATGGCAAACTGCAATCCATGACCACCTTGCACTCGAAAATGTCGGCCGCGATAGCGAAAACCAAGAGCGGTCTTGCGGCTTTGGAGCGGAAATACCGAAGTGGCGCGATCAGCGAAGAGGTGTACAGACGGGAAAGCCAGAAGCTGCAAAACGACCTCCAGCGTTTTACCAGCGTCCAAAAAAGAGCGACCGCACAGGTCGATAAGTTTAAGAAGAGTGTATCAGAGCTCAATCGAGAAATGAGAAGTGAATCAAACAATCTGAACGCTTATTCTCGCCAACTTCAAACCATGGAGGCAAACGCACTTGCTGCGGGAGTCTCCATAGGGGAAATTGCGTTGGCAGGGGCTGCTTTGATACCTGTTGGTGGGTATCTTGGTACGGTTGGGGTTGGTCTGGCTGGGATTGCTGTCGGAGCAAAGACTGCGAAATCTGCTTTTGACTTGATGATGGATAGCGTGAGCAAAGCGGCTGATCGAGAATACAACATCGAAGTCATTCAATCATTGCTCCGGGACCAAAAGAAAGCTGATCAGTTGTTCAACTGGATGGAGAAGCGTGCCATTGAATCCCGTTTCGGGATGACGGACTTCTTTGAATCTGGCCAGGCGTTTTTGTTTAAAACGAAAGACCTGCGGCAAGTCCAAGCATTACTAGATATATCCGAGAAGCTAGGGACGCTCAATAAACAACAGGGGATGCAGGGGGCGGCTATCGCTCTCAACGAGTTATTGATTGGCGATACTCAGTCTATCGTTGAGCGTTTTAACATGCCAAGGTCAGACATCAAGAAGTTTGCCAAATCAGGAATTGACGGCATTATCAAGGGCATGAATGAGCTGCTAGATAAACAGAACATCGATGCCAAGCTGTTGAGTGATGTGGATACAACTGGTCTTGTTATGTATGAACAGCTCGTGGAAAAGCTTCAACTGACATGGACGAAAATGGGGGTAGAAGCGTTAGACGCTTTGAAACCAACGCTAAAAGAAATCGACAACTTGACCAAAACAGAAGCGTTTCAAGATTTGGCGAAGCTAGGGTCAGATGCTTTTGCGGAAATGGGACGAACTGTTACGAAGTCCGTCCAGTTTGTATCTACTAAGCTACAGACGATTTTCAATAATCCTGAATATAAGAAGTTGGATGTTTGGGGGAAAATCGAGTTTATCGTAGCGGATGCATACGAGACGTTCAACAAATGGTGGAGCTCAGGCGGGAGTGAAGCCACGCAACGTGTCACTTATGAAATGGCATCGAAGCTCGGTGAGTTGATCAAAGCGGCAGCTTTACCTCTCATTCCAATTGCCCAAGACGTAGGATATGATGTCGGCAAATCGATCATTCAAGGCATTTGGGATGGAATGTGGGGAGAAAACAAGCTGGAGACTCCCTTTAGCAAACTGGAAGCCCGAATAGAGAGCATGAGGGCTGCTGGTCAAGATCCGACCACTACGCCTGTTTATGGCGGGCCAAACGCAACCATGACAGCAGGGCTGGAACCTGCATGGTACGAAAAAGCGTGGGATTGGGTAAATGGTTCCCATGCAAACGGATTATCTTATGTCCCGTTCGATGGATACAGAGCGGAGCTTCATAAAGGGGAACGTGTATTGACTGCCCAACAGAATCGTAATCTCGACTCCAATCTATGGTCGAGAGCGAATCAGGCGTTGTCGTCACGCAACGGGAATCAAACACTTGTTTTTCAGTTCTCACCAAACCTTTCAGGCGGAAACCGGGCGGAAAACGAGTCGATGCTCCGAGACTCCTATCATGAATTCAAGGCGAATATGCAGCGGTTCATGAGGAATGAGAGGGCGGTGAAGTTTTCCTGATGGCTGGAACATATACAACGAATGCAGGCGACATGTGGGACTGGATCGCATTTAAAACAATGGGCAGTGAGTATTTCATGCCACAGTTAATGGAAGCCAATGTAAAGCATCGTGAGACGGTAATCTTTTCATCTGGAATCGTCCTCGTTGTTCCCGACATTGGCAATGTCACGACGCAGGATACATCAAATCTGCCTCCTTGGAAGAGGGACTGATGACAGGTGGCACAGCCAAGACGAGTCCATTTTGAACTTCACTATGACAACAAGAATATTTCGAATGACCTCCAGCCGTACCTCACCTCGTTTGAGTACACCGACAATCTCTCTGGCACGGCGGATACCCTATCTATCAACCTAGCGGATCGGGAACGCCTTTGGTGGGCAGCATGGATGCCAGAATTGTATGCAAGCCTAAAGGCAAAAATCATCCGAGAAAACTGGATCGATGACGGGAAAACGGATGCCTTAGATTGCGGGTATTTCGAGATCAATGAGATCAGCCTAACAAGTCCACCCAATGCGGTCAGTATCCAAGGCGTGTCTGTGCCAGATGCATCAACGATCCGGGCACAACGAAAATACCGTGCATGGGAGAAAACGCGTTTGTCTGTGATCGCAAAAGATATTGCAGGCAAGAATGGCCTCAAACTTCTCTTTGATGCAGAAGACGAGGACTATGATCGGATTGAACAAACAGAGGAAACCGATCTTGGTTTCCTCATGCGCCTGTGCGATGATGCTGGCATTGCTGTTAAGCTGACCGGCAAACAGATCAGTTTATTTGATGAAGCCAAATACGAGGAGAAACCTCCAGCTTTTTCGCTCAATTACGCAACGTCCAAGATCAAAGGCTTTTCGGCACATGTGACCACGACAGGACTCTATAATCGCGCGGTTGTGAACTATCACAGTCCAAAGGGGAAAAAGAAGATCCACCACACCTTTATGCCCCCCAACGCTCCCAAAACGGGTCGTACGCTGTATATCAATGAGCGCGTAAAGGATAGACGTCAGGCAGAACGAAAAGCCAAAAGTGCGCTGCGCCAAGCGAATAAGGAGCAGAACACGGCAAGCATTACCTTGATGGGAGACGTAAACCTGGTAGCCGGTATGACGTTTATGCTGAACAATTTTGGGGCTGTGAGCGGGAAATACATCATTACCCAAGCTGTCCATGCTTATAGCGGGAATGGCTACGAAACTTCGCTTGCATGCAGAAAGGTATTGGGGTGGTAATGGATATGAAAAACATATTACGTGTCGGCATTGTATCGAGCGTGGACGAGAGGGATGCGACAGCAAGGGTCGTCTTCGGGGATCGCGAGGATGTGGTGTCCTACAACATGGACATCCTTTCTCGAGGTTCTTTTTTGTTAAAAGATTACTGGCTACCGGATGTGAACGAACAGGTATGGTGCCTATTTTTACCGACAGGGAATGCGGATGGGATTATCCTCGGATCGACGTACAATCAAGAGGACCCGGTGCCAATCAAGAACAAAAATAAACGCCACATCCGTTTTGGTGATGGGACATTCATCGACTATGATCGAGAAACGCATACGCTGACCATCGATTTTTTACATCCCGGGAAAATCGTCTTCAATAACGCCGTTATCACATACAACCAAACGACACAGCGAGGTGAACCAGAATGGCGGTCATCGGAAGTCTTGGAGAAGTGATTTTTGAAGTATCTTCCCAGCGTGTTCGTACTTTTGATGAACTGACAAGAAACGGTTCGAGCCGGTGGGTAACCCATGACATCCATCGAGACAAACCGATTCCGGAATTCGTTGGTCCGGGGCTTGAAGAAATTAGTCTTTCCATTCAGTTGAAAGCCTCGCTCGGGGTTGATCCAGAAGCGGAACTGAAAACATTGCGGATCAAAAGGGATACGGGCCAAAGGGATTTATTGGTCATCGGAAACAAACCTGTTTCAATCAGCCAATGGATTACCGAGTCGGTCAGCGAACAACACAAAAACTATGACGGTCGTGGTCGTTTACTATCTGTTCATGTTGAGCTGCGTCTCAAGGAGTATCCGAAAAAGGCGGGAAGCTAATGGCTCAAATCGTAACGATTACCAGTGATTTTAAAGAGATTATTTTCGGCGCGACCGGAGAAACAGAAGTGATCCAAAACGTGAGGACCATCATGCTGAGCATGATTCATACATCTCCGATGTACCGATCATTTGGTTGGGACCCAAACATTGATGCTCCTGTGAATGCTTATATGGCAATCACTTCGGCACGACTCATTGAAAAAATCCAACAATATGAACCCCGCGCAGAGGTCCAGGAAGTTACGTATAAAGGTGATGAAAACGGGATGTTAAAACCTGTGGTAAAGGTGGCGATAAAAGGTGTCTAGGTTTGATTTTTTACCAGATGTATCATTCGCCAATAAATCGCCCGAACAGATCGAAGTGGATCTGATCGCAAACTATGAACAAGAATACAAAAAACCACTTGCACCAGCCGATCCGGTACGACTCTTTATCAAGAGCATCGTGCCTTTTTTTATACAGCAAAGAGTCATTATCGATGACTCTGCCAAACAGAACCTGCTTAAATATGCGAGAGGTAAGTACCTGGACCAAATTGGTATCTTGCTTAACGTAGTAAGAATACGGGCTACAAAGGCTAAGACTACGGTTCGTTTTACCTTATCGACACCAGTATCTCAGACGATCCCAAAAGGGACACGGGTCACAGCAGGGGACAACGTATTTTTTGCAACAACAGTGGACGTCACAGTCTCAAGCGGGGAAACGAAAGTAGAGGTCAAAGCGGAATGTGTTTCCGTGGGTGTGATTGGCAATGGGTATCCAGTGGGGAAGCTGACCCAATTGGTTGACCCTTTGCCATTTGTCCAATCGGTTTCCAATGTCACAGAATCGGGCGGCGGGGCAGATGAAGAGGACGACGATTCATATGCAGAACGAATCCGGCAAGCACCAGAGAGTTTTTCCGTAGCTGGACCATCTGGAGCTTACGAGTTTTGGGCAAAGTCCGCCAGTACCCTTCTCGGGGACGTGAATGTATCAAGCCCAAGGGCTGGAGTAGTAGAAATTCGACCTCTGCTCAAAACAGGCGAGATACCTGATCAGACAATCCTCGATCAAGTCGCTACAGTTTGCAATGATAGAAAAATTCGGCCACTCACCGACCAAGTTTTTGTTTTGGCCCCGACTCAAAAAACATACAACATTGAGGCCACTTACTGGATTGATACAGACAAGGAAAGTGCTGTTACAGCGATACAAGCCAAAGTGAATCAAGCTGTCACTGATTATCAACTGTGGCAAAGAGCTAAACTTGGCCGTGACATTGATCCATCCGAGCTGGTTTTTCAAATGAAAAAGGCGGGAGCTAAACGGGTATCTGTGACAAGTCCAGTTTTTACCACGCTAACCGAATCGCAAGTAGCCAAAGAACACACGGTCAATGTGGTGTATGGAGGGTTGGAAAGTGGTTGATATCTACAACGCAAAGCTCTCGGACATCCTTCCACCATCCATAAAAGAAGACAAGCAGATTCGAGCATTGGCCGCAGCGATTACAAAGGAAATGCAGGACATTTCCTCTGATATGAAACTGGTCCTGATATTCGCTCGGATCGATGAACTAGATTCAGAGGTTGTGGACATTTTAGCCCACCAATTGCACGTTGATTTCTATGATTCAACGTTATCCCTTGAAAGTCGGAGAGAGCTCGTCAAAACAGCAATTGGAGCGCATCGATATAAGGGCACGCCCTGGGCAATCGAGCAGGTCGCATCTATTGTGTTCAAAAATTCATCGGTCCGTGAATGGTTCGAATATGGAGGAGAACCGCATCATTTTCGAATTGAGACAGAACAGTTGATTTTTGAGCCGGGGGATCTGGCAAAGTTCCGCCGTCTGGTGGAAGGAGTAAAACGTAAAAGCTCTTGGCTGGATGATATTGTTTTCAAAATTATTGCGAGCACGATCTGTGTAGAAATTTCAGCCAAGAATTTTGACATCGATTATTTCGTGTGCAATACGTTTTATCCAGCCGAAATCGTTGTCAATGCCCCGAGCTTACCAATCTTTGTTGCCCCAGGCATGCCCATGTTTACAGCAGCGGAATAAATAAAGGAGGGAGTCTCATGCCTATCGGCACCAAACACATATTACGAGATGGTGGACTGCTACCAATCCCGCAATACTTTAATGCCACAAGGGATGAATTTCAGGAGATTCAGGGTAACAAAGGAGCTATGTTTGTGCAACTTCGCGGCTTATCTGCGAAAGAGCCTATTAGCGGCTCCGCTGACACAGATCATATTTTCAACGAGCCTATGTATGGCTTTGTCATTAAGAATGACGGAACGAATGATCTGACATTTACGATTAACAACTACACGTTTACGGTCAAAGAAGGCGAAGTGTTTGAAGATTCATTTGAGCCTTTTACCCAAGTGACCATAAAAACAACTTCTCCGTTTCGGGCATACGGGAAGGGGTGATCAAATGGCAATTAAAGTGGAGCCAGCTTTCCTCGAATTCATTCGCAATACGGTGAGCGCAAAACTCAACAATGCCATCATTACCGTTGATGGGAAGTCTGTCATTCATCCAATCACACAGACCAAACACATGACAAGTGCGAATAAGACGGTTGTGGAGCTGTACGTTTATTTGGACGCAACTGACGCAGCAGGTACTATTACAGAGGCGAAACTGGTCGATGCAAGCGGAGCCGCAATGATTTCCTCTGATGCAAGTATCTCCTCGCACGAAACAGGTGCTTTGCTACTGTTCGAGATTCCTTTTGAAGTGAGGAGTGTGTGAGATGCCTTACGAACGACAATTTTGGGTAGACAGGCTTGTGAATACAGAAACAGGTGAAACGATCCAAGATGGCACCCGTTTCACCGCAAGGCGCATGAATCACATGGAAGAAGGTATCAAGGGACTCGATGACATTGTCATCAGGATGGAAAATCGTATTCTTCACCTGCACGCCAAGATCACGACGGGAGATAGGACTGCCGGAAATAATGGGATTTTTGTCGATACGTTTGACGGCATCCAAGATGCGGTCATTGCCTTAGACAAAACGAAAACATCGATCCAGTCCGTATCAGGAACCAATGTTACTGTCGCGTCTGTTGTAGGCTTCACGGTTGGACAAGAAGTTACCCTAGCGTCTGTTGCCAATCAAGAAGAACGAATTATCACCGCAATCAACACGTCGACACGGGTAATTACGCTAAATACAGCTCCTACATCTACCTATACCGAAAACGCCATACTGGCACGGTCAACAGTTGAGATCGATACGGCAGCCAAACGAATGCGACGAGGGTCAATTGATACGTATAGTGTGAAAATAGCCGTAACGTAAGAAAGGAGGCGGTTGGATGGCGAGCAAATCAACCGTTGTTAACTTCCCCGAATCTACATCACAAAGCCGGTCACAAAAGATAACCATTCCCAATTTGAAACGTGTTGTTTCTGTTACGGTCAACACCGGTAAGGTTACACACTCCGTCAATGGCAACGAAGTGACGATCAATGTCAGCGACGGCTCGTATACCCGGTATACCACCTCAAGTAGTACCGCATCCAAAACGGTGTCAGATACTCGTACCAGCAGTACAGACAGTTTTTCGTCCACCATCAGTTATAACGATGGTACATATAGCGGAACATTGTCCAAGTCAGGAAGTTCGACCTCTTATGTCGTGAGTGGTAGTCCTCCTGGTCAAAAAACAGCATCTGATACTCGATCAGCTTCTCATGAACGTGCGGTAGATTGTTCTCAGGCGCAAAGCGGTGCATTAGCGAATCTACCAGCTTCTGTATCTTATTCAGACGGTGAAGGGTATTCAGGGGTTTTGCAACGGACTGGGACGTCTGTTGGATCTTGCCAACGCTATTACTATGGGGACGGCAGGTATTTGTATACAGCTTCTGCAACAGGGAACTATTCTGGACAGGTTTCAAAGCCGGACACACGGGTTTACAATTACTCACAAAGCTATTCCGGTACAGTCTATGGTCCTTCTCAAACTTACTTTACCTACTACTATGCATATACCGTAACTGTTACTTATGAAGACAACTTTGGTCAGACGCTGACACTCTCTGCTCCAGCAAACGGAATGAAATTGTCTGTAGGCAACACTTATATGGTCACGGGCACCACATTGGACACCGATCCTGGTGATATCGTTTCTGTCTATGTACGTGTAAACAAAGGGACGAATTATCGGATTGCCCAAGGCTCAGTCGATGGGGTAAATCCGTTAGCCTTTAACAAGACATTGACATTGACAGGGGGAGCATTGAAGGATGGTACGACAGCCGTTTCTGGGCTACTGGATGAGGGAGCAACCCATTTACTAGAAGTGTGGTCAGAGGACAATAAGGGCGGAACCTCGATCATTGCAGAACGTACGTTTACCGTTATGCTGAATCGCCCGCCAACTCTTACACACACATTTGTGGCGAACAATGATAACTTGTCGGATGATTCCCCCATTACGATAAACGGCACGGTTTCCGATCCAGACGGACAAGCAGTATCCATGAAGTATCGTCTAAACGGCGGTGCAGATGTACCCATATCGATCAGCGGTGGCGCGTGGACGATAACCGTCACACCAAAGCAGATGGTTAATGGATCGAACAGTCTTGTCATAACAGCAGCAGATTCATTGGGAGCAACGACAGTCCTCACGTTTTCCCTGACCCGATCGGTGACGAAAACACGACTCAAAACTTCCCATGCTCGCTACAAGCTATCTCCTCAATCAACCACAGCCAAAGAAGTCCTAGCTTGGCTCCAGCATGAAACAGGAGATTTGAATGTGGACGGAGCTCTTTCTATCGTGGCGGCTGGCGCTGCCGAATCCTATAAGGCCATGACCAAGACGTCTGCCCCTGTTATCACAGGGATCGTGGAAACAGAGTTCATTGGAACGTATGCGACTGGCAACGCCCAACTCCATTTGAAATTGACGTTGTCCAGTAATGACGCAAACTCAACAGCGGCTGCAACGAGTTTATCGGGGGCGATTAAAGCATGAGATACCGAAAGCGTAATCCTGATGGATCGTTAGGGGAGTGGGTTTATACGCCAGCAGGAGAGGAAGAGCGACAGCAGGAAGAGGCTCTGCAAAAAGAACTGGAAGCCCTTCGAGAAGAGAATGAGAAGTTGAAAAATGCTCAAAAGGGCGGTGGTGATCATGGCATGGTCAATCAGCAGGAATAGGAAGAATATTGAAAGCCTAGCAAAGTTGCAACGCTCCTTTAAAAAGGGACAGATTGTTGAGCCGTGCTCAGACAGTTCAGCATGGTATAAAGCATATGGCACTGGCACGGTAACATTCCCGGATGGCAAACTTCGTATGATGTCGGCAGGTACTGATGTCGCCGCCCGCCGTGGTTGCCTATTCAATCTAAGAGGTGCAAAAACATTAAAAATCCGTTTTTATCTCGATAACCATACGGATATGTATGACATACAGTTTTACTTTTCCCATGACTCAACATTCACGGATTACCTTACCTATTCAATCCGTTTCTGGCGGTTGTCCGCAGGTTGGAACGAACACATTATCGACGTTAATAAGCTCGTAGTTAGGGGAGTGGGGAGTCTTACTCGCGAAATTGTGTCTATGCAAATCCGCGTGCTGGCGTATGAGGGCAAAACGGCATCCGTTACTTTTGATCCGATCATTCGTGATGAATCGCAACGCGGGAAGGTCATCTTCATGTTCGATGATGGCTGGGACTCGCAATATACGGAAGCGTTCAAGTATATGCGTAAGTATTCTATGCCTGGCGTGATCGCAGTCATTCCTACCCGTGTGGGAACCCCTCACTATGTCACGATGGCGCAGCTTAAGGAAATTTATAGTTATGGCTGGGACTTGGCAAACCATACGGAAAACCATCTTGATTTGGCGACCTTGGGCAACCCTATGCTCATCGAGCAAGAGATTTCATTGGGAGAAGCATGGCTCAATGCAAATGGATTTTCGCGAGCCTCAAACATCGTCGCATATCCATTCGGCTCCTATGACAACAGGGTGTTACTAGCTATGCAATCGAGGAGAGCAGGACGCATCGTCATGGATGACACTGTTACTCAACCACCTCCAGATAAGCGCCTTGTAAAGATTCAGCGTGCTGATTATACGGCCGTGCCAGACAAGCTGAATGGATTTATCGATGAGGCTGCTTACCTTGGCGGTGTTTGCCTGTTCTTGTTTCATAAGATCGTGAGCGGAACAGCCGCGGACAATCTTGAATACAATGTGGATTTCTTCAAACAGGTTGTTGATTACGCCTATTCTCGGAGAGCTGACATTGATACCGTGACGTTCAGTGAATGGCTGGACAGTTGTGGGATGTAAGGAACCAAATAGTGTTTTTGATGGGGAGCTGCTGCTGCGGCTCCTTTAATTTTTGCCCCGTGGGGGTTAGGAGAAGATGAGTTGATGAAATTTCTTCAAAGCCTAGAAAACGTAGCAACCCCAGCAAACGCTTGGGCGACAACAGCGGGTGCAATCATGTCGCCCGTTTTTTACTATCTATACGGAACGAACCGCCAAGACATCCTGATTGTGCTCTTTTTCATGATTGTCTTGGATTGGATCACAGGTATTTCCGCAGCCAAAAAAGACCAATCCTACTCATCTGATTATGGGTTGTCTAGAATCCCACGCACAATGTTCCTCTTTGCTCTACCAGCCTTAGCCAATCTCTTAGATCGTGTTATGGGCACCCCTGGGTTTTTGTTCTATGGCGTCACATTCGGTCTTATCTACCACACTTGGACAAGCCTGACAGCCAATGCACATCGCGCAGGCTGGCCTATGCCAAGGTCGGTTGAAAAATTGGTGGGATCAGAGATTAAAACGAAAGCAGAACGAGCTGCGAGAAAGGAGTACAAATAATTATGAATATGACAATATCAGGCGCGCGCGTGATGGACGTACGTGCCTCTTTACCACGCCACAAAACACTAAGGTATGGACGGCGTAAGCTGACTGACATCCGATCGGCAGCCATGCATCATTCAGCTACAAAAAGCGGATCACCGGAAGCATTTGCGAGATATCATGTGGGCACTAACGGATGGCCGGGCATTGCCTATCATTTTGTGATTCAAAAGGACGGCGTTATTTACTGGTGTAACGATCCAGAAACAATTTCCTACCACGTGGGCAATAGCAACCGTCATGCACTAGGCATTTGCCTTGTGGGGGATTTCCGAACACAGAAACCGACACCTGCGCAGCTTGAGGCGGCAAATCGTCTAATCCAACACCTACAGGTGCAAATACCAACAATGAAACAGGTGCTTGGTCACCAGGAGTACCCCGGATATGCGTGGAAAAACTGCCCTGCATTCCCGATGGGGAAGTTTCGGTCGGATTATTCACAGTATTTACAGAAGCCTGTGGAAAAGCGGGACAAACCACAGCAAGTACCGGTTGCTATTAGCCTGAATGGTTCGTTGTTATCGGTGACTGGTTTCCTAAAGGATGGTGTGTCCATGCTACCTGTCAGAGCGGTAGCAAATGTTGCTGGCGGAAAAGTGGAGTGGATCGCGGCGACCCAAGATGTGCGTGTAAACGGCAAGGACTTAGACGAGACGATTGTATCCGGTTCAGCCTATGCTCCTGCTCGTGAGCTTGCTACTGCGCTTGGCTTACAAGTGGAATGGGATCAAGCATCATATACCGTGAAGCTATCGAAAGGATGTGTCGCAACATGAGCGAACAAGCAATGTTTTTCTGGCAGGAGTGGGGTGCTTTGATCACTCTACTTATGCTGGTGGTGTTGTTAATGTCAGCCGATCTGTTCCCAAGGATTATGGGCTATATTGCAGAGGTGGAGAGTCACTTCCCTGGCATCTATAAATACCTTGAGCAGAAAGAACAGGCCGTCATTGATCGTTATGACCGTTTGCCAGCACGGATTAGAGCGGGCTTTGCCTTGATCGGTGGAAAAAACGCGTGGACTGGATTGGTTAAACGAATGTATAAGTATTTGCGTAAGCACGTCATAAAAGAATGAATTTCAGAAGCCCCCCTAAAAAATTGGGGGGGTTTTTGTAATTGTTAAAAAATGTTACCATAATGGGAAAATTAGAAGCCCAGATGGTGATCGTGTGAACGTATTGGCTTATAGTGGTAGACTAAAAAACATAGATAATGTGCACTACTTGTTGGATTTATCCAGTGAAGTTTATGACATAACAGAAAGTGCAGAAACAGTGACAATTGATCTTAGTGAACTAACTATGATTTCTTCGCTAGGGTGCATTGGATTACTATCGGCATTGGATACATTAGAACGCTTCTTTTATTTGGACGTTACAATTCCCAAAGAACTTAACGTAATTAGTTATATGGAACGCATGGATTTTTTTAAGTATTGTCCGAGTGAGGTGAGGAATTCTTTCGAAAAAAAGATTGATATGCATTATTACTACAATCGCAATCGGAAAGATACCACTAACAAATTACTTGAGATTCAAAAATTAAATAGTGCAGATGAAGTTGATAAAATTTGTATCGCAATAAGGAATATTCTTGGGAACGGTTCTTACGAAGGGATCAGAATTTCTGACATCATCAGGATTGTTACTGAGCTAGCTAGCAATGCAGTGGAACATGGCGAATGGAATGCATATGCAAGCATTCAATATTATCCGACAAGAGGGACAGTTGAGATAACAATTGGAGATAATGGCATAGGGATTTATCGATCATTACATGAATATTTGCCAAACCAAAGAAAGCACGAGGTAATTAGGCAGGCCGTAATGACCAGGGCATCTCGTTATATTGACGGTGATCGTGGCAGGGGGTTAATGGACGTAAAAAGAACAACATTCAATAATTCGTACAATGCGGCATTTTATCTAAGGACGCATGACAGTACCTACCAAATTTATCCTGAAAATTTAGAGTTAATGTACTCTGGTAAATATTTTTGGGGAACTTTTTTTCATATCGAATTGCGTATATAAAATATCATTTGACATATTCTAAAACTATTGGTAGATTTAATTTAGGTTTCAAAACTACTTTTGAAATCGTTAGGAAGGTGATTTTCAATGAAACCAATCGAGCTTTTGGGTGAGGTTGAGAAAAACAACTGGTTAAACAGACCTTCATTACAGGCGACAAAAAGCAGAATTATGGCTAGTATTGAAGAAGCTCCAAAAGGCAGTGTATTTTACTATGATCTCTCTCCTATTGAATCCATTAATGGTTCAGGTACAGACGAGCTAATAGCCAAGGTAATTAAATGGCTTAAGGAGAACTCAAAAGATCACGACAAGTATCTTTTTCTTGACAACCTAAGTCCTGAAGATGAGTATGACCATGCCTACAATATCCATATTTCATTAGAGGATGCAAAGGTAGCAGTCATAGCTAAAGAAAACTCGTCATTTGCGATATTAGGTTACTTGGGAAAAGCCCTGAAGGACGTCCTTGGATTTGTATACGAAGCCAAGGAAACAAATGCTCGTGAAATCTCAGAATCTATGGACAAGAAACTAAACCTTGCCAGTACTCAATTATCAGATCTTTATAACATGAGATTGGTAAGTAGAGAGGAAGTTCAGCTTTCTGAGGGCGGCGGAAGACAGTATGTATACCGGAGTCTTTTCTAGGGGGAGTATCCCCTAAAAAAACGGATCACTTCAATTTTGAAATTGAAAACAAAAGGAAAGGGTGAGGCTTGCAATGACAAAAAAAATAAGCCCTTGCAGAGGGCCCACTGTCGAGTAACGACTTAATCTATGATGGAAGTCGCTACGTTTAACAACATTTTGGCGAATGTTAAGTTAAATGTACCATCAGGATGCCCCTCTTGCAAGGTTTTTAACCAAAAACCAAACAGGGGTGTTGTGAGATGCAAATTTGCAGACCATTTATTACATTGAGAAACGGGCAAAAATTGTTTGCCCACCAAGTAGGTAAGAAGGCTTTTTGCTGGGATGTTACTGAGGAAAAACATCAACAGTATCTTGAAAAGCAGAAAAATAAAGCAGCAACTGACACTGACGAAAGCGTAAAAGAGTAGTTAGGTCTAGTTAGACCCTTTGCGACAAGGGTCTTTTTCATTTGTAAGTTCCCCCCAATGGACCCGTTTTACATTTTCTGGGAAAATTGTATGATTAGTAGAAGAAAAGGAGAGTGAGAAGATGGCATATCATATCCTGAGAGGCACAGCACCAAATTGGTCCGAAATGAGATTGCATGACGGTGGTGGATGGGAATCAATGCGGTTTGATGACGGCCCAGGTTACGGCATCATGGCAACTACAGGTCTTGAACGGGAAGTAGTAAAGCTGGATAATGGTCCTAGTTGGGGGATGAAAACAACAGGCCCTAATTGGGGATTGAACTTCGACGGTGGTTCTGGTTGGCAATTACACGGGCCGCCAGATGGCTGGGAAAAAACATTACAATTCGGACCAGGTGAGACTAGCACGGCATTGCTCCACTAAAAAGTGGGGCTTTTCTTTTTTCATCGCCCGTCACAAAATAGGAACAAACGTTCGGTGGTGGGTGATTAACATGGAGACAATCCAAGCAGTGATTGAAGGTCAACTCCAAGATGTTCCGGTTTTAACTTCCAAGCACCTCAAAACAATTAGCAAAATCCATACAGGCGTTAGCCCAGGTTGCGCTCCTGACATTCTTCGGGACTTAATTGAGGCTGGACTAGTGGAGGAGACTGCAAATGACGTTACTGTATGAACATCACTATGAGGAAGTCATGACCCCGTTACCACCGGTTGATTCAGACGCCTTGGCAGAAATGAACGTCATCGTTTATGATTCTGTGCGCAAAGACTATGCAATCAATGTTAGTTGGCATGAGGACTATATCCGTAGGGAATGGGGCGTAGTCAAGGACATCGACCGGGATAAGAACAAGATAAAGCTTGTTCGGGTTGACGGTGTGTGGTGGGTGCCCATTGAAAATATGCTACAGGTAGAGCGGGTGTATTAGACAATGATTCAGCCTGACCAATGGCGAGAGATACTACACGAAACGATATTGTATGGCATGCTTTTTAAGGCTATCGCCTTTGATGCAGAAAGTCTTAATCAAGATCAGCTCAAAATGTCATACCACCCAATGTTCGATACAGTATCAATGTGGGCAGAGCGGAAACACCACGAATATCGGAGCCAGTTTGGGAGGATGGGTGGCAAAATTCATATCCAAAGGACAACTGATGGTTTTTTATACTCTGTAGTTGTGACTGTCCGTGGTCGACAAGAAGAATGCCTCTATAATGTTTCGCATTTAAAAGCTGAATGCCAGGTACGGCTAAACAATTATCTGTACGACGCCAAGCAGCGGACGAAGTAATTACCAGCGCATGTCTCTTGTTGTATTGATACAATTATAGTGGTGATGCTATATGGATTTTATATACCCAATGTAGTGTAGTGCTTAGCCAAAAATCCGAAAGGATTTTGAGCAACAATCCACTCGAATATTCTTGGTTTTTGACTCGTTTTCTGTGTTTTTAAGCAATGACAGGTGCTTTTAAAAACACAGAAAATGAGTCCCTTTTTCTCTTGTTAATCAAAAAAAATTGATTTACCTATTGCATCATCTTGGAAATTGGACATATAATAAGTTCATCAAAAAAAATTGATAAATGAGGTTATCTTCGATGAACGACTTGAAGCCGCAGCTAGAACAATATGAGAAAAAATTCAAAGCTCTTGCTGATCAAAAACGATTAGAAATCATGTATGAGCTCTGCCAGAGAGGTAAAACCTGTGTCTGTGATCTAACGGAAGTATTTGATATGCCGCAATCTAAGTTATCGTATCATCTCAAGATCTTATTAGAGGCCAACCTAATCACGAAAGAGACAAAAGGCACATGGAGTTACTACGATCTAAATGATGTGGAAGTCAACCACCTGTTATCGGAAGAGCTTTGTTGTATTTTCAGGAAAACAGGTAAAGGAAGCTGCTGCTAATTTTTTTTAAACCTTATATCAATTTTTTTTGATTAACTTTATTAAAATTTAGGGAGGAACACGAAAATGAAGTATGTTCACGTTGGGATTAACGTCACGAATTTAGAGAAATCGATTGATTTCTATCAAAAAGTGTTTGGAATAGAGCCGGTAAAGGTAAAGACAGATTATGCGAAGTTCTTATTGGAGAACCCAGGGCTTAACTTTACATTAAATGTTCGGGACACCGTTAGCGGAAATCAAGTGAATCACTTCGGATTCCAGGTTGAAAGTACAGAAGATATCGAAGCTCACAAGGAAAGGCTAGAAAAGGAAGACTTTTTCGCACGTGACGAGATGGATACGACTTGTTGCTATGCCGTTCAGGACAAATTTTGGGTTACTGATCCCGACGGTAACGAATGGGAGTTCTTTTACACAAAGGCCGATAGTGAAGTTCATAAAATTCAATCCACATCCTGCTGCACAGAATCCACTACTGAAGTAAGCAGCTCTTGCTGTTAGGACGAATAGGACCATGAAACAACTATCATTTTTAGATCGCTTCCTGACTCTCTGGATCTTCCTTGCCATGGTTATTGGGATTACTGTAGGAACTTACGTTCCAGCTTTTACAAGTGGCTTAAATAGCCTACAGATTGGTACAACATCCATACCTCTCGCGATCGGCTTAATCGTGATGATGTATCCCCCTTTAGCAAAGGTTCGTTATGAAGAGATGGGGCGTGTATTTAAAGACCGAAAGGTTCTTTTGTTATCCCTTATTCAAAACTGGGTGATTGGCCCGGTTTTGATGTTTTTGTTGGCCATCGTTTTCCTGCCAGATAAGCCAGAGTATATGGTTGGTTTGATTATGATTGGCCTGGCACGCTGTATTGCCATGGTCATTGTGTGGAATGACCTAGCAAAAGGAGATACAGAATACGCTGCTGGCCTTGTGGCATTCAATTCTGTGTTTCAGATGCTCTTCTTTTCGCTATACGCTTATGTTTTTGTCACCCTCATTCCGGAATGGATTGGCATGCAGGGGGCTGTCATTAGCATCACAATGGCGGAAGTTGCAACATCGGTGTTTATTTACCTGGGGATTCCTTTTCTTGCAGGGGTGCTTACGCGCTATTCTCTCGTAAAAGTAAAAGGCCGGCAGTGGTATGAGAAAGTATTCATTCCGAAAATAAGTCCTATGACACTGATTGCCTTACTCTTTACCATTATTGTTATGTTCTCAACACAAGGACAAAACATCGTAAGTGTACCACTAGATGTCGTGCGAATCGCGATTCCACTTCTCATCTACTTCATCCTCATGTTCTTTATTTCTTTCTACATGGGGAAGAAGATAGGTGCAAATTATCCCGTTACTACGACCCTCGCTTTTACGGCAGGCAGTAATAATTTTGAACTAGCGATCGCAGTGGCAGTCGGTGTGTTTGGAATTCACTCAGGTGCCGCCTTTGCAGCCGTCATCGGTCCTCTTGTTGAAGTACCGGTTATGATTGCATTGGTAAATGTAGCGTTATGGTTCAAGCGCAAATATTATGCCGACTCATCATGTAAATGAAGCAAAAAAGGAGAGCATCATGATCAACAAAAAAACCATCTACTTTTTATGCACAGGAAATTCCTGCCGTAGTCAAATGGCAGAAGCATGGGGAAAGAAGAACTTAGGCGAGACTTGGAATGTCTTTTCCGCTGGGATTGAAGCACATGGTGTCAATCCAAATGCCATTCAAGCGATGAAAGAAGTTGGCATAGACATTTCCAGTCAAACATCTGATGTCATTGATCCTGATATATTGAACAATGCGGATCTCGTCGTAACATTATGCAGCCATGCAGATTCCATTTGCCCAACCACACCCCCACATGTAAAACGCGTCCATTGGGGATTTGACGATCCGGCAGGGAAAGAATGGCCGGAGTTTCAAAGAGTGCGTGATGAAATCGGAGCCCGTATAAAGAAATTTGCGGAGACAGGGGAGTAACTTTCTCCGCACGTGAGATGTAACTATCTAATGTTCGAGGCATGAAAAGTCCCCTTTCTACGTGTCAATGTAGTAGTCGTAAGCCAACGATCTCGCATTAAGGTTCGCACAATGGACTGAGCCAGCGAAAAAACCATTTTCGGACGGACGATACGTCTTCGAACCAAAGATTGATGGTCATAGATTGATTCTGACGCGAAGTAACGGAGTTACACGCCTATTTACGCGTCACAATAACGATGTAACATCGAAGTACCCCGAACTCATAACAGATGGACCTGATATCATCCTGGACGGCGAATTAGCGGTCATGGACCCAGACACAGGAATCCCTGACTTCGAGCAGACAATGAAGAGATTCCAGTCGAAGAAATCGCGGTTGCTGATATCTTACGTCGTGTTCGATATCCTACATTATGATGGAGCTGACCTTAGAGGACTGACTCTAATGGAGCGCAAAGCCGTCCTGGACCGAGCGATACTGGATACCCCAACCATGAGCAAAATCGCATACATTGACGGTCAAGGCGAGGACTTATGGGATGCAATTGTTGCTCGAAACATGGAGGGTATAGTCGCAAAGCGTAAGGATGGACGATACCATTCGGATAAACGGACAGACGATTTCATTAAGATCATCAACTACTGCTATGCAGACGTCCATATTGCTGGCTGGCGTAAGGGAGACTTCTGCTGGCTTGCACACTATAATGGTCGACCAGCAGGCGTGATTAAACTTGGCGTGCCACCTACTCACAAGCAGGCGTTTTACGGTGTTGCAAAGTCCATTGTCACTGGTGAGGATCGCGATTTCGTTTACGTGCAGCCGCAAATAAAAGCACGCGTCAAAATGTGGAACTGGACAAAGAGCGGCATGCTACGCTCACCAGTATTCGTCGATTTATTTTAGCTAGCTAGTAAAAACCCGTCCCTGTTTTGAGGGGACGGGTTTCTTTACTAATACCTATACTACTGCTTTTCCCACTTGCCGTTTTCCAGTACGAACTCTACAGCCGTGTTCGTTCCATCCGCGTACTGTCTCAGTACATACAGACTATTGCCGGACTCGTGCAGATGGATTTGAGGCATTTTATCGCCCACTGAAAGATTACTAGTCAGTTCTTTGACCTGTTTAAATAGGTCTTTGTCCATGTTCCAAACGTCAACTTTTTCAATTCGCGCGTATCCAGACAAGTCTATGCCAATGTCGGCAGCGATCTTGTTAGCTCTTTGAGTGAGTAGATTATCGAAGGCTATGGCTTCCTTTTTCGCCTCTTCGTCGCTCGACTTGCTGATGGCGACATACGACTCAGCGCGAGTGATCGCAGCCGACGCGCTATTTCCAATAAGCAGCAGCGCACCGATACTCGCGAGGGCAAACGTGGCCATTTTTTTCATACTATTACACTCCCCCTAAAACTTAGCTTCTACCAGTCGGGGTCTGCGGTGGTAATGATGGCTCTTTTCCAATCTGGTTCAGCGTTTTGCGGGACGCTAACAAAGGTGAATAGAAGGACAAAAGCTGCAAGTCCAGACAACCATTTTTTCACAGTCTGTACCTCCCCTATTAAATGGATTCAAGCAGTGTTTTGCGACAACTACCAGTCCGGTTCGGCCCCATACCATATGACTAGGTGTTCCGGTTGACTTAGTGACATTGACGGAATTGCTGTGACGAGGAAAGCAAACGCGAGTATGAGTAGCTTCTTTTTCACGAGCAGCACCTCCTATTCCTTTATGCCCTCATTATGGCAGAACCTCTCAATTATTTCCATGTTTTCGAAAGAAAAAGCCCTTTGTTGCAGCCGATGATGTTTTAGGAAGAGTCCCACGCCCTCTATAACTTTGTCGGACGCCCCTAGCTGTCGGTAGTAGCTGATACTTTGCAGAAGGCTCTCGAACCCGTCCTCAACGTGTCCAATTGCGAGCTGACATACCCCTTTGCGCTTGTAGTATCGCGCAGCCTGTTTGATCCGGTACGGGTGAGCGAGGATGTCCGAAGGTAAAAACTGATTTTCAGAGTCGATCAGCTCTTTTATTAGGGCATCATTTCCACTCTCTAAGTAGACTTCTAAAAGATCGCTGACAATGGTCACGCGGCTGTCCTTCCCTGCTTCTGCGAGACACTGTTCGTAGAGTCTCATTGCATCCTCGTGCTGTCCCTGTTTCGCGTGCAGAAGCGCTCGCAGATGATTCTTTCGATAGTCTGCGTATTCGCTCTTTTCATACTCTTTTAGATACAGCTCGGCTAGGATCAGATCGCCCAGACTCAAGTATGAATTGACAATTGAAATGAAGGCCGAGGCTTTGGGCTTATTGTCCGTACCGTCTTCGCGAATCCCTTTCCCGCAAAATTCGATACTCTCCCCGTAGTAGCCTAAGATATACGCGTGTGTCCCTATACGATAGTAAAAGGTAATGCGGTCAATCGGCAGTAGCAGATCGGTGTAGTGCAGCAATTCCTTTCCTCTGCGGTAGGTTTCCTCAAACCGCGAAAAGTCGTCCCTTTCGAGCATGTAGCGATCATAGAGGCTCTTTCCGAGATATAAAGGGACGCCGTGCTTCCTCGCGTAATCAATAATCACCTCGTGCAAGGCCAGTATAACGGCTCGATCCTTCGCGTCGTTTGTCGCCTGTAAAAGGTGATCCAGCGCTAGAAAAGTGTCCATTTTCGGCGTTTCCAGTAGCTTTAAAGCCACCTGTTGAACCACTGGCGGGTAATTAAGCTCAATCGCCTCTTTCAGGAGTATTTGAAGTGTCGCAGGTCTTTCCGTGGTGCCTAGATACGAGGTGATTACATCGACATACGGAATTTCGAGAGTACTTGCAATCTTTTTCCATTGGGAAAACCCTGGTCGCTTTGTTTCCCCTGACTCGATCTTGGAAAGTGCTGCCTTGCTAATATCTGTACGCTCTGCAAGCTCACTCCACGATATATTTTTCCGTTGTCGGTAGGCATGGAGTAATTCTCCGATTTCTGTGAACATAGGAGCCCCCTAAAAAAATTTATCGTTTTTATTTTTTTTTATGATAACACACGAGTGGGCAAATGGTAATAGTTTCCTTTCCGATATTTGTAAGCAACTAAAATCCTGCATACTGTGATATAATTCCACCCTTAAAATAGATGCTCTCCCCGAGTTACTTCTCTTGCAGCTTCATACATAAACACTCCTTTATTCAAGACAAGAGGGATGTAATGATCAAAGAGTTATCGAGGGATTGTCGTACCATTGAAAATGTACTGCAAGACTACAACGTAGTTCCGCTGCATTTTGAAACAAAAAGGACTGTATCTATTTGAAAAATTTTCTAAATAGTGATATATTCTACTTGTTTTGAAAATACTATAAATGGAAAAGGTAGTGAAATAATGGGAACTAAAATGCCAAAACTCTTACTAGGTGCTACTCTATTAATCGGGCTTAGCGCAAACCAATTTGCATACGCATCTAGTGAACAAAATTCAGCAACTGAAGCAATTCAGAACGCAATCGAGAAAAATCAAGCATTACTTGAGAGCTATTCTCCTACGATCACTTATTCCACAAATTTACCTTCTAGCACAGATGATTTCTCCCAATCTAACAAGGTGTCTAATAAAGCGTCAGCAACAGGTTTAAGATTTACTGATATTGCAAAAGGAAATACAACTATAAAAACTGAAGGTGGTCGCTATGTGTATACTACTGCTTCAACTTATGGTGAAAAGTTGACGGTCGTAACCTCAGCAACAGCATCTCTGTGGAAAGACATTTTCAAGGAGGAAGAAGGCGAATTAATAGATCAGGGTGATGAAGATATGGCAGTTGGATACGGTACAGCTAAGTCCATTGCTGGCAAACATAATGCTGATCCGGGGACGTATAGGGGAATTTCACTCCATACAGCGGCGTATGAAATGTCGTTATACGAGAGAAGAACTTCAGATGTACTGATGGTGAGATAAGACAGGTAATGAATTTCTAACGTTTAGGGTGTACCATTTCACCCTAAACGTTAGAATGACAAGTATGGAGTGATTTTAAGTTATGATCAACCAGAATAGGGCTAAATTATTGTTTTTTGGTTTTCTTTTATTCACAGCATTAATGGCAAGTGTAATTATTCTTGAGAAATCCGCAATTAATCAGGAGTACAATAGCGATGTAAAATCTAGAATTGTACTACCAGAAGAAGCTACTGTACATAAAGATCAGCACTTTTTGTTGTCTCGCGCATCTGAATTTTCTACATCCGAATATACTTCTTCGCACTCATTTGAGTTGGTTAGCGAATTGGAAAAAGAATACTCTTTGTCTGATGACGAATCTTTTAGATATTATATAAATGATGACAATTCAACAATAATAAAAGGTAAATACGTAATTGATACCACTGATAAATCAAATAAGGTTACATTTATTGCTTTGCAAGGGAATAACAGTGCTTTAGTACGTTTAGAAAACGATGTTGAGTGGTACTCTTCATTAAACATCACCTATCCTGAAAATTCCACAATAGTTTTGCCTGTTGAAATTAAGTGGAGTCCTCAAGGAGAAGAAGAGTTAACGATTTTTCCTTTAAAGCATGAAAACCCTGATTTTTACAATGGGGCTAATTTAGGATTGTTAAGATATTTAGTTTTGAAAAATGATGAAGAAATACCACAAAGTATGGTTAATAGCCAGATGAATATTAATAGTACTTTGTTGAATAAAAAAGAAATTAGTTATTTCCCTGTTCCTAAATGGTACGATCATACTAATAACAAAATAAAACTGGTTTTAAATGAGGGAAGATTATTATCAAATACACAGCCAAGCATGCTTACTTTAGCTCCATTACCTTATTCTACAATGGTAGATATGATAATTATTGATGAATCTGGAAAAGTTATATTGGCAAACAGTAATATTCAACTAAAAGAAGCCCAAATTACCAACATTACTTTGCCAGATAAGACAATGCATATGTTAAATCAGAATAAACGAAGAAATTTTGTGATATTACTTAATAACAGATCTAGAGAAATGCTAGCAGACATGATGGCTATAAAACAATCAGGTAAGCCGTACCCAACCACTTTTCAATTAGTAATTGAGTATTACAAAACACTTTAAAAAAGCTAGAAAAGCGGATAAAGACATTAATTTATATAGGGAGAAATCTTCATTTTATTAAGGGAGGAAGTAATGGATTTTGATAAAATGGATTTCGATAAAAAGCTACAATTAAAATTAAGTAGTTTGTTAGAAACGACGGTTAACCAATTGCCTGACATATTAGCGAGAGCGAAGAAAAGTGGAGTTGAAGATGATACTGCTTTACTTCATGCTGCATTAAGTGGATCACTTACAGTAACTGCTAATTTGTTGAGTTGGTACCATAAAGAAATAATAACGATGATTGAAGATAAGTACCAAATAGAAAAAGATGTGTAATGGAACAACTCAGCTTAATCAAATAATGTCTGGTGAACCGGGTAATCTAATAGTAAAAAATATCATGAGGAATTGATCTCGGTTTGAAAGTTTCTGTTGCTGCTGTCATTTCTACAGGGGAAAGTCGATTCTTTGGTAACGGTATACAAAATAAGTACATAAGAAGAAAGTACCAACCACGAATTAGGAAAAATTTTGCGAGTCGTCAGTCATTCATGCGTTAGGAAACACGAAGCAATGGGCAAGGTTGGATTAAGGTAGAGTAAAAAAGAAAGCCCTAGAACACAATCTCTAGGACTCTCGTTATGACCATATTTTGACCATATTTATATCCTTAAAAAGCCTGAACCTAAGTTGTAAATCTTCCTATTAATATGCGGAAACCTTAACGGATCGATACCAACAATGAAAGAACGTAAAATATACGGTAAATGCCTCGGTTTATATGACCGAGGCATATTTATGCTAATTTTAGTATTCATGATTGGCTATTTGTGGAGCGGGCAAAACAGAGTTGTTATTCCCTTCTGTTACAGAGGCACTTGCTGCTGGCGGTCGCGTTTTGATTGCGACACCTCGAAAAGACGTCGTGCTGGAGCTGGCTCCGCGGATTCAGCGAGTCTTTCCAGGGGCTAAAGTGATCGCCGTCCACGGTTCGAGCGCGGAGAAGTGGGAAGAGAGTGACATCACGATTGCGACCACGCATCAGGTCATGCGCTACCATCGGCGTTTTTTGCTGGTGGTTCTCGACGAGGCCGACGCGTTCCCTTACCATAATGATCCTATTTTGTATCGAGCTCTATCCAGAGCGGTGAAAACGAATGGGAAGCTCCTCTATTTAAGCGCGACACCTCCGGGATATTTACAAAAAAGGCTCGTTAGGAAAGGGCGCTCAACCCTAGGCTCGTCTGGCGCGATACCGCTCTTCTCTGATACGCATGTTCTGTTGCCCGGGCGCTATCATGGTGCTGCGCTGCCAGTCCCCAAGATTCTCACGGTACAGCGCTTACATAAGCGCGTTCAGAAAAAACAAATCGTGGCATCGTTAATAGAAGCGGTAAGTACTTCTCTGAATGAAGACCGACAAGTTTTTGTTTTTGTCCCGCGAGTTGATGAAATTGACAGAGTGCTATCGTTTCTTCAAAAGTGGCTTCCTGCTCATGCAGGGGAGATGGCCGGTGTCCATGCGGCAGACCCTATGCGGGAGGAAAAGGTACTCGCGTTTCGAGGAAAACGTTATACCGTCATGGTGACGACTACGATTCTGGAGCGGGGTGTGACTATACCGAAGAGTGATGTAGTAGTGGTAGGTGCGGAGGCACCCGTTTTTGACGAGGCATCTTTGGTGCAAATAGCAGGGAGAGTGGGGCGGTCACTCGATGATACGACGGGTAGGGTTCTATTCTTGCAAGCAGAACGCGCTACTTCTCCAAAGCGGGCTGTCAGACAGATTTCACAGATGAACAACTTGGCTCAAAGGCTCGCGGAACAAAGAGGCCTTTCATGAGCAGTGGGATGTGTGTCCGTTGTGGTGGACGTATCATTGCTCTTCAAAAGGAAACGGTCGCTCGAGAAAAAGCGCGACAGCTATCGGATCAGATGAGCTATCCGGTCATCTACCGGATGTTAAAAGGGATTGTGGTGTGTGGAGTCTGCCTTGATGCTTTGCCGTTGATTGGGCATGATATTTGCCAGCGGTGCGGGCGTGATAGGAAGTGGCAGGCTAGTATCGGCAGTGAAGGGTTATGCAGGGATTGTGTTCATGGAGAAGATGGTCAGATTTTGGTGGCAAATCGGAGTTTGCTTCGCTATGAAAAGGGAGAGAAGGATTTGCTCGGATTGTTCAAATATCGCGGTGATGAAAGGTTAGCTTCATACTACGGTACGCTTCTCGCCGTTACGGTTCAGCGTTATTACAGGTCTATGGGGTTTACCTGTATCACGACGGTCCCCCTACATCCACAACGATTGCGGGAACGCGGCTTCAATCAGGTTGACTTGCTGGCTCGCCATTTAGGAGCAGCGATCAAGATTCCCGTGAGATCTTTGCTGCGTCGAACGAAGGACACCCCGAAGCTAAGCAAACAGAGGGGGCGTGTGTCCCGACAAGAAAGCATGCGTGAAGCTTTTGCGTGGGGTGAGCAGAGTATACCGTCTGCCTCTACAGTCTTGCTCATCGATGACATCTATACAACTGGTGCCACGCTGCGTTCGTGCGCGAGGACAATCAGAGAACATTTGGGGCCAAGCTGTGAAATATATTCCTTGACAATATACCGATAGCCAGTTTGGAAAAATTAAGCTATGATGTAGGCATACAACGGATATGGAACCGTATGAACTTTCTGAACGGAAAAGGGGTTGTCCGATATGTCTATGGGCAAGTTGGCAAACTGCTCGCGGTGTGATGCTGTATTTGTACAAGCAGTCCGTGACATTTGCCCCAAATGTTATAAAGAAGTGGAACAAGAATATGAGACATGCGCCCAGTTTTTGCGTAAGCGCGAAAATCGCGGATCGAATATTCACCAGGTAAGCGAAGCCACCGGCGTGAGCGTGAAGCAAATCACGAAGTTCATCAAAGAAGGGCGCATTTCGGTTGCTGGCAATCCCAACCTTGGCTATCCATGTGAACGCTGCGGTTTTTTGATTCGGGCAGGCAACATATGCGAATCTTGTCTAAAAGGCTTGAAGCACGAAATCACGCAAGAAACCGAGGTAGAACAGAGGTTGGAGGAATTCCAACGAGCCCAACTAGCCCAAGCGGCTTATCGAAGAAAGCAGAATAGTGACGAATAGTTTTATGCAAAAAAACTAATCGTACATCATGAAATTGCCGATGATACTACTAAGAGGTGTCATCGGTTTTTTCTATGAAAAGACCGTTGGTATGAGAGGATGGTAATCAGATGCGGATTAATGAACCTAACCGTGTCGGGATGATCAATGCTTACAACAAGACAGGCAACAACCAGGTAGGCAAAAGCGGCAAAATCCCGATGGGCAAGGATGAAGTGAACATTTCCACAGAAGCGCTGGAAATGCAAAAGCAAGTAGAAGATGTCAACTCTCCACAACGTCGGGAAAAAGTGGAGCAGTTGAAGAAGCAAGTGGAGGAAGGAAAATATCACGTCTCAAGTGAGCGGATCGCTGATAAGCTCCTGTCCTTTTGGAAAAAGCTGTAACCGCAGATCTAAAGAGGTTTTTTGAACAGCCTCTTTAAATAGTTTTCGATGGAAGATGAGGAGAAGCAAGGAATGAATAGACTCTACGATCTGCTCGACAACTTGATCCAGTTGCACAAAGCCTTGTACACCTTAGCCATGCACAAGAAAGAAGTGCTGGTAAAAGGGAATGTGGATGAACTGGTAGCCATTACACGCCAGGAGCAAAAACTGATCAAGGGCGTCACAGAAGCTGAAGCAGCCCGCCAGCAAGTCGTAAAAGAACTGACAGCACAGAAGGGCTTTGCGCTGCAAGAAGGCACACTGGCTGAATTGATCAAGTTGACGACCAGTGCGGAAGAGAAGATGCGACTCACCTCCTGTCGTAATGAGCTAAGCCGGATTGTGACCGAACTGCGCGATGCTAACGACCTGAATCAGCAGTTACTGGAGCAATCCCTTTCTTTTGTAAACATGACGCTCGACCTGATCACAGATACGCCCGAGGACGACTACATTTACGGAAGGCCGACCTCGGATACGTATCGTCAGGCTAATCGAACTTTTTTTAACAAAAAAGCGTAAAGAGGTGTCGAAATGCGCTCTACTTTTCATGGAATTGAAGTCAGCAAACGCGGCTTGTTCGCTCAACAGTCCGCGCTAAATACAACGGGACACAATATCTCCAATGCGAATACGGAAGGGTACAGTCGCCAGCGCGTGAATATGCAGGCTACGACGGGCTTGCCTTATGTAGGATTACAAACAAATATCGAAGCGGGATTATTAGGGACAGGTGTGAATGTCGTTGGTATCCAACGAATGAGAGAAAACTATCTGGACCTGCAATTCCGTAACCAAAATAAGGATTTTGGTTATTGGGAAGCTCAAAGAGATGCTTTGGGTAAAATTGAAGGAATCATGAATGAACCTTCAGATACGGGCTTGCAAAAGGTTATGGATGAATTGTGGAAGTCCTGGCAAGATTTATCCAAAGAGCCAGAGAGCCTGTCTGCACGTGCAGTAGTAAGACAAAGGGCTGTTGCGGTTGCAGAGACATTTACGGCACTTACTACTTCTCTGACTGATTTGCAGACAGATTTGGATAATGTGGTCTCTACAAAAGTCATAGATATTAACTCAATATCAAATCAAATAGCTAATTTGAATAAACAAATTGGAGACTTGGTGCCGCATGGTTACCAGCCTAATGATTTGTACGATCAACGTGATTTGTTGTTAGACAAGTTAGGTAAGCTGGTTAATGTAAGAGTTACTGATGCTGGAAGCGGGATGATTAATGTAACTGTTGATGGAAGGGAACTAGTCAATGGTTCACAAGCTGTTGCTATGGGGGTAGTGAGGAATCCAACGACAAACCTATTTGATGTGACACTTGGTGGCGAAGCTTTTGTACCGCAATCTGGCGGACTGTTGGGTACGATGGAAGCACGCGGGCTACCGGTAGTCGATCCTATCACTGGTCAATCAAAAATAAGTGGACCAGTTGCAAATATGCTTGACCGGTTAAATATTCTTGCGGTGAATATGACAAAAGAAATAAACGATTTGCATCGCAAGGGTATGAACCTAAATGATATTGAAAACAGAAAAACAAATCCTGGTGGGCCTCTTGCAGATTTGCCGTTTTTTGTAGATGCTGACGCTGTAAAAGCAGATCCAAATACAAAAACGTATCCTACGAGCTCTGCTAAATTACAAGTAAATCCAGCCATTATGGCAAGTCTAAATTCGCTTGCTGCGGCATCAGTCGAAACGACAGGAGCGTCAGCGGGAACTTCATTCCAAGGTGATGGTTCCAATGCATTGGCTATTGCAGGTATTAAATACAAGTCCCTTTCTCTTTCCATTGGCTCAGCTACTCAGCCGGAAACTACTACATTAGATGACTTTTACCGTTATGCAATCGCTCAACTAGGTGTAGATAGTCAAGAAGCTCAACGTATGGAAAAGAATTCAGAATTGTTGTTAGGGCAAGTTGATACTCAGAGACAATCGGTTTCAGGTGTGTCGATCGATGAAGAAATGTCTGATCTAGTAAAATACCAGCATGCCTATAGTGCTGCTGCACGTGCAATGACGAGCTGTGATGAGGTATTAGACAAGATCATTAACGGAATGGGACGGGTAGGACTGTAAAATTACTGTAGGTAAAAGAAGAGGTGAGGAATATGGCAATTCGTGTCACGCAAAATATGCTCAATAATAACATGATGAGAAATCTAAATAACTCCATGGGCATCATGGATAAATATCAAGAGCAGCTTTCTTCTGGACGTAAAATCGCCAAGCCATCTGACGATCCAGTGGTGGCAGCGAGGGGGATGCTCTATCGCTCGTCGCTTATGGAGAATAATCAATACCAACGCAACGCAACAGAAGCCCAATCATGGCTGGAACTGTCAGATGATTCGATGGATCAAGCGACCGATGTATTGCAACGTGTTCGGGAGCTTCTGGTACAGTCCGGGGATGCTAGCTTGGCGGATGATTCGTTGATCGCCATGGGAGAAGAGATTAAACAGTTGAAGAACCAACTTGGAAGCATTGCGAACGCAACGGTTGGTGGGCGTTACATATTTGCGGGAACAGATACTCTGACTGCACCTTATCAGGGTGGAGATTTCGTAAATCAAAACACATCGGAGATTCGGTTGGAAGTTAGTAAACAAGTTTACGTTCCAATCAATGTGAATGGTCAGACAATATTCAATAAGAAAGATGCCGATGGAGATAACGTATTCAAGCTTCTGGATGCTGTTGTTTCAAACTTGTCAACAGGAGCTCCGGCGAATGATATGCTAGAAAAAATGGATTTTCAAATGGATAATTTAATGGCGGAAAGAGCGGCATTGGGAGCTCGAGTAAACCGGATTGAATTGGTGCACGCTCGTTTGGCAACCGAGGAAGTCAATGTGAGCGGGCTGATGAGTACCAACGAAGACGCTGATGTTGCTGAAGTGATTACAAACTTGAAAACTCAAGAAAATGTCCATCGTGCAGCTCTGGGAGCTGGTTCGAGAATCATCCAACCTACCTTGCTTGATTTTCTGCGATAGTATTTTGGGGAAAGGAGCGTATGGATGATGCGTATTCCTCAGATTCAGATGCAACAGACGTATGCTCAGTTAGGGTTGAATATTAATCGACCAGTGCAGGATATTCAACAGCCACAAGCAGAACTTAATTTGCGCCAAGAGGCAGCGATTATCGAAATACGTCAAGCGAAGGGCTCACTGACGATAGATTCAAGTGAAGCTCGTGAAAATATCGATATGCGCGGACCGCTCAGACGAACGCGAGATAATGCAGACTACGGATATCGTATGGCTATGGAAGCGATTGCGAACATTAGTCAAGAAGGCGACCAATTAAGAGCCATAGAAAATAAAACGGATGCTGTTGTGGCAATTTCTGAACAGGAATCAATGCCGAGAGATTCGGAGATCATAGCTGCAGGTTCTTTGGTTGGGGATGGAATCGAGATGCGATATGACTTGCAACCACTTGATATTCAAGTACAGGAACGTGGAGCCACAATGGATCCGGAGATTAAGAAGCCTATTCATAACTACACGCCTGGCAAAGTGGAACCGTATATACTCCGTTGGAATAGCTTGCAAATTGAAGTTGCCGGCTTACACGTGGATCAAAGGATATAAATAAAGGAGACATGTAAATGTCAGGAATCCAAGATATCTCCGTTGGTAAGTTTTTTTTTGAAGATGGGCTACCGGGTTTCCCCGAGATGCAATTTTTTCAAATTAGCAAAGAGGATGCAAATGTACCATTTTTTCAAATGCAGTCGACAGAAGATGAGTCTATAGGCTTTTGGCTAGCAGATCCATTTGTTTTTGTACCAGATTATCAATTTGATCTGCCAGATTATGCAAAAGCGGCTTTGCGTTTGGACGAAGAGGAGATATCCGTTGCTGTCTTCAACATTATTACGCTTCGGGAAAAAGGACAGGTAACCATCAATCTGAAGGCACCTATTGTAATTAACCGTAATAATCGGATGGCCAAACAGGTTATTCTAAATGAAGAGAAATACTCATTGCGTCATCCCCTGTTTACATAGCAGGATAAACCGGTTAAAGGGGCAGGTGATTATTGATGTTGGTATTGTCTCGGAAAATGGGCGAGTCGATTATGATCGGGGATCAAATCGAAGTGAAAGTAGTATCAGTAGATGGGGATGCGATACGTTTAGGAATTAGTGCCCCAAGGGAAATCAGTGTTCACCGCAAAGAGATATATATAGGAATCAAAGAAGAAAATGAGCTTGCCTCCCAGTCCAAAGTAGACTGGGAGACGATGAAAAAGTGGATAGAAGAGAAAAGCTAACTCATAAATCTGGCGAACCTACAAATTTCGTCAGATTTTTTTATTTCTAGTAATAAAAATGCTAAACTGCTGCTCATGCTTAGCCGATATATATAGTGAGAGGGAAATCACACAAGCGCGCGATTGGGTGGTATCCCTAATTAAAAGAGCCACATGGACGTGGCCTTAATTATCAAGGAGGAAAAACACATGCGTATTAATCACAACATTTCTGCAATGAACACTCACCGTGCTCTGTCTGCAAACACAGCAAACTCTGCTAAATCTTTGGAGAAACTGTCTTCCGGTCTGCGTATCAACCGTGCTGGTGACGATGCTGCGGGTCTCGCAATCTCTGAAAAAATGCGTGGTCAAATCCGCGGTTTGGACATGGCTCAAAAGAACTCCCAAGATGGTATCTCCCTGATCCAAACAGCTGAGGGTGCGCTGACTGAAACTCACAGCATTCTGCAACGTATGCGTGAACTGGCTGTTCAATCTTCCAACGATACTAACACAGACTCTGACCGTGCAGAACTGCAAAAAGAGATCGACCAATTGATCGAAGAAGTTGATCGTATTGCTAACACAACTGAGTTCAACACGCAAAAACTGTTGAACGGTGCTAAGAGCGGTATTAACACTGAGGCTAGCACCGTTGTAATTAATGAAAAAACATCTGATGTCTTCAAAAGTGTTAAAGCTGCTGGTGGCGCTTCGACAGTAGCTGACTCTTCTTACAATATTCGTATTTCCGAGAAACAAGGTACTTCTTCCTTCAAAATTGAATGGACTGATCAAAGAGGAAAAACTGCATCTACCATTATTAATGGTGCTGCTGCTACTTCGTTTGCAATTGGTGGAGCCACTTTGGGTGTAAAACTCTCCTTGGCGACTTTGTCTACCTTGAGCATTGGTAAGGAAGCAACTGTTACTTCCCGTGCTGCTGTAAATGACATTTCTGATTCTTCTTTGACTTACCAAATTGGTGCTAACTCTTCTCAAACTATGCGTGTTAGCATTGAAGACATGAGAGCTAAAGCATTGAACATTGATGGTATCTCTGTAAAAACGACTTCCGCTGCTGAAGCATCCATCTCTGCTATTAACAAAGCTATCGAAGATGTATCGACTCAACGTGCAAAATTGGGTGCATTCCAAAACCGTTTGGAGCACACAATCAATAACTTGGGTGCAGCTTCTGAGAACTTGAGCGCTGCTGAATCCCGTATCCGCGATGTAGACATGGCGAAAGAAATGATGGGCTTCACGAAGAACAACATTCTGACGCAAGCTGCTCAAGCGATGCTGGCTCAAGCTAACCAACAACCACAAGGCGTACTGCAACTTCTCCGTTAATTTTACGTCTTGAATATTTATAGTAAAAGCCAACGTGATGTTGGCTTTTACTACCTTTTAGGAGGAAAAATGGAAAATATTTATTTGCTTGCACGTACTTCAAAAGAACTGATAAACAATCTGAAAGACAGATGTTTGACCATTGCCGACATGTTTAGAAAAGGTGAAAATCAAGAAGGTAATGAACGACTGTTATTCTTCTTGGAGGATGTAAATACATTGTTGGAAGCATTACCTCACATTAGCTCCACCTATCCAGCTATTTCAATTGAAGAGCTAAATGAAAAACTAACTCAAGTACTTGAGCAGATGGAAAGTAACGATTACCTCTATGTTGCTGATCTATTACATTACGAACTACAACCATTATTAGACCTCTGGAGTGGGACGATTAACGATGGATAAGAAAATTAAGCTCAGCATTTGCATGATCGTAAAAGACGAAGAAAAAAACCTGGATAGATGTTTAGTCAGCTTGCAGCCTTTGATGGCCCGATCAGATGTGGAACTAGTAGTTGTTGATACAGGTTCAACTGACAAAACGGTTGAAATTGCCCAGCGTTATACGCAAAAAGTTTACTTTCATGCTTGGAACGGAAACTTTTCTGAAATGCGTAATATCTCTATCTCTTATGCAACGGGGGAATGGCTATTCATCATTGATGCAGATGAAGAATTGCAAGATCCCGAGAAGCTGAGCTTATTGCTTGATCGACCCGAACTCCTTCAATTTAATACCATTGTAATTAAAGTTAAAAATTTCATTTCTTCTGACTATAGTATTTTTATAGTGAATAAATCAGAACGTCTGTTTCGAAATAATGGTTTCTGTTACCAAGGTTCTGTGCATAATCAACCACAATTTCAAGGGCCGATTTTATCTATCACGGATGTATTTTTAAACCATTACGGTTATAACAGTGAAGATGCAGAATTGATGGAAAAAAAGTTTCAAAGAACAAGCACCCTGCTTATTAATGAATTAAAGAAAGATCCACAAAACATCTACTATCACTTCCAACTGTGTAGAACGTATTCCATGCATGACGATTTACAGAAGGCATATGATCAAGGGAAGGTTGCTTATTCCTTATTAAAAGAAAAAGATACTGATACACAAGCAAAATACATTTATGTATTTAATGAATTTGTTAGAATGGCTTGTCTTTTAGGTAAGTATGAAGAGGCAAGAGAGGTATGTTATGAAGGATTGAATATTAACGAGAATTATATTGATCTTCAATATTATTTGGGATATTGTCACGAAAAGCTCCGTGATGAAGAAGCGGCTTACGAATCTCGTACTAAGTTTTTGCAGCTCCATAAAAAATTTACTGAAGATGGATTCGAAGACAATGGATTAATTGAGTTATACAAATTGGATGATAATTCCAAGTATGAGATTTTGTTTAAAATCGCTCATTATCACTACAATCAGAAAGATTATGTGAAAGCTGAAGAGCATCTACAAAAAGTTATTGATAACGAAGCCAAAATCAGGTTGTATACAAAAGTACTTCTAGATGGAAGACAATTTACTCGTTTACGTGAATACTATGACTCTTTACCAGAAGAGTTTAAGAATAGATTTATTACAGATTTAGAAACACACCGCAAAACCGTAGATAAAGAGGAACAAATTCAATTGTCACTCGCTTTCAAGGAAGGTGAAGGGCGATATTACCAATTTAACAATGTTCGTGCAGCTAGTACAGATAAAGCGTGGGTAGAAGCTAAAGCATTTTTAGCCAAATACGATATGAACGAAATTCCTTTGTTCTATGCAGAGGTATTCGAACCGTTAATGCAAAATAGCACGACTTTTTGGCAAGAGTTAAAAAAATTAAAGAGTACAACAGTAAGAAAAGTCATTAAAGAGTTGATTGACCTAAATGCAGAAAGCAAAATTCCCCTTAGAAAATTGCTGTCGGAAGTCAAATTAAGACAAGACGATTATCAAGGGAATCGAATATATATATGCGTTTCATATGTTTTGCTTATTGTGGCACTAGAGGACGATACTGAAGTAGGACCTGATAAGGACCAACTTTTTAGTGGCTACATTGAACATGGATTGAACTGCATTCAATTTTACTATCAGATGGACCGAATTCGTCTAATCTATAAGACACTTGAAAATGAAGAAGAACAGTTTTTTATACTTATGTATTTATATAAACAAGCAATCGAAACAAACAATATGAAGGTAGCTATAAAATATATTAGTGAAGCCACGAGTGTTTACCCAGTTATGAGTCCATTTTTGAAATATAAAACCAATCTATTAAATGTAAGGGTTCAAAAAGAAGGCATCATTCACTCCATTGAGGTAGATGCAGAAAAACATGACTTTGTTAATAGTGGCAGTATGGCATCTTTATCTGTGTTGCATGGAACAATGGAAATTGCAAATCAAATGAATCATTTGGTAACGGGTCTGAAAAATAATAACGTGTATGCACGGTCTTTGAACTTTTCTCCGAGCTATCTTGGTTATCAATGTGACTATACGATGGATTTATCTAAGATTAACGATACCGAAGAAATACAAAAAAGCACTTTAGAAATCCTTGAAAAATCTGTACAACACTTCAACGTTTTTCATTTTCACTTTGGAACCTCGATGCTGCCTAATCTTTCAGACTTGCTGCTATTAAAGCAGGCTGGGAAGAAAGTGTTCATGCATCATTGGGGATCAGATGTACGTATGAAATCAATCGCAACAAAGTTGAATCCGTTCATAAAAGTAAAAGACCAAGATGAAGAGCAAATAAAGAGACTGCTATCTTATCTTGGACAGCATATAGATCATTGCATTGTTGCCGATGCGGAACTGTATGAATATGTAAAAGGGTACTATAAGAAAGTATCTTTTATTCGCCAAGCGATTGATACAACAGTTTATCGACCAGCAGAAGAATATGAACCGAGAAAAAATAAGCCAACAATTGTGCATGCACCGACTTCACCTGAATATAAGGGTACGAAATACATCATGCAAGCAATTGAGAATTTAAAGAGTAAGTATGATTTTAATTTTACATTGATTCAAAATACCTCTCACGAAGAAGCGAAGAAAATTTATCAGGATGCCGATATTATTCTGGACCAAATACTTGGTGGAAGTCATGGTTTATTGTCATTGGAGGCCATGGCTATGGGGAAACCGGTGATTTGTTATATTGCTGATTTCATGAAAGAGTTTTATCCTAAGGAACTTCCGATTGTCTCAGCCAATCCAGAAACGATTACTGAAAAAATAGAAATGCTGTTGAAAGACTTTGAACTACGAAAAGAACTTGGAATGAGTGGCAGAAAGTATGTAGAGACTTATCATGATTTAAATAAGGTGAGTGCTGAGTTAATAGATTTATATCTAAATGAAGGATAAGAGGGGACACCATGTATTCTCATGACATTCAAGGAGAAACGATTTTTGTAACCGGTGGGGCTGGATTCATAGGATCGACGTTAATCGGCAATCTGATTCAAAATAACCAGGTGATTGTTTACGATAATTTTGCTAGGAATGCGCTAGAATCAAAGGATTTTTATAATCATCCAAATCTTACTGTCATTAAGGGTGACGTTCTGGATTTGGATGCATTGAAACAATCCATACAGGGCTCAACGTATGTAATTCATGCTGCTGGAGTTGCAGGAATTGATACTGTTATCAAAAGCCCAATCACAACAATGAAAGTAAATATGATCGGATCAGCAAATGTGTTGGAAGCAGCGGCTACTTTATTAACTTGCAAGCGTGTCGTTTGTTTTAGTACAAGTGAAGTATTTGGTCAAATTGCATTTCGCTCAGAAGAAACAAGTTCTACTGTTTTAGGAGCTGTGGGCGAAGCACGATGGACATATGCAGTTAGTAAATTAGCGGAAGAGCACTTGGCATATTCGTATTATAAAGAACAGGGCCTTCCAACAGTAACGGTCCGGCCTTTTAATATTTATGGACCTGGACAAGTGGGCGAAGGGGCTATTCGCAACTTTATTGTCAGAGCTCTAAGAGATGAAACATTGTATATTCACGGAGATGGGACACAAATTAGGGCATGGTGCTATGTAGACGATATGGTAGAAGGAATATTAAGATGCATGACTTCTCCTAAAGCGAAAGGAGAGTCGTTTAATATTGGAAATGAAAGAGCAGTTACAACGATTTATGGTTTGGCAAACACGATTATTCGAGTTTTGAATTCAAAATCAACTATTCAATTTGTAAAACAAGAACATGCAGATATCGAGCTTCGTGTACCTAAAGTAAACAAAGCAAAAGAACTGCTAGATTTCGAAGCAAAGGTGGATCTAGAGGAAGGGATTCAATACACAGCAGACTATTATAAGGGGAATTACTGATGATAAGGTTAACACAACCCTATATTAGTTCAGATGAAATTCATGCAATGACTGAGGTATTACAATCTGGAATGCTTATCCAAGGGCGACGAGTCCAGGAATTCGAACAAAATTTAGCGACATACATGCAGGCTAATTATGTGTCTGTTGTTTCCAGTGGAACTGCTGCGTTGCATCTTGCCTTAGCTGCATTAGAATTGGGACAAGGCGATGCTATTATTGCCCCATCCTTTACTTTTCCAGCTACCGTAAATGTTGTCGAATTACAGGGAGCAAGACCAGTTCTCGTAGATGTTACAAGTGGAAGTTTTAACATAGATCCCAAACAGTTAAAGGACACAATAAAGACTTGGACTGGTCCAGAAAAATTAAAAGCAATTATAGTAGTTCATGAATTTGGTGCACCCGCAGATATGGAAATCATCATGAATATTGCTAAAGAGCATGATTTGTATGTTATTGAAGACGCAGCATGTGCTTTAGGTACAATTAGCAATGGCAAACACGTAGGGTGCTTAGGGGATATCGGATGCTTTTCTTGGCATCCACGAAAGTCTATCACAACGGGCGAAGGTGGAGCTATCGTTGCGAAAAGTGAATCTCTTCATCAAAAAATAAACATACTTAGAAATCATGGAATCCAAAGGCTTGAAGATGGATCAATTGATTTTATAGTCCCTGGATTCAATTATAGATTGACAGAATTTCAAGCTGTTTTGGGAAATCTTCAGTTACAAAGATTTCAGTATAACCTTGAGAGAAGAAAGCAGCTTGTGAAAGTTTATAAAAGAGAGCTTGAAAGTGTAGAGGATATTAGCCTACCAGAAATGATAGATGGCCACTCTTGGCAGACTTTCATGATAGTTCTAAACTCTAAGCATGAGCGAGCAAAAGTGATAAAATGTCTAGCGGAAAAAGGAATTGAAGCCAATTTAGGCGCTCAAGCAATTCATATGATGTCTTACTATAAGGATAAATATCACTTCGGCTTGAATCAGTTTCCAAATGCTAAATTGTTCTATGAAAAAGGCTTGGCCCTACCATTACATCCTTTATTAACGGAAGAAGAGATCACATATATTTCTCACACATTACGAGAGGTGCTTAGGTGAAGAAAATTATTATTATCGGAGCAGGTCCTCTTGGAATAGAAGTGTTAGAAACAATTAACCTTATTAACTTCCTCTCTGGGAAACAAGAATACATTTGCCAAGGCTTCTTAGATGATGACAAGGAAAAGTGGAATAAGAGTATACTTGAGATTCCTATTTTAGGACCGATAGCGGAAGCTAACAAATTCAGAGACTCAGTTTTTGTGTTTGCTTTAGGTAGTCCGAACAATTATTACAAGAGGGAAGAGATATTTACAAAAATTGGAATCGGTCAATTCCAGTTGGAAACGATTATTCATCCAAGTGCTGTAGTATCTCGACTAGCAAGAATTGATAAAGGCTGCCTCATTATGCCGTATTCTGTTATTGGGCCAGGTGCTCACCTAAATTGTTGTGTGATTGTTTCTCCACACGTCACTGTTAATCATGGAGTGGAAATTGGCGATTTTACAATTATTGCAGGAAATGTAAGCATTGCTGGAGAGGTCACGGTCGGGAGAAGTTGCTATTTGGGAATGGGAAGCCAAATTAAAGGTGATCTTACATTGGAAGACTACTGTTTAGTTGGTATGGGAAGTAATGTATTGGATGATGTGGCAACGAGAACGGTAGTTGCGGGAAACCCTGCGAGAATATTAAAAGGAACTTAATGTTAATCTAATTTGATCGACAAGGGTGATAGAGTATGTCTCCTTTCACAGAGATTTTAACAGATAACTTAACAGATATTTTAATAGACAAAATAAAATTGCGAAAAGCATCTTTAGGCGTCATTGGTCTCGGCTATGTAGGTCTCCCGTTGGCTGTTGAAAAAGCGAAAGCAGGTTACCGCGTATTTGGTTTCGACATTCAGCAAAAAAGAGTAGATATGGTCAATCAAGGCATCAATTATATTGGGGATGTTGTAGAAAACGAATTAAGAGAATTGGTCCAGACAGGCATGATAACCGCAACGACAGATTACTCTTTCATTCGCGATCTGGATGTCATTTCGATTTGCGTGCCTACTCCGTTAGATTCATACCAACAGCCTGACATTACATATGTTAAAGCTTCTGCTGAGGCAGTAGCTGCGCACATGCACCCTGGAATGCTCGTTGTACTGGAAAGCACCACATATCCAGGAACGACAGAGGAAATCGTCTTACCAATCCTCGAAGAAACTGGTTTAAAATGCGGTGTAGATTTTTACTTGGCGTACTCACCTGAAAGGGTAGATCCAGGAAACCGCGTATATAATACGAAAAATACTCCAAAAGTAGTCGGAGGCATTACAAAGGATTGCACGCAAGTTGCCGCCATGCTCTATGAACAAGTTTTAGAGGGGAAGGTTCACCAGGTATCCAGCCCTGCAGTAGCGGAGATGGAAAAAATTCTGGAGAATACGTTCCGTAATATCAACATTGCTCTAGTAAACGAGATGGCAATTCTATGCAATCGAATGGGCATAGACATTTGGGAAGTAATTGATGCGGCTAGCACAAAACCCTATGGTTTTATGCCCTTCTATCCAGGTCCAGGTCTCGGAGGACACTGCATCCCGGTAGATCCTTGGTACCTGACATGGAAAGCAAGAGAATTCAACTATCACACCCGGCTTATCGAAGTCGCAGGGGAAATTAACAATAGCATGCCAGAATTTGTTGTGGAAAGAATCGGCGGCATATTGAACCAATTTTGCAAGCCGATTAATGGTTCAACAGTATATTTGCTAGGGATCGCATATAAAAAAGATATTGATGATTACAGGGAGTCTCCAGTAATAAAAATCATTGAGATACTTAAGCAAAAAGGTGCTCATGTTGTGTTTAGTGACCCTAAAATTCCGCATTTTAGTTACAAAGGTACGGATTACGAAGGAATAGAAGTATCAGAAGAAAATCTACGCTCTGCTGATATTGTGGTTTTAACTACGGATCACTCCGATTATGATTACAAGCTGATTGGAGAATATGCGGAAGTGTTGTTTGATACGCGAAATGCAATGCAGGCCATTGAACATAAAAACCACTATTTCCGGTTATAAAAAAGTTGGGAAGTGTAAGGAAATGCAAAAAGTTATAGTTGTAGGGGCAGGGCATTGGGGGATTAATCATGTGAAAACATTTTACGAACTAGGTGCGCTTGCTGGTGTAGTAGAAACTAATGTTAGTTCACATGTAGAGTTGATAAAGGAATATCCTGATGTATCAATATTCTCTTCACTTGAGGAAGGACTTGCAGTTGAAGCCAATGGGGTTGTGATTGCAACTCCTGCGCCTACTCATTATACATTAGCGGTACAGGCGATGCTCGCTGGCAAAGATGTACTGGTAGAAAAGCCTATGACACTTTCTATGAAAGAGGCTAAATCACTGGTTGAGGTCGCCAAAAATACAGATCGAATTCTAATGGTCGGACATCTTTTGCTGTATCAACCGGCTATTCAGAAAATGAAAGAGCTTCTAGACCAAAATGTAATCGGCAAAGTTTGCTCCATTCATCAAGAGCGCATGAAGCTTGGAAGAGTTCGTTCCGTGGAAAATGTGCTGTGGAGCTTCGGTGTCCATGACATTGCTGTTCTCTTGTATTTAATTGGGAAAGAGCCTGTTTCTATACAAGTAAACGGCCAAAGCATCGTTCAACCGACTGTCGAAGACGATACGCATCTTCATTTGAACTTTGCAAATGGTATCCAAGCACATTTACGTACATCCTGGCTCTGGCCAATACAGAAGAGATCAATGGTTATTACCGGAACGGAAGGGTTTCTGGTATATGAAGAAGATAAACAGATCGTTACCTTATACAAAAAGGGTGTAGGAAGCGATTTACAAAACTGGTCTACCGGAGAGGAAATCGTTTACCAGGGTGGTACGGAAAATCCGCTAAAAAACGAATGTGAACATTTTCTTGCTTGCATACAAAGCCGAGCACTACCTCTATCAGATGGAAAGAATGGAATGGAAGTTGTTCGTATTTTGGAGCAAGCATCCAGACTCCTTGAAAAGGAGGAGAATAGCATTGAGCGACGAGTTCTTCAAGCATGAGTCAGCATACGTCGATGAAGGGGCCAAGGTCGGAAAAGGAACACGGATTTGGCATTTCTCTCATGTTATGGGTAAAGCAGAAATTGGTGAAGGATGTAATCTTGGACAAAATGTCTTTGTTGCGAATCATACACGAGTAGGAAATCATGTTAAAATCCAGAATAACGTTTCATTATATGAAGGGGTGATTTTGGAGGACTATGTGTTTTGTGGTCCAAGCATGGTTTTTACAAACGTCAAAACACCGCGTTCGGCTTTTCCACGCAACACGAGCGACGATTATTATGAAACAACAATCAAGTACGGAGCTTCTATTGGAGCCAATGCAACTATTGTATGTGGCGTAACGATTGGGAAATGGGCGTTCGTAGCAGCTGGTGCGGTTGTTACAAAAAATGTACCTGATTATGCTTTAGTGGCAGGAGTACCTGCAAGAATTATTGGCTGGGTATGCCAGTGTGGTGAAGCTTTGGCGGTTACTGCTGATTCGGAGACCGCAAAGTGTGCTAGCTGCAATCGGACCTATCGAAAAGCGGAAAGTGGAGAAATGGATATCTATCATGAAGAAGCGGAAGTGGGACAATGAGCAAAATTCCTATTCTTGACTTACAGCAAGAAATACAATTCCTTCGTGAAAAGTTGTTCACAGCATTTGAAGATGTTCTGCAATCAGGGCAGTTCATTATGGGACCACAAGTAAAAGCATTGGAGTCTGAACTAGCAGATTTTTTAGGTGTTAAGCATGCGATTACACTTAATTCTGGTACAGATGCATTGGTTATAGGATTGAGGGCACTAGGGATTGGGGAAGGGGATGAAGTGATAACGACACCCTTCACGTTTTATGCAACGGCAGAAGCGATTCAACATGTCGGTGCTAGCACAGTTTTTGCAGATATCGATCCTGTCACTTTCAATATTAAAGTAGACGGTTTGGAAGAAAAAATAACAAATAAAACGAAAGCAATCATACCAGTTCATTTGTTTGGACAAGCTGTGCAAATGGATGCACTTATGAGCTTAGCTAAAAAGTATGATTTGAAAATCATAGAGGATGTGGCCCAAGCATTTGGAGGTACATTTGGGGATTCCATGCTAGGGACTGTAGGCGATGTTGGGTGCTTCTCTTTCTTTCCTTCCAAAAATCTCGGAGCCTATGGTGACGGAGGATTGCTCACTACAAATGATGACAAAGTGGCTGAAGTCGCGAAAATGCTTCGATCTCACGGCTCGAAAAAGAAATATTACAACGAACTGGTGGGTTATAACTCGCGACTCGATGAAATGCAAGCGGCAATCCTTCGGGTAAAATTGCCGTACATAAAGGAGTGGAACGGAAAAAGAAGGCAGGCAGCTTCGTATTATACAGCTGCATTAAAGGACTTGCCCGGAATTGTAACGCCGGAAGAGAGTCCTCAATGCACTCATGTTTTTCATCAATATACGATTCGGGTTTCCGATGATCAAAGAGAATTGCTAAAGACTTACTTAGAGGAGCAAGGAATTAGCACAATGGTCTATTACCCTACACCAGTGCATAAACTTCCGATTTTTAGCGAGATTCATGAGTCTTACTCTGAGTCTGAGCAAGCTGCTGCAGAAGTGCTGAGCCTTCCTATATGGCCAAATATTCAAACCGAAGTTCAAGATCAAGTAATTACGGCAATTAAGAACTTTTTCAAACGATGAGAAATTAGCCCTATTGATATAGGGCTGATTTTTTTGTTATCGAACCAGTAAACCTTTCCTACACGTATGCCGATATCAATAGTAAAGATATTCCGCTGGGGGGAGAAAGGGAATGGATATAAAAGGGATAAATGATCCTGGAAGAGGTGCAGTTGGTTTAGAGTTGAAAAATGCAGGGGAACAGAGTACAAAGGACAATAAAACAGCTGATTCGGCAGATACGTACGGGAATGAAAAGAAGTACTCAAAAAAGGAACTGGAGAAAGAAGTAGATTCTCTCAATGATTTTTTGAAGGGAAGCACGACACATCTAAAGTTCAAATTGCATGAAAAGCTGGGTGAGTATTACGTACAGGTGGTCAATGACCAGTCCAATGAGGTTGTCAGAGAAATACCTTCAAAGAAAATGTTGGACGTTGTAGCCAAAATGTATGAAATGGTAGGAATATTGGTTGACGAAAAAAGATAGAGGTGAGTAAAAGTGGCAATTAATCGTATTTCAGGTATGGCCAGTGGTATGGATACGGAAACAATGGTTAAAGACCTGATGAAAGCTGAACGAAAGCCCTTAGACAATTTATTACGAAAAAAACAATTGGATGAATGGAAGCGCGATGACTATCGTGATATGAATTTGTTGCTTGCTACGTTTCGTGACACGACGATGCGCGATATGCGGATGCAATCTACGTACTTGAAAAAGACTGTCAGTTCTACTAACGATGCCATTGTGACAGCAAAGCAAAAAGGAAATCCTAGCTTGCCATCTTATGTCGTCGAAAATGTTCAACTAGCAATAGCTGGGAAACCTCATGCAAAAACATTTGATGCTACTGGAGTAAGTAATCCTGAGGCCTCATTAGGAAATAAATTTGAGCTTAAAATTGCTGGTGACTCAGGTGTAGAAAAGACGATTCAAGTGGCATCAACCGATTCTATGAATAGCATTATTAGTAAGATTAATAGTGTTTCCAAAGACACTGGAGTTGTCGCGAGTTTCAATCCTACCGACAAAAAATTGGTGTTTACTGCTACAAAGACTGGCGAGACAAATATGAAGTTAACCGTGGACACTACAAATGGCGGAACGAACACAATTGGTTTGGTGAACTACCAAGGCAAAAGTGGAGTAGCAGACATACCAGGAAAAGCAACCATAAATGGGACTGAACTTAGCATCCCAAGCAACATTTTTACATATGACGGGATGGAATTCAATTTTAAGCAAAGCACAGCACCTGGACAGAATTACACCATTACTTCTAATCCTGATGAGGATGCAATATTTAAATCCATTACGAAGTTTGTTGAAGATTACAATACACTAATTGATAAGCTTAACAAAAAAATATCGCAAGCTCGTTATAAAGACTATCATCCACTTTCTGATGAAGAAAAAGCGGCAATGGATGAGAAAGTAATTGAGAAATGGGAAGAAAAAGCGAAAAGTGGTTTGCTTCGTCGTGACCCCATGATTACAGAAACGCTTAATCAAATGCGTGGGGCTATCTTTAACCCTGTTTCGGATGTAAATAAAAAGTTTGACTTGCTAACAGAAGTGGGGATTTCTACTACCCGTCCAGGTGCTGAAGGTTCTGCAACTAACTATCTGGACAAGGGAAAATTGTATATAGACGAAACAAAATTGCGTAAAGCAATCCGTGAAAACGGTACAGATGTAATGGATCTCTTCACGAAAACCAGCTCTTCGACCGATCCTAAAACCAAGTTTGAGGAAAGTGGAATCGCTCAGAGACTATATAGTACATTAGGCGAAATTACAACGAAGATCACGAAAAAAGCCGGTTCAGTTGGCATGACAGATGAATCCGAATATTTTACAATGGGAAAAGACATGAAGAATTTAAAAGATCAAATTAAGCAATGGGAAAGACGCATGGATAAAATAGAGGATCGCTACTGGAGAAAGTTTACTGCACTTGAAAATGCGATGAACAAAATGAACTCTCAAAGTGCGTGGCTCGCACAGCAACTTGGTGGATGACAGATGACAGTAAAGGGGCGGTAATGATATGAGTATTAATGCAGCGCAAGCATATCAAACGAATCAAGTTACAACAGCTCCGCCTGAAGAACTAACCTTAATGTTATACAACGGCGGTATTAAATTCCTTCGTTTGGCGAAGGTAGCGCTTCAAGAAAAAAAACTGGATAAGACGCATGAGAATGCAATGAAAGTCCAAGCTATTTTGGGAGAACTCTCTAGCACTCTCAATCTTTCCTATCCGGTTGGTGAGCAAATGGCTGCTATGTATGAATATATGTTGCATAGGACTATTGAAGCCAATATGAAAAAAGATGCTGAAATTTTTGATGAAGTAGAGGACTTCTTTACACAATTTCGTGACACATGGAAGCAAGCAATTGCTTTGAACAAGAATAAGGGATGAGAGATGATATGAAGGAATGGACGGAAGTCTCATCTCTATTGGAGCAATTGCTTTCAGCATCGAAAGAACTTCGTAACAAAATATTTGCAGACGATGATGATATTGAAGGATGGACAGGCTTGATTGATCAAAGAGAGGATATTATTAAACAGATTTCCAAGTTGCAAAATCAGGGTGCCATTGTAACAAATGAGGATAAGGAACGTTATCTCCAAAAAGTGTATGAGATCGATCTGCAAGTTTTTCCTTTGCTAGAGAAAAAGTATGATAATTTGGATAGACAATCGAAGAACATCCAAAAGAGTATTATGGTAGGAGCAAAATATGGATCTTACGGAAATATAAATCCATATGGGGCTTACTTCGATAAGAGGAACTAAAGGTTCAAAGGCCTGTAAAAACTGAACTTCAGTTTTTACAGGCCTTTGATCGTACTATACACTAATATCTATTTGCTTTCCTAATGTAGGATGAGAAGCCTGTACTGTGGCTTGGGCTTTTGAAAAATCATCCAACATTACGGTAGCTCCAGCTGCTTGTGATGCTTGAGCCATGTTCATGATACTAAGGCTTACGGTGTGCTGGAGTTGGCTTAATTGCCCACTCATGATTGAATTGATGTCCATAGTTTATATCTCTCCTTTCTATAGGGACTATTTCATTACTATTATCGGATTGGAAAACCTTTGCTATAATATTAAAATTCAAAACAGCCGATATACCAAAAGAAAACCTATTTCACTGCTAACAGTTACAAAGGAAGAAAACCAGGAAGGTGAATCACTTTTGTCCACAAAACGCCGCTCACTCGTCTTAATCGGAGCCGTCCTCCTCATCTTCATACACGCGGTCTACCTAAACGGAACCCTATCGGACCTCCTCAACGTAACCGCCATTGAGCTAGTCGCGCTCTCCGTAGTCATGTCATACGCAGTCAAACGCAAGCATCTCGACTTGAAAAAAATCTGGCGCTTGCTCATCCACGGTCGTCAAAGCAACGTCGAAGAAACGATCAAGCGCTTCTACTACTACGCGCTCGTCCAGAAGGAACAGGGCTATATCGCGCTCGAAAAGGAGCTGCAACAGGAAACCGATTCGTTTGTCCAACGAGGATGCCTGCTGGCGATCGAGGGTGTTCCAGAAGAAGAACTGCGCTTGATCCTGGAGAACGAGCTCAAGGGTGAGCAGTATCGCTACCAACAGTCAGCAGGTTTCTTCCGCCTCATCAGCTTGCTTGCGCCGGGGATGGGGCTGGTCGGTACGCTCTTGGGGATGACGGGCGTACTGAAGTCGCTTGAAGACATGGCCTTGACCGGACACAGTCTGAGCGCAGCGGTCGTAGCGACGCTGTATGGCGCGCTCTTGGCGAACTTGTTCGCGTTGCCATGCTACTACCGCCTGATGGATCTGTACGACCGGGAAATGTTTGAAAAGCGTCTTTTTATCGAGGGTTGTGTTGGTCTCCAGCGCATGGAGACACCACGCTTATTGTTTGAAAAGCTGAACTCATTCTTGCCAGGTGACCAAAAGCTGGTGCTGATTAAAGAGGCAGGCAGCATGAAGGGCACGATTGAAAGGCAGGACCGCTATGCATGACGAACGGTTATACGACGAAAAGGAACTAGAAAAAAGCTGGCTGCTCAGTTACAGTGACCTGATTACGCTGTTGTTCGTGATCGTGATTATTATCGCGGCGATGCAGACGAAGAGCATTCAGTCACAAAAGGAAGAGGTCCAAAAGGAAAAAGCGAGCTTGGAGCAGGTGCATGAGAGTCTCGACCTGCTCAACCTGCAAAAGCTGGAGCTGCAGCGAGAGGTCTACCAATTGGAGGCCCGCCAGAAGGAGCTCAAAGGCGAAAAAGAAAAAGAAGGCTCCGAAGACACCGTAAACATGCCGAAGCCGCCAATGGGCATGTCTGACTCGAGTGAGCGCGATATGGAGACGGTGCGCAACCAGCTATCCTCCGCTTTGGCTGAGCTGAATCTCGACTACGAGGAGAGCGAAGAAGGTTTGCGTATCCGTTTGCCGGAAACGATTTTGTTTACGAGTGGTTCGGCAGACTTACAGCCCCAAGGGAAGCAAGTCGTTGGGACGGTAGCAGGGGTTTTGAAGCGCTTTGAGCACAAGGTGCGAATCGAGGGTTATACGGATGATGTGCCGATATCTCGCAGTTCTTACCAATCGAACTGGGAGCTGTCCTCGGCGCGCGCTATTTCAGTCATGCGTGAAATGGTTGATGCGCACTCCTTGCCAGCGTCTCGTTTTACAGTGGCAGGCTTGGGCGAATACAAACCGCTTGTGGACAACTCCAACGCGGAGAACCGCGCGAAGAACCGCCGGGTAGAGATCGTGATTTTGGGGGAAAAAGAATAATTCATTATTTTCAGATAAAAGCAGGATTTTTATATGCAGGGTAGAACTATATCCCGTATATATGAATCCTGTTTTTTTGCTGCTATACCTACTTATACTCCCCATTCGTTCCCCTTACTTTCGTACTAAAGTGGCAGAATATACAGGAAAATAGTTATACCCAGCTTGTGCACAAGGTCATGTGGATAATGTGGATAACTCTGTGGAGAACGCAAAAAATCCGTGATTTTCATGTGGACATCGCTGGGGACAAAATGGGCAGATAGAGAGACACAAGGGGGATTTCGAAATGCGTATCGGGACAAATTGGTTCAAATCGCTCGCGTTGGTCGTCGGTGTGGGGGTACTCCTCGCAGGCTGTGGATCGGGTGGTCAGCAAACGTCTGGCAGTGGCGGTTCGGGTGACAAGGTGTACGTAGTCGGTACAGATGCGGCATATCCACCGTTCCAAATGCTTGAGGCAGACAAGATTAGTGGCCACGACATCGATGTGATGAACGCGATCGCGGAAGCTGGCGGATTCAAGATCGAGTGGAAAAACACCGGGTGGGACCCGCTTTTTGATGGACTGGACAAAGGGACGGTTGATATTGGAATCTCGTCTATTACGATCACGGAGAAGCGCAAGGAGAAATACGATTTTTCGGACTCATACTTTGAAGCGAATCAACTCATTCTGGTAGCGGAAGATTCTCCAGTGACGAAGCTTGCGGATTTGAAAGGCAAGAAGATCGGGGTTCAAGCTGCGACCACGGGTGAAGAAGTGGTCAAAAAAGCGTTTGGAGATACGTACGAAGGCTTGAAAGGCTATGACGACATGCCATCCTCCGTCGATGACTTCTTTAATGGGCGGGTCGATGCAGTGATTGGTGACAATGGCGTTTTGTCCTACTACGTGAATAAAGTAAAAGATAAGAAGTTTAAGCTCATTAAAGATGATACCTTTGAAAAAGAATTTTACGGAATTATCGTGAAAAAGGGCAATACCGATGCGATGAACAAAATCAACGATGGATTGAAAAAGATAAAAGAAAATGGAAAGCTGCAGGAAATTTACACCCAGTACTTTGGCAATAAGTAGGCAGTAAAATGGCCGGGTGCGTCCTTACGACGTAGCCGGCGTTTGTTCGCAACTTGGCTTGCTGACATAAGAAGGGAGGATTAGCCATTGGACTGGAGTGTCATCTACGACTATCGAGAGCTGTTTATCCGAGGCATTATTAATACGATTTTACTAACGGCAGTGGCTACGGTTTGCGGAACATTTTTGGGGTTGTTCATCAGCTTGGGCAAAATGTCCTCCAAGCGAATCTTGCGTTGGACCTGTTCGATTTACGTAGAGCTGTTTCGGGGAACACCGATGTTGGTCCAAATTTTGCTGATTCATTTTGCGGTGATTCCGTCGATTTGGGGTATTCTGTATCCGGGAGCGAGCAGCCCGGAAGCAATTTATTCAGGCTTCGTCGCGCTATCGCTCAATGCGGCTGCCTATATGGCGGAAATCTTTCGGGCTGGCATCCAATCCATTGATCCGGGGCAAATGGAAGCGGCACGATCACTTGGCATGAACAAGGGCCTTGCGATGCGCCAAATTATACTTCCGCAAGCGTTTACACGAATGCTGCCTGCGATCGGAAATGAGTTTATTGCTCTCTTGAAAGATTCGTCCCTTCTGGCAGTGATTGCGACACCGGAATTGAACTACGCAGCCATGAACGTGGCGAAAAGTACATTTGAGCGCTACCCCCCGTATTTAACGGAAGCGGCGGTTTACCTGGTACTTACGTTGTTCTTGTCCCGTGTAGTCGTGAGAGGACTTGAGAAAAAATACTCCACACGGTAATGAGCGTGTGGAATGAATCGCCTGAATCAGGGAAAGCTAAACGTGATTTTATTTTCACAAAAGAAAGGGTTGTGCTGTTTCATGCAAGGCAAAGTAAAATGGTTTAATGCAGAAAAAGGCTTTGGCTTTATTGAACGAGAAGACGGTGATGACGTATTCGTCCATTTTTCGGCGATTCAGTCGGATGGGTTTCGTTCGTTAGATGAGGGACAGGCTGTAGAATTCGACATTGTAGAAGGGGACCGAGGTCCACAAGCGGCGAACGTCGTGAAGTTATAAACGAAACAATAGCAAAATCCCCCTGTTTCCTTGATAGGACAGGGGGATTCGTTTTTTCCACGTGTTTAACTGATCATTCTTTGAATGCTTAGGGAACGCTGCAATCTCAGGTCTATAAAATCATTACCTCTACGAACGAGAGGGCGCATAGGCTCATCAGTATGAATCATAATGATTTCGACGTGGTCGCCATTGTTCAAAAGCGCATGGGAGCCGACGTAAAGTAAGATAATGTAATGGATAAAACGAGATACAATCATCGGATTTAATTGGCCTGAACAAGCTAACTCCCACAGAACATTCGCGGCTTCAAAGGGAGAGGTTCCCTTCCGATACACGCGATCTGCGCATATTGCATCAAATACGTCTGCGACACTGATGATTTGGCATTCTAAAGGGATGCCATCTTTTTTTCGTCCAAGGGGATATCCACTTCCATCCCAACGTTCGTGGTGCATCAGAGCGCATTGTGCCAGCAAATTGTCGGCATCGTCCATCTTGCGCAGGAGCTCGTAGCCGTATACGGTATGCTTTTTCATAATCGTATACTCTTCGTCTGTCAAACGCTCTGGCTTGGACAGCACCTCATCGGGAATTTTCATTTTGCCGATGTCATGGAGAAGACCTGCAAGGCCCAAAAAATGAACATCACGTTGTGGCAATCCTATGATTTTTCCGATTAAGGCTGCCACGATACCTACATGCAGGGAGTGGCGATACGTATAACTTTCTATTCCTTCATTCAAATAAATGAAGCGCAGAAATCTCATGTGATGAAGAACTTGATCGAGCATAGGATGAACAGCGTCGCTAAATTGTTGCAGTCGGGGGGTATCCCCATTTGCGAGCTGGTTAAATAAATACTCGGTTTTTTGTACGGCTACCATATAAGCCTTTGCAGCCTCTGCCTCACTCCAATGAAGGAGAGGAAAAGGCATTTCGGGTGCTTCCGAGTCAGTAGTGACGTGTACGGCTTCCACCTGGTGAGCCTCTAAGAGTCGTATATCACTTAGATGAAGGATTGCACCAGCGGGTAATAAAAGCAGGCCGTACTCGTTGTAGACGTCTTGAGCGAGCGTTGTTCCGATAAGTGAATGGGAAGGTTTTACCTCGGCCATGAGGATTCCTCCAGTGCGATGTACGACCGCGATATAAGATAGGATGACTACCTCTCCTATTATAGCATAGGGAATCTAGTAAGTATTGGTAAAATAATGTCGGATATTGATGGTTTGTAAAAGATTTGCAAAGATTTTTTTAAGCTGAGTGGAAGGATTATTTACAGAAGTGCCGAATACGTATGTATAGACGGAAGGAGGTTGGAACCATGAAATTTAACATTCGTGGAGAAAACATTCAAGTCACCGCTGCGCTTAGAGAATATGTCGAAAAGAAAGTCGGCCGTCTGGAAAAGTATTTTGAAACTCCACAGCCTACAGAAGTACAAGTCACCATGCATGTACATCGCGGAGAAGGCACGATCGAGGTAACTATCCCACTTAGTGGGGTCATTATCCGAGCGGAGGAAACGCACGAAGATATGTATGCTGCTATCGATCTGGTAGTAGAAAAGCTGGAACGTCAGATTCGCAAACACAAGACGAAGCTGATGCGGAAGCTGCGAGTGGATTCGACAGGAAGAATCGCACAGCGCGAGAGTCAACCAGTAGCAGTCATGATCCCGGATGTGGATGAAGAGGATATCGACATTGACATCGATATCGTTCGAACCAAACGCTTCGATCTGAAGCCGATGGATGCACAGGAAGCGGTCATGCAGATGGATATGCTGGGACACAGCTTCTTCGTTTTCCAAAACAGTGACACCAATGACGTCAGTGTGGTGTATCGCCGAAATGATGGGCGTTACGGATTAATTGAACCAAAATAACGAAACTTTACACATTCTCATTCGTATAAGACTAGGGAGTTGCTATTGGCAACTCCCTTTACTTGTGTAGAGGATGCTCTATTTGATAAAATATCTTTTTAGAAAGTATTATTTTCGTAGAATCGGTATTTTTTTTTATTATCTGGACTCATGCCGGCTTGTGCATTTTTGTTTGGCAGCATATGGAAGGGGTGTCCTCATGTTAGGACTCGTTAAAAAGATATTTGGCGATAGCAATGAACGTGAAGTAAAGAAGATGTTTAAGCGTGTAGAAAGTATCAACGCGCTGGAACCAACGATTAAGGCACTCTCGGATGACCAATTGCGGGAGAAAACAGCTGAGTTTAAGGCTCGCTTGGCAAATGGAGAAGAACTGGACAAAATTTTGAATGAAGCGTTTGCCGTTGTACGTGAAGCATCGATCCGTGTACTGGGTATGCGTCACTTCGACGTCCAGATGATTGGTGGTATGGTTCTTCAGGAAGGCCGTATCTCCGAGATGAAGACGGGTGAAGGTAAAACGCTGGTTGCGACACTGGCGACATACCTGAACGCCTTGATGGGAAAAGGCGTCCACGTCGTTACCGTGAACGAATACTTGGCTGAGCGTGACTCGACTATCATGGGTAGGCTGTATAACTTCCTCGGACTGACAGTTGGTTTGAACAAGAATGGACTGAGCCCGGAAGAAAAACGCGAAGCATACGCGTGTGATATTACGTATGGTACGAACAATGAGTTTGGTTTCGATTACCTGCGTGACAATATGGTTCTGTACAAGGAACAAATGGTGCAACGTCCGCTCTTCTTCGCTATCATCGACGAGGTGGACAGCATTTTGATTGACGAAGCACGTACGCCGTTGATCATCTCCGGTTCTGCTAACAAATCGACAGAGCTGTACTACATCTGCTCGCATTTTGTGAAACGATTGGAAGAAGAAAAAGATTTCACCATCGATGAGAAGCTGAAAATCGTCAACCTCACAGATGAAGGTGTGAGCAAAGTCGAACAGGCATTCAACATTGACAACCTGTACGATACGGCACATATCACTTTGAACCACCACATTACGGCGGCATTGAAAGCACAAGTGCTGTTCAAGCGCGATGTCGATTATGTGGTGCAGGAAGGCGAAGTGGTGATCGTTGACGAGTTCACCGGACGTCTAATGGTTGGACGTCGTTACAGCGATGGCTTGCATCAAGCGATTGAAGCCAAAGAAGGTCTGCGTGTCCAAAGCGAGAGCATGACACTGGCGACCATTACTTTGCAAAACTACTTCCGTATGTACGAGAAGCTGGCGGGTATGACAGGTACAGCGAAGACGGAAGAAGAAGAGTTCAAAAAGATTTACGGTCTTGATGTTGTGGTGATTCCAACGAATAAGCCTGTACAGCGTATCGATTCACCTGACCTTGTTTTCAAAACAGAGGCAGCCAAATATCGTGCGGTTGTAAACGACATTGTCGAGCGCCACAAAAAGGGCCAACCGATCCTGGTAGGTACCATTTCCATCGAAAACTCGGAGCGTTTGTCTCAAATGCTGAAGCAAAAAGGCGTACCGCATAACGTATTGAACGCGAAGCAGCATGAACGCGAGGCGGAAATCGTTGCACGTGCAGGTGTGTACGGAGCGGTTACCATTGCGACAAACATGGCGGGTCGCGGTACGGACATTCAGCTTGGCGAAGGTGTTGCGGAGCTGGGCGGTCTTCATATTATCGGTACAGAACGCCACGAGAGCCGTCGGATTGACAATCAGCTGCGCGGTCGTGCCGGTCGTCAGGGGGACCCGGGTTCATCCCAGTTCTTCCTCTCGATGCAAGATGAGCTGATGCGTCGTTTCGGTGCGGACAATATCATGAATATGATGGATCGTTTGGGGATGGAAGAGGATATGCCGATCGAGAGCCGCCTGGTTACTCGTGCGGTAGAATCCGCGCAGAAGCGTGTAGAGGGATCGAACTTCGATGCACGTAAAGGCGTTCTCCAGTACGACGATGTGATGAATCAGCAGCGTCTGGTTGTCTACAAACAGCGTAAAGACATCCTGGAACAGGAAAATCTCAGCGATGTTGCTTTGAATATGATCTATGCAGTGGTGGAGCGTGCAGTGTCTCTGCATTGTCCAAAAGAAGAGGTACCAGAGGATTGGGATCTGCAAGCAATGGCCGATGCTGCCAATAATGGGTTCCTCCATGAAGAAACGATTACGGCTAAAATGCTGAAAGGCATGGAAGCAGAAGAAATTCTCGAGTTGTTGAAGGCAGAAGTCGATAAGCAGTACAAACAGCGTGAAGAAGAAATCGGCGAATCGATTCGCGAGTTTGAAAAAGTCGTCATTCTGCGTGCTGTCGACAGCAAGTGGATGGATCACATCGATGCGATGGATCAGTTGCGTCAAGGGATTCACCTGCGCGCCTACGCACAGAACGACCCGCTTCGTGAGTACCAGTTCGAAGGATACGAAATGTATCAAGGTATGCTGGCTGCTGTTCAGGAAGAAGTCGCTATGTATATCATGAAGGCTGAAGTCAGCCAAAACCTGGAGTGTCAGGATGTCATTCGCGGTCAAGGAATCGACCCGGACAACTTGCAAACTTCCGGACCATCTGATCGTCCAGATCCAGAGACCTCCGGTGATGCTGATCCAAAGAACCGTGCACAGCGTCGCGCTCAGGAGCAAGAACGCAAACGCCAAAATAAGAAACAATAGCAATGACAGAACATTCTTCTCGTATCGGCAAATTCGGTACGAGGGGAATGTTTTTTTCTTGCCCATTCCTAATGCCTTGACAGTATTCGTCCTCATCTATTCTTCCTCGTCTAATATAAACGATCTATTTGTCTAACACTGGTAAATGTGATCGAACGATTCAAGTGGTAATTATCTGAAAAATAAATAGAATCGTAAGTACAACACTTTTACCAAAAATTCACGAAGACGGGGGAATGAACAAATGAGAACGTCAGTGAACGTGATGGGGATACAAACGAAGAATATTATGGAGCGCATTTCCGTTACTTTAAAAGCAGTCCTAAAGACAGGAAAAGAAAATAAAAAAGTACAGCTCATTGAAAAGGAGGAGGGAATCGAATTACCGAGAGTCATCTCAGCGCAAGACCCGGTCTTTGAGGACAAGCGACTGATGGAGGAAATTCCGGAGCCGAATTGGAATGAGGCTTTGATCGCACCGCCGAATGGCATGGTGGATCGAACGCGTGAAAGTCCGCTAGCCAAAAAATATCGGAAAACGCACAACTGGAAGCGACAAGCTGTCATCAAGCAAGCTTACCAGCTGAGAGCAAGCGAAGCTCGGCGTACCCATCTCCATCTGGTTACTGCACCACAGGCGGAAAATAAACAACCACATGAAATCCGAGACCTGAGATCCTCGCCATCACCACCGGTGGCAACGTGATAAAGTGTAGCGGCGAAGTCCCTTTTCTAAATGCGACAAGCTGCCGTATTTGCGCATCTGGCAAATTACGTTACAATAAAACATAGCTTACGTAAAGAGAAGGTGATTCGCAACATGGCATTAATCGATATTGCGGACATCAAACAAGAGATGTCTAGCATGGCTAAGCGTTTAGCGGATATCAGGGGGTCTCTTTGACCTCCCAGTAAAACAGGAACGAATCGGTGAACTGGAAGAGCGCATGCTGGCACCCGATTTTTGGGATGACAATGATGCCGCGCAGAAGACGATCAGTGAACTGAATGCAATCAAAAGCCTCGTAGAGACGATGAGCAAGCTGGATTCTCAGTACGAGGATCTCCAAGTGATGCTGGAGCTCGTCATCGAGGAAGGGGATTCGTCCCTCATTCAAGATCTGTATGACAGTACGCAGGAGCTGCGGAAGTCATTTGAGAGCTTTGAGCTGGAATTGCTTTTGAGTGATGAATACGACAAAAACAACGCCATTCTGGAGCTGCATCCGGGCGCGGGTGGTACAGAGTCCCAGGACTGGGCGTCCATGCTTCTGCGTATGTATACACGTTGGGGGGATGCCAAAGGCTTCAAGGTTGAGACATTGGATTATTTGCCTGGCGATGAAGCCGGTGTAAAAAGTGTTACTCTCCTCATTAAGGGTTACAATGCGTATGGCTACCTCAAATCAGAAAAAGGGGTTCATCGTCTTGTGCGGATATCTCCGTTTGATGCCTCTGGACGTCGTCACACATCGTTTGTGTCTTGCAACGTCCTGCCGGAGATCGAAGACGATAATGCGGTAGACATACGTACAGAAGACCTGAAAATCGATACGTATCGTTCCAGTGGTGCGGGTGGTCAGCATATCAACACGACTGACTCCGCTGTACGGATTACTCACTTGCCTTCTGGAATTGTGGTGACGTGTCAAACAGAACGCTCCCAGATTAAAAATCGGGAGCGCGCGATGAAGATGCTGACGGCACGACTGTTTGAGAAAAAACGGGAAGAACAAGAGAAAACGTTGGCCGCTATTCAAGGGGAACAAAAAGATATTGCATGGGGCAGCCAAATTCGTTCCTATGTTTTCCACCCATACAGTCTGGTAAAAGACCACCGGACCAATATGGAGGTAGGAAACGTTCAAGCAGTCATGGATGGTGATATTGATTCGTTTATCGATGCCTATTTGCGCGCGCAGATTAATCGTTAAACGAAACAATAGGCTTCAAGGCTTTTGGTATGGAAATCGATACGGTGGTTCCTTTGCCGACATCACTGGCGATGTCGATTGTACCGCCGTGATCGCGAATGATTTTTGAGCTTACCATTAACCCCAGGCCAGTTCCTGTTTCTTTTGTACTATAAAAAAGCTCTCCTAATCGGGGAAGCAGCTCGGCAGGGATGCCTTGTCCTTGATCGCTGATTCGGATGATTACATCGGAAGAGCGCTCTACAACCTTGATTGTGAGATTTCCACCTGACGGCATGGCTTCCATGCCGTTTTTTATGATGTTTATGAAGACTTGCTTGATTTGATATTCCTCACACAATATGAGGGACGTGACTTGAGGAAAATCAGTGAGAATGGACACATTTTTAAGAAGTGCTTGCGGTTCCAAAAGTTTAATGACAGACGAAAGCAATGGCAAAAGGCCGTTGGGAGCAAATCGCAACGCTTGCGGCTTCGCCATTATCAAAAGCTCACTGGTAATCGTAGTGATCCGATCGATTTCGGATCGCATAATTTGCAAGTATTGCTGATTGGCAAACTTGTCCCCTTCCATGAGTTGAATAAATCCTTTCAAGGCCGTAAGTGGATTGCGAATTTCATGGGCGATCCCCGCGGCAAGCTCACCTAGAACGGACAGCTTGTCAGAGTAACGAAGCAATTCTTCTGATTGCCGACGTTCTGTAATATCACGTGCGACAAAAACCGTGCTGAGAATACGACCGTTCGAACAAATATCAGGTGTTCCTTTCACATCGAACAGCAACATTCTACCGTCTGGGTGCAGGTAATGGTACTCGGCGTCGAGTGTGATCTTCTGCTTCATCATTTGAGCAAAATCGTTCTTGGCGTTGGCTACTTGCTCAGGATGAACCAAGATCGAAAAATGCTGGTTGATCACTTGATCAATCGTGAGGCCACTAACCGCCTGAACAGAAGGGGAAGCGTAGGTAATAATTCCATCCACATTTACGATAAAAATCAAATCCATAATGTTTTCGGATATTAACCGAAAGTTCTCTTGCATTTGGTGAAGAGCCTCTTCCATTTTCTTTTGCTGCGTGATGTTTTTGGCAATGGAATAGCGACTGATGATTTCGCCGTTTTGAAAAATGGGAAAGCTGGAAGCGATAATATCCACAACCTGCCCGTTTTTATGAAGCAATTGGTAATACTTATTTTTTCTGATTCCTGCAGAGAGGATTTGTTGTTTCTTACTGTCGAGACCTTCAGTAGAAGCGAGAATTTCCCAAATTTGCATGCGCAGCAATTCTTGAGAGGTGTATCCTACCAATGCTTCACCAGCAGCGTTTACGCCTGTGAATCTGCCCTGCATATCGAACATGAAAACAGCGTCAGGATTGTTGTGGAAGAGAGATGTATATAACTGTATCTGCGTGTCCATACCTATCCGCCTCTCTGTTGCTACTTGCTACCTTTGAATCGTTCGCTGTAGAAAGGAAAAATCCTACCAGACTAAAGTCTGTATTCATAATTATGTTATACTTCATGAAAGAATAAGGTCATGAAAAAGGAGAGAAACCGTCATGTTGTATGCCGCATTTTTGCCAATCGTGAATCAAGAGCTGAATGCTCAAGTAAGACCTGCGCATCTTACGTATATCAATGATTTGTACAAGCAGGGAAAAGTGCTCATGGCAGGACCCTTCACAGATAAGCTTGGCGGATTGGTTATTTACAAAGCGGATTCTCTGGAAGAAGCTCGTCAATTGGCTGAGGCTGATCCAGTTGTCGTGGAAGGTGCACGGACGTTGGAGTTACGTGAATGGAGCCCGTTGGAATTTCCTCTGTCCTAAATGGTTGTAGCAAGAATGAGAAGTGGTAGTCGGAGGCATACTTAGCGAAGAAATCCGAATAAAGGAGGGAACAGCCTTGAAACGTATTCCACTCGTTTTGACAGCGGCTGTACTCGCATTCTCGCTAAGTGCCTGTGGCGGAAATCAGCAAACACAGCCGCCAGCCAACCAACCAGCAACAGAGGCTCCGGCTACAGAAACTCCGTCAACCACGGCACCATCTGGCGGCTATGATGCAGCAACTGCAGAAACCATGTACAAAAATACCTGTTCAGGCTGCCACGGACAGACGTTGGAAGGGGCAGTTGGACCGAACTTGCAAAAGATCGGCAGCCAGTTGAACAAGGACGAGATCATGGGCATTTTGGAAAAAGGAAAAGGATCAATGCCTCCGGGTCTCGTCACCGGAAAAGATGCAGAAAACATCGCTGCATGGTTAGCGGACAAAAAGTAAACAGGGCAAGAAACCAGCGCTCGAGCAATCGGGTGCTTTTTTCTTTGGACGTAAAAAAGTTTTTTTGTTGTATTCTAAATGGATTTTTATTATTATTCATGTATAAAAATACAGTATGGAATAAAGGGGAGAGAGCATGGTTCGGGTCGGGATTGTTGGAGCAACGGGTTATGGTGGCGCGGAGTTGATCCGTCTTTTGGCTGGGCATCCGCATGTTGAGATTGCCAATTTATATTCAAGTTCATCAGAAGGAGAAGGCTTGGAAAAATCGTTTCCACATGCAGCAGGACTCGGGTTGCCCACATTGTCACCAATTGATGCAGACAGCATGAGCGGTGTGAACGATTTGATCTTCCTCGCTACGCCTGCGGGAGTAAGTAGCGGGCTATCTCCGAAGTTGGTCGAAAAAGGTGTAAAGGTCATTGATTTATCGGGGGATTTTCGTCTGGAAAATGGTGCGGTCTACAAAACGTGGTACAAACATGAGCCGGCCCCTTCCCAATGGGTAGAAGCAGCGGTTTACGGTTTAACTGAGTGGAATCAAGAGCAAGTGGCGGGGGCCAGTCTCATAGCAAATCCAGGGTGCTATCCCACTGCTACGCTCCTCGCCTTGCTACCGCTGGTGAAGACAGGTTGGGTACAGTCAGATAGTTGGATCGTCGATGCCAAATCAGGTGTGTCCGGCGCTGGACGTGGAGTATCGCTCGGTGTTCATTACAGCGAGATTAATGAAAGCATTCATGCTTATAAAGTGGCGAGTCATCAGCATACACCAGAGATTGAACAGGAGCTGCAAAAACAGAGCGGGGAAGAGACGCTTGTTCAATTTACGCCGCATCTGGTGCCGATGACCCGAGGGATTTTAGTCACAGCTTACGGACAACTTACCACTGATGTCACACAAGCGCAAATTCAGGAGCTATACGAAGCTGCTTATGCGGATAAGCCATTTGTGCGCGTACGTCCTGCAGGCAGTCATCCACATACGAAAGAAGTTTATGGCTCCAATTATTGCGATATCGCCATCCATGTTGATCAGCGCACGAAGCGTGTCATCTTGCTGTCGGTAATCGATAATATGATGAAGGGCGCAGCCGGTCAAGCCGTACAAAACATGAATGTCATGTTTGATTTGCCTGAAAAAACGGGTTTGCCACTCGTACCTGTATACCCGTAGAGGAGGAGAGCAGATGCAAGGAATTGTCGTGATCAAATGTGGCGGAAGCACCATGGATCAGCTGCCTGACTCCTTCTTTCAGGCGATTGCCGGACTGCAGGCACAGGGACAAGAGATCGTCATCGTCCATGGGGGCGGACCTGCCATTAACAGTATGCTCGATCGAGTTCAGATCACTCCGCAATTTGTCGATGGGCTTCGTGTTACCTGCGAGGACACGCTGCGTGTTGTAGAGATGGTCTTGTGCGGCAGTATCAACAAGGCGCTGGTAAAAAGGCTGACACAGGCAGGAGCCAAGGCTTGGGGAGTTAGTGGCATCGATGGTCAGACTCTTTTAGCAACAAAAACACCCAAGCCACTCGGATGGGTAGGAGAAATCAAAAAGGCTGATACGACCATTCCGAAAGCGATTCTTGGGCAGGGCTACGTCCCGGTGATTGCTCCCCTTTCCGTTAGTGAAGATGGCACAGAGACATTTAATGTCAATGCTGATGTAGCCGCAGGAGCGATTGCAGCAGCACTCAGCGCCGAAAAGCTGATCATGGTGACAGACGTTCCGGGCATTATGCAGCCACAGCCAGACGGAACCAAGGCAGTAGTGCCAGCAACAAGTGCAGAAGAGATACAGGAAATGATTCGGGCAGAGATTATTACTGGCGGAATGATTCCGAAGGTTCAGGCAGCTCTCGACGCTCTCGGACAGGGCGTGGAGCAGGTTGTCATCTGCCGGGGAACCGCTGATGATCTGCTCGGTGTTTGTGCGGGGCAGGCAGTTGGGACAACAGTCCGTATGAATGTCAATTACGTTTAGGTGAGGAGGGAAATGAATATGCATACAACAACAGCGCCTGTACATCTCATGAATAACTATGCGAGATGGCCAATCAGTTTGGTAAAAGGACAAGGAAACCAGGTGTGGGATGATCAAGGCAAGCAATATCTCGATTTTACCTCAGGAATTGCTGTGACCTCGTTAGGGCATGTTCCGCCAAAAGTAACGGCAAAGCTGCACGAGCAGCTCGATACGTTGTGGCATTGCTCGAATTTGGTGCATGTTCCTCAGCAAGAGATTTTGGCGGAAAAGCTGAGCCGTCTGTCTGGACTGGATCAGGCTTTTTTCTGCAACAGTGGAGCGGAGGCGAATGAAGGCTTGATCAAGCTCGCCCGCCGCTATGCACAAAAAGTAAAAGGGACCGATCGTTACGAAATCATCAGCTTTGAACAGTCTTTTCATGGACGGACATTGGCTACCCTGACGGCTACCGGACAGGAAAAGGTGAAGGACGGATTCGCGCCATTGCCGCAAGGATTTGTCACCGTTCCTTACAACGACCTTGATGCAGTCAAGTCAGCAATTACAGACAAGACATGCGCGATCATGCTGGAGCTGGTTCAGGGAGAAGGCGGTGTACATCCAGCGGAAGAGGCGTGGGTGAAGGCGCTGCGTGAATTGTGCGATACACACGGATTGCTGCTACTGGTAGATGAGATACAGACGGGGATTGGGCGCACGGGTACATGGTTTGCCTTCCAGCACTATGACGTGAAGCCAGATGCGATTTCATTGGCAAAAGGCTTGGGAAGTGGTTTCCCGATTGGAGCGGTAGTCGCGACCAAAGAAGTAGCAGAAGCGTTTGCTCCAGGTACGCATGGCACTACTTTTGGCGGGAATCCATTGGCAGCAACCGCTGGAATCGCGACGCTTGCGACGATGGAAGAGGAGCAGATTTTGGAGCGGGTAGCCCATATCCATGACGTATTGATCAAAGAGCTGGAGAAGCTCAAGGCAGAGCATCCAGACAAAGTGGTTACGGTTCGGGGAAAAGGGTTGCTTCTCGGTGTGGAGCTAACGATTCCTGCTGGTGAGCCGGTCGCGTATGCACGGGAAAAAGGAGTCATTCTGCTGATGGCTGGCCCGCAGGTAGTGAGACTCTTGCCTTCGTTTGTGACGACAGATGCTGAAATAAAGCAAGCCATTACTGTATTAAGCGAGGCGCTGTCGCAGGTTTAGATAAAAAAAGCATAAGATGCAACGAGTGGAAGTGGTCAAAAACTCGTTGCATTTTTATAATCCCAAATGTATATTAATACAAAAGGTTGCATAAATTTTCGGTAAAGAGCGATCAGGCCGGTGCCCATTGGAGAGGAGTGGATTCATAGATGGATAGAGAGAATCAATCGTTAGGAACAGGATATTTAACGCTGGAGAGCGGCGAGGTTTTTACAGGAAAGCTGTATGGCGCCCCCATTAACGGATTCGGAGAAGTGGTTTTTCATACAGGAATGACGGGATACCAAGAGGTGATGACAGACCCTTCTTTTGCAGGGCAAATCGTTACCTTCACGTATCCCTTGATCGGAAACTACGGGATCAACGAAAAGGATTATGAGGCAGCCAAGCCAGCGTTGACAGGGATGATTGTCAGCGAGCTATGCACGGAACCAAGCCATTACGAATCAAACATGACGTTGGCCCAAGCGGCAGAAGCATTTGGATTCCCGATCCTTGCGGGGATTGATACGCGAACGATTACCAAGCGCGTCCGTCAAGACGGTACGGTATTCGGGGTCATTTCCGATCAGCCTATGCAGGTAGAGGAAGTGGTGTCGCTGCGCTACAAGCACGCCAAGAAATCATTAGTTGCCAACGTATCCAGACAACAAGTGGAACGTTATCCGGGAACAGGCGAGCATGTCGTCTTGATTGACCTCGGCATGAAGCAATCGATTTTGGATGCCCTTCTCCAACAGGGCTGCCGTGTCACGGTCGTTCCCTTTGATACGAGTTTTGCCCAAATCAATGCTCTCGCACCAGACGGCTTACTGTTTTCGAATGGGCCTGGCGATCCGGAGCACTTGCTTGCGTATTGCAGCGAATGGCGCAAAGCCGTGGAGCAGTACCCGACATTGGGCATTTGTTTGGGGCATCAAGTATTGGCGTTGATGTATGGCGGCAAGACAGAAAAGCTCGCATACGGTCACCGCGGCAGCAATCATCCAGTCAAGGATCTGATGACTGGCAAAGTATATATGAGTTCACAAAATCATGGGTATGTGGTCAAGGAAGAATCTCTGGATAAACGTCAGTTAACGGTTTCCTATCGCAATGTCAATGACGGTTCAGTCGAAGGACTGCGTCACGTCAGTTTGCCTGTTTTCAGTGTCCAGTTCCATCCGGAAGCACATCCGGGCCCGAGTGATACATCCCACATTTTCCACCAATTCTTGCAGTCGATGCGCGTAGTAGGAGCGAAGAGATATGCCTAAATTGCCACACATTCATAAAGTATTGGTCATTGGTTCTGGCCCGATCGTCATCGGGCAGGCAGCGGAGTTTGATTATGCAGGCGCACAGGCTTGCCTTTCCCTAAAAGAAGCTGGCGTGCAGGTCGTGCTGGTGAATAACAATCCGGCAACGATTATGACAGACGAACAAGTAGCGGACAAAGTATATCTGGAGCCGCTCACGGTGGAATCCGTGACAGCTATTATCGCAAAAGAGCGTCCCGATGGCCTCTTGCCTACGCTAGGCGGCCAAACGGGACTTAATCTTGCTGTTTCGCTGGCAGAAGCGGGCGTGCTGGAAACGTACAGCGTCCAACTGTTGGGTACGCCGCTGGCTGCCATTCAAAACGGGGAAGACCGTGAGCTGTTCAAGCAATTGATGCAACAAATCGGAGAGCCTGTTCCTGAGAGCGATACAGTCGAATCTGTAGAAGCAGCCATCGAGTTTGCGAACGCTATCGGCTATCCAGTGATCGTGCGTCCTGCTTATACACTCGGAGGAGCAGGTGGCGGGATCGCAGGAGATGAAGCGACCTTGCGAAAGGTTGCAGCCGGTGGCATTGCGGCTAGCCCAATCGGTCAGGTACTGATTGAGCGCAGTGTAAAAGGCTGGAAAGAGATTGAATACGAGGTCATGCGGGACGCAAATGATACCTGCATGATTGTGTGCAATATGGAAAATTTGGATCCGGTAGGGATTCATACGGGAGACAGTATTGTCGTCGCGCCATCTCAGACGCTGACAGATCGCCAGTACCAAATGCTGCGCAGCGTATCAACGAAAGTAATTCGTTCGCTTGGGGTAGTCGGCGGTTGCAATATTCAATTTGCGCTTGATCCGAATTCTGATCGGTATGTGCTGATCGAAGTAAATCCGCGGGTAAGCCGTTCAAGTGCGTTGGCGTCCAAAGCAACAGGCTATCCAATCGCGCGGATCGCCGCCAAGCTCGCATTGGGCTACGGACTGGATGAGGTACTCAATCCAATCACGGGATATACGTACGCTAGCTTTGAACCAGCGTTGGACTACATCGTTGTCAAAATCCCGCGCTTCCCGTTTGACAAATTCCCACTGGCAGACCGCAAGCTGGGAACGCAAATGAAAGCGACTGGCGAGGTCATGTCGATCGCCCGCAATCTGGAAGCAGGACTTTTGAAGGCAGTTCGTTCTCTAGAACAGGGCTGCACACATTTGACTCGACCAGAGCTGGCATCCTGGACGCATGAGGAGCTTGCACATTCCTTGCAGGAAGCAACTGATATCAGACTGTTTGTTTTTGCCGAGGCGATCCGCAAAGGCTTTACAGAAAGTGAGCTGCACAGCCTGACTGGTGTCGATCCGTTTTTCTTGCGGAGCTTGCGTAAAATCGTGGACTTGGAAGTAGAGCTGTCTTGCCACGACAGGAAAACACTGACCCCAGAGCTGTTGTTGGAAGCAAAGCGTCGCGGGTTTGCCGATGAAACCATCGCTTCACTGGTTGGTGCAACACCTGCCGAAATCAAATCACTTCGTCAAGAATCGGGCATTACGCCTACTTATAAAATTGTGGACACTTGTGCAGCAGAATTCGACGCCCAAACCCCTTACTACTATTCGGATTGGCAAGGAATAGATGAGGTCGAGCCACTGTCTGGCCGAAAAGTATTGGTACTTGGCTCAGGTCCCATTCGCATCGGTCAGGGTATCGAGTTTGACTACTGCTCCGTGCATGCAGCCAAAGCGCTTCAGGCAAGCGGTATTGCGGCTGTCGTTGTGAACAACAATCCAGAGACGGTCAGCACTGATTATGAAACTGCCGACCATCTTTATTTTGAACCGCTTCACGTAGAAGACGTGCTGCATATCGCAGAACGCGAACACGTTGAGGGCGTCATGGTTCAGTTCGGGGGTCAAACCGCGATCAATCTGGCGGCCAAGCTGGAGCATGCGGGGCTGAAAGTAATGGGGACGTCACTTACAGCCATCGAACGCGCGGAGGATCGCGAGCTGTTCTACGCCATGCTGCGCAAGCTGGACATTCCGCATATCCCTGGTAAAGGAGTCTCGTCCTTGGAGGATGCGACCGCGATTGCGGAGGAAATCGGCTTCCCTGTTTTGATGCGACCTTCGTACGTCATCGGCGGGCAAGGCATGGTAGTCGTCCACAATATCGAGGAGCTGCAAGCTACTATTCACGACTGGTTGAACCATCCGGACATGAGCATGTTTTTCCCACTCCTCGTGGATAAATACGTTCCAGGCAAGGAAGCAGAAGTAGATGCGGTATGCGACGGACAATCTGTCATCATCCCAGGGATTTTCCAGCATGTGGAGAGAGCGGGCATCCACTCAGGCGACAGTGTAGCCTTGTTCCCGGCTCCTCAGCTGACGGATGACATCAAGCACAAAATCGCCAGCTATACAGAAGCAATCGCGAGGGAAATGGAAGCGGTCGGGTTAATCAATATCCAGTTTGTCATTGATGGCGAAACGGTTTATGTACTGGAGGTCAATCCTCGTGCTTCACGGACCGTACCGATTACGAGCAAAGTGACTGGCATCCCGATGGTTCAACTGGCAGTTCGCGCACAATTGGGTGAAAAGCTGTCGGAGATGGGCTACGGTACAGGGCTTTTGCCAGAGATTCCTTTTGCAGTGGTCAAGGCACCGGTTTTCTCCACGATCAAGCTGAACGGCGTAGACCCGGTACTAGGTCCAGAGATGAAATCGACGGGGGAAGTCCTCGGCTTGGGGCATTCTTTCGAAGAGGCAGCAGGCAAAGCCTTTGCTTTCAAGGACAATTTGTACGGCGACTGGCAAAAAGGTCAGTTGGTCATGATTTCTCTGGCAGATGGAGATAAGCAGGACGGCGTAAAAGAATCAATCGGACAAATTCAAGCAGACGGTGCCAAACTGGCGGCGACTCCGGGAACGGCCGAGTGGCTTGAAGCCGAAGGAATTGGCGTGAAGCACATCGTGGCAGATGAAGCGGCGTGGATCGAGCTGTTGCAAAAAGAAGAAGCGGCTTTCGCTCTCGTTACTGCGACGAAAGGCAATCGTCAGGGCCGGACAGGATTTGCTCTGCGAAGCCGTATGGTGCAACAAGGTGTGCCATTGTTCTCCGCTGTCGATACGTTCGAGTTATATGTGAAGTCTATTATGAAGAAAAGAGGTGGCTCGCATGCAGCCAGTGAAGATATTGGAACACTTTCAAAACTTGCCGTTACAAAAGCATAAAGGAAAAGATTTCTTGCGCGTCGATGAATTCAACGGGGAAGAATTGATGGAGCTGCTCCATCTGTCTGCTCACGTCAAGCAATTGCAAAAGCTGGGACAGCCATTCCAGCCTTTGCAAGGCAAGACGTTGGGGATGATCTTTGACAAGGCTTCGACCCGCACGCGCGTCTCCTTTGAAGTAGGGATGCATCAGTTGGGCGGCTTGGGGATGTTCATGAGTGGAAAAGAGCTACAGCTCGGACGCGGGGAGCCGATCAGCGACACAGCGAAAGTTCTCTCTCGGTACGTGGATGCCATCATGATTCGCACCTTTTCCCACTCCTATGTAGAAGAGCTTGCTGAGCACGCGTCGATCCCTATTATCAATGGCTTGACCGATCTGTACCATCCTTGCCAGGCGTTGGCTGATCTGCTGACGATCTGGGAGCATAAAGGCAAGCTGAAAGGAGTCAAGCTCGCCTATGTAGGAGATGGCAACAACGTGGCGAACTCACTGGTGCTGGGCGCAGCTCTGCTAGGCCTGGATGTGAGAGTGGCGACTCCGGCAGGCTACGAAATGGATGCAGCAATTGTCGCAAAAGCTACAGAATATGCGAAACAAAGCGGTGGAAAAATGATGGTGACCACCGATCCGACAGAGGCTGTCATGGGGGCAGATGCTGTATACACGGACGTTTGGACTAGTATGGGTTTTGAAGAAGAAAATGAGATACGATTGAAAGCATTTGCCGACTATCAAGTGAACGAAAAATTGGTAGCAGCGGCAAATCGTGATTATCTCTTCTTGCACTGCTTGCCAGCGCATCGTGGGGAAGAAGTGACAACCGGGGTCATCGACGGATCGCGCTCTGTTATTTTTGATCAGGCTGAAAATAGATTGCACGCACAAAAGGCGATATTGGCGGCGCTGGTGTGAACATAGTTCTAGTTAAATAGAACTAGCTGTAATTAAATCGAATAGACTATGAATCTATGATTGCCGAATTTTGTCACTTATGTGTAAAATAAAGGTAGGAAAGAAGCAAGGAAGTACGGACTGTATCTGGTCGCTTGGTCCGTATGGAGCCAGTAGCGAATCCAACCTTTTCCGTAATGGAAAAGGAAAGGGGAGCAGGGGCTGTACTTGGTCGCTTGGCCTCTGCATCACGGACAGTAGCGAAGCCAGCTTTCTCCACTATGCCTGAAGGGGGGAAAAGAAAATGAAAAAATGGTTCGCAGCAATTATGATGGTGGTAGCAATCGTAGCAGCTACTTCTGCAAACTTCCATATTGGATAAATAAGCGTAATGGAGAAACAAACACCGCTTGGCTGAGTGGTGTTTTTTCTTCAAGCTTGGAGGAAACAACATGCTATTGGATGTAATTGCCCTATCTTTTCTCGTAGCATTGCTGCGAGGGGGAAGAATCAAAGAATTACCTAAATTCAACCAAATGAAACTTCTTATCGTTACTATATTGCTGCAGGCTTGTGCAGTCTTCTTCCCTACGATCGGTGGCATTTTCATATCGATCGCGTATGTGTTTATTTTGGCCTTCCTCGTTTTTAATCGAGAATTTGAAGATATGCGGATTTTTTTAATCGGCTGGTTTCTGAATGCGATTGCAATTTGGTCTAACAATGGAAAAATGCCAATCGATTTAGTTCAAGCAGCAAAGCTTCCTTATGATTTAGAGCCAGTTATAAACGGGACGAATTTCAAGCATAGTGTATTGACGGAAAGTTCAAATTTTCCGTTTTTGACGGATGTCATTTACATGCCATCTTTCATTCCTCGGATTATTAGCATCGGCGATATTTTTATTATGTTAGGTGCCTTTTTACTTGTTCAGCGATTGATGAATAAACCGATTTCATTACTACAACTTCGCGAAGGTAAAAGTTATGCGACAAAAAACTGATTATGCGGTTTGGATAAAAGGGATTGTTGTACAGGTTGGATTTGTCATTGCAGCAATCTATATTTTTTACACATCTTCATCTGAATGGGCTGCTCGTGAGCATTGGGGGGTATTATCTACCTACACCCTCCTGACCATTTTTTCCTGTTTTGCTCCCGTGCGTATATCTAATACGATTTTAACAGTGAACAATGCTGTAATCTTTTCGGGTATCTTGTTGTACGGAGTCTGGGTCGGAGTATGGGCTGCTGTTATTGAATCTTTAATCATTGCTTTCCTGGTAAGGTTTAATCCGCTAAAAGCTATTATTAACATTGGGCAATTGTTAATGACAATATGGACAGTAGCGTTTTTGAAGGATTGGATCGAGGGCTTCGGAACTGTTTCTCCCATTATTAGCGATTTGTTTTTGGCTGTTGTGTATTGGTTTGTGAACCTGACTTTATGTGGATTGGGTATCTCCTATTTTCATCAAATGACATGGGCGCGAACCGTAAAGATGATGGCAAAAGGCTTTACCTCGACTTACTTGTTGCTTTTAATTCTAGCCGGAGTAGGTTCACGATTAGTAGAGTTATATGGTCCGTTAACGCTAATTCCTATGATGATTGCGTTTATTACGATCAGCTACGTCTTTCATCATTACTATGACAATCTTCAAAGGCTTCAGCAAAAAGTAGAAGAGGTCAAATCATTCAATCACAACTTCTTAACGACGATGGCTGCTTCCATTGACGCACGAGATCGATACACAAGTGGACATTCTCAGCGTGTAGCTTACTGGGGAAGAGAAATTGCGAGAGATATTGGTTTGGCCGAACGAAAAGTGGAGGATGTTTATATCGGGGGAATCCTGCACGACATTGGAAAAATCGGCATCGAAGACGAAATTCTCAATAAAAAAGGAAAGCTGACCCCGGAAGAGTACGACAAGATCAAGCAGCACACGGTCATTGGCTACGAAATTATTTTGCAAGCAGGGATGTTCAATGAATTGCTTCCTGCGATCCGCTCCCATCATGAGCGAATAGACGGAAGGGGATATCCGGATGGTTTAGCCGGGGATGAGATTCCGCTGATGGCGAGAATTTTAGCCATTTCAGATGCTTTCGATGCGATGGTCGCGGACAGGCCATATCGAAAAGGTTTGCCTGTGGAGGAAGCGCTTCAAGAAATCAGACGGGGCTCCGGTACCCAATTTGATCCGATATTGGCGGAGCATTTTATCAGAATCGTTCAGCGACTGCCGTACGAAGAGTTGCAGAGCATTATCGGAATAGAGTCCATCCCACAAAAACAGTTACAGGAGGCAATGAGATGAACTGCCCCTTGTAACTGTTTTTATTCGTTTACGACCATATGCGGACGAGCTCTCTGGTTTCTAAATGGCAGGTAAGCTTGAATACATCTGGATTGCTTAATTTCTCCCAATCGTGAAAGCCAAAGCGGTCATCAATTGATTTCATGAGCAAGGCCAGCAGGCATCCATGGCTAACAAGCACAATTTCTTTATGCGTATCTGCCAAAATCTCAGTGAGCAACGAATTTGCCCGATTTATAGCAGTAAGACTGGATTCGCCCCCTTCGAATGCAAGAGTCAAGTCATCGAACGTATCGCGCAGTCGCTCGAACCAATCCTCACGTGGTATTTCGCTAAGGACGCGCTCGACCAAACGCGTGTCTTCTTCAACTACGATTCCGCGTTCCTGTGCAAGTGGCTGGATGCTGGCAATTGCCCGATGATACGGACTCGAAATGATTCGATCAATGTGGGAACTTGCGAAGAAGGAGGCAAGCTCCCGAGCTTGTACTTCTCCCTTTTCCGTGAGCAGGGCTTCGGGTTCTTGGCCAGCAGCCTGACAATGACGTACCAAATAAATTGTTTTCATAAATCCCTCCAACAGACTTCTCCTATGTAATTCCTCCTTTCATTCATTCTCTATCTTGGATAAGTTTCCCTTTCAAACGCGCAACGTTTATGCATAAACAGATGATGAGTATGCATAAAAACAAGATACTCTTTATGCGAGAAATGCATAATTTCTTTGCATTCCTGTTTTTGTCTGTGAATTCACAAGAAATATACAAGAAAAATAGTTGTATTTTTATTAGTTCATTTGTATAATTACTCGCATAAGAGAAACTTCGAAACGGGGAGAGAGAATGATGGCAAAAGATAAAATTGTGTTGGCCTACTCAGGCGGTTTAGATACATCGGTAGCAATTAAATGGCTGCAAGATACGTATAACTACGATGTCATTGCAGTGGCATTGGATGTAGGGGAAGGGAAAGACCTCGATTTCGTACAGAAAAAAGCATTGCAGGTAGGGGCATTGAAATCAATCGTAGTGGATGCAAAGGAAGCATTCGCAGAGGAATTCGTATTGCCAGCTCTGAAGGCAAACGCGATGTACGAAGGGAAGTATCCGCTGGTGTCTGCACTGTCGCGTTACCTGATTTCGCGCGTGCTGGTTGAAATCGCGGAAAAAGAAGGCGCGGTAGCTGTCGCACACGGTTGCACAGGAAAAGGAAACGACCAGGTGCGTTTCGATGTTTCCTTCACAGCGCTGAACCCGGATATCAAAATCGTGGCGCCGGTTCGTGAATGGGGCTGGACGCGTGACGAAGAGATTGAATATGCGAAAAAGAACAATATCCCGATCCCAATCGATCTGGACAATCCATACAGCATTGACCAAAACCTGTGGGGCAGAAGCTGCGAGTGCGGTGTTCTGGAAGATCCATGGGCTGCTCCTCCAGAAGGTGCATACGATCTGACGAAGTCGATCATGGATGCTCCAGACGAGGCAGAAGAAATCGAAATCACTTTCGTGCAAGGGAAGCCAACTGCATTGAACGGCGAAGAGCTTCCACTGGCTGAGCTGATCCTTAAGCTGAACAAAATCGCTGGTAACCATGGCGTAGGTCGTATCGACCATGTGGAAAACCGTTTGGTGGGCATCAAATCTCGCGAAGTTTACGAGACACCGGCTGCGACTACTTTGATTTTGGCTCACCGTGAGCTGGAATTCTTGACGCAACCTCGTGAGGTCGCTCAGTTTAAACCGATCGTTGAGCAAAAACTGGCGCAAGTGATTTACGAGGGTCTCTGGTATTCGCCAATTCGCAATGCTGTCCAGGCATTCATTGAAGAAACGCAAAAACACGTAACGGGTGTTGTACGCGTGAAGCTGCACAAAGGACATGCGATCGTTGTAGGCCGCACCTCTGCATCGTCTCTCTACAGCCATGAGCTGGCGACTTACAATGCAGGTGACCAATTCGACCACAAAGCAGCACTCGGTTTTATCAAGCTGTGGGGTCTGCCTACAAAGGTATACGCACAGGTAAACGAGGGTGTACTGCACGAGAATAAAAACACTGCCATTAAGATTTTGGATGAAAAGGATGCGATCAAGCAATGAAACTCTGGGGAGGACGCTTCACGAAGCCGACGAATCAACTCGTAGAAGAGTATACTGCTTCTATTTCTTTCGACCAGAAAATGTGGCGACAGGACATCGTCGGAAGCCTGGCTCATGTTGCCATGTTGGGCAAGTGCGGCATCCTGCCGATGGAGGAAGTAAGACAGATCATCGCTGGCTTGAAAAAAGTAAAAGAGAAAATTGAGCGCGGGCAAGCTGAGTTTCTCGTTGCGCACGAAGATGTGCATATGAATATTGAAAAGATGCTGATCGAAGAGATCGGTCCGGTGGGAGGCAAACTCCACACCGGCCGCAGCCGCAATGATCAGGTTGCGTTGGATATGCATCTGTACCTCAGAGAAAAGCTGATGGAGATTATCCAATTGGCGATGTATTTGCAAGAGGCATTGCTTGAGCAAGCGAGCCAGCATCTCGATACGGTCATGCCAGGTTATACACATTTGCAGCGTGCGCAGCCCGTATTGTTCGGCTATCACCTGATGGCGTATGTGTCCATGCTGCAACGCGATATCGAACGGATGACCGAGACGTGGAAGCGCGTGAATGTGCTGCCGCTTGGGGCAGGTGCCCTCGCAGGTACGACATTCCCGATCGACCGCACGTTTGTAGCGGAATTGCTGCAATTTGACGGTATCTATCAAAACAGCATGGATGCAGTGAGTGACCGTGACTTCATCGTCGAATTTTTGGCAGACGCTTCTTTGGTCATGACCCATCTTTCCCGTCTGTGCGAAGAGCTCGTCATCTGGAGCAGTCAGGAATTCTCCTTTGTGGAGCTGGACGATGCATTTTGCACGGGGTCCAGTATCATGCCGCAAAAGAAAAATCCTGATGTAGCAGAGCTGGTGCGCGGAAAAACAGGGCGTGTTTACGGCAATCTGTTTGGATTGTTGACCGTATTGAAAGGTTTGCCGCTGGCGTACAACAAGGACATGCAGGAAGATAAAGAAGGCATGTTCGATACGGTCGCTACCATTCATGGTGCACTGGCTTTGCTCACGCCGATGATTAAGACGATGCAAGTCAAAACAGATCGCATGCGTCAAGCCGTTACCAACGATTTTTCTAATGCGACAGACTTGGCAGATTACTTGGTTCGCAAAGACATGCCGTTCCGACAGGCACATGAAGTCGTAGGGAGAACCGTCTTGTACTGCATCGAGCAGCAAAAATATCTTCTCGATTTGACCTTGGAAGAATTTCAGAGCTTCTCAGAGGCTATTGGGGCCGATGTGTATGACGCTCTAGCTGTTGAGACAGTTGTCAATGCGCGCAACGTGTTGGGTGGGACTGCTCGTAATCAGGTAGAAGTCCAAATTGATTGGTACCGCAAGCAACTGGTGGAAACACATGCTTGGGTGGACAAAAACAGTCAAAAGGTCATGATTGAATCCCTGATCGATGTCGGTTCACCTGCATAAAAATGTGTATGTATGAAAAGCAAAAACCCCAAGCTTTGGGGGTTTTTTTGCGTTCTATCCTTATCTGCCGACTATTTTCGAATCAAAGCCTACTGCGGTTGCGTACGCAAGAGGCAACTCCATGCGGGCAGTCTTTAAAGGATCGACGACCTGACAAATACGCAAATCCCCCGCAGCGGAGAGCAGGAAGGCGGCTTCGGTCTTTTCTACGCCCAGCTCTTCGTGTAGAAATTGCACCATGTTGATTACTGCTCGATCCGCAGCCTTGTCCAGCTCTTTTTCCGACGCAATCGTGATCAAGTGCTCTTGGTTGATTGCCATCGGTAACGGCCACTGCTTGCCTTTTATCACATCGAGCTTTACGGTTACTTCTCCTGCAATTTCCACACCGCATACAGCTACTTCACCGTCAGCCATTGCAGCATGAAGGTCACCCAGGGCAAATAATGCGCCAGGAACATTTACGGGTAAAAGCAATGTCGTACCTTCACGCATTTGCTTGCAGTCCATATTGCCGCCGTGATCGCCCGGCGTACCGCATGAAATGGCTTCGTTGGCAGGAGCTGTTCCAATTACGCCAATCATGGGATTGATCGGAACCTGAAGCTTGTCTGACAACACAGCTTTTCCATCTTGTATCGGAATCATTTTGATCACATTTTCTTGCAAGTCGAATCCCATTACACCCAGTTCAGGTCCAGTAACCATTACGCCTTGGTTTTTAATCGTAATTTTCTGAATATGAACAACCAAAATATCGCCTGGTTCTGTTCCTACTATATAAATGGGGCCGGAAGCAGGGTTGATCCGATTCCAATCAAGCTCCTGAAATACGGTGTCAGCCGTTTGGATTTGGTCCTCGAAGCAATCGCAGGTTTCAAACGTTACGATACTGCCTGCTTCCACCTTCAAGACCGGCCGATTCTCAGGAGACATGGCATAAATCACGTCCTGCTTTTTTACTCTGTACATGGTTGCAGTCCTCCAGTCCATTTCAGAATTTACATATATTTCTTTATCATAGCATGAAATGCCTATGTGTTTAGCGCCGAATCATGGAGGAAATAATTGTACAAAGGGATCGAAGGCTTAAAGAGAGCAGGGAGCAAGCATGCAAGAGAGCTACAAGATCAGTCCCCGTCAACTATTGATGCTCGTCACCCTTGTTACCATTGGGGACTCCGTTCTCGTCCTGCCTGGCATGACGGCTGCACTCGCTAAACAGGATGCGTGGATATCCGTCCTAGTCGGGCTTGTGGTGGGACTGCTCAATATTGTCTTACTCATAACTGTGGGGAAGCTTTATCGGGATCAAAGCTTTTTCACCTTCATTGATCAAACCCTTGGAAGAGTGTTGGGAACGATCATTACACTCTCGTTTATTAGCTATACCTTGTTTTCAGCAGGGGCGCATGTGATGGAAATTGGCGACTTTGTTGGCACGCATCTATTGATCTCGACTCCAAGATTCGCGATACAGCTATTGTTTGTCATTGTGATTATGTTTGGTGTGAGATTGGGGCTGCAAACAGTCGCAGAATCGGCAGAAATCTATTTTGTCTGGTTCTTTTTCTTTTTTGGTTTACTCATGATTACTCTATTTCCACAGGCGGAAATGTCGAGAATTCAACCTGTATTTGAAAACGGGTGGAAGCCTATTTTGCAGGGATCTACAGCGGCAATTGCCTTTCCTTTTTCAGAGCTCGTCATTTTTATGGCGGTTCTTCCGTTTGTCTCGCCCATCCAAAAACGGATGAGATCTTTTTTTATGGGGACATTGCTTGGGGGAATTGTGCTGTTTATCATCATGGTGATGTGCATCCTTGTTTTGGGGGCAGATCAGACTGCGCGGCATTTTTATCCGACCTACGTCCTCATCAAACAGCTGAAGCTCGGGGATTTCATTCAGCGGCTAGAGGCGATTATCGCGGTGATCTGGTTTATCGCGGTGAGCGTCAAAATTACACTGTATTGCTTGTTTTTTCATTTGGGGATTCGTCACGTCTTTCGAATCGACAACTTCAAGGTTCTAATCTTTCCGTACATCATTTTGCTCATGGTAATGTCTACAATTTTCTCGCCCAATATTGTCGTCTATGGCGGCATCATTGCGAAGTACTGGCCATTCTATGATTTTACCTATAGCATCGGTGTACCGTTGGTGCTGTTATGCGGAAATCTAATTCGGAAAAAATGGCTGAATCAAAACTGACGAAAGTAACAAACGCCGTACTCCCATTTCTGGAAGGCGGCGTTTGTTTGTGCTTACAAAGACATGCGAAGAATCTGTGCCACATCATCACTCGTCAACGTTTTGAATTGGCCGATCGGGCCAAACGGAGTAGCTTTTTCGGCCATGAGCTGCAAATGCTCGTCGGTGATACCGTAATCAGCCAAGCGAGTAGGGGCACCGATACGCGCAAAGAAAGCTTCTGTAGCGGCAATCCCTTCCAAGGCGATCTCATCATCTGTCTTGCCGGAAGGATCGACATTCCATACCTCTGTTGCGAAGCGCACGAAGCGAGCGACGTTTTCACGGTACACATAGCGCATCCATTTCGGGAAGATGATCGCCAGACCGCCGCCGTGCGGGATGTCGTAAACCGCACTGACAGCATGCTCAATGGAGTGGGTTGCCCAGTCTGTTGTGACGCCAACCGGGAGAGTGCCGTTCAATGCCATTGTTCCGCAGTACAGGATGTTGGCGCGGGCATCGTAGTCTTCCGGATTGGTAAGGACGCGTTCTGCATTTTCGATGACGGTCTTCATGATTGACTCGGCAAAACGTGTTTGTAATGGGATTTCGGTTGTATGCGTGAAATATTGCTCGAATACATGGGACAAAATGTCGCTGATTCCGTAGATCGTTTGGTCGCGAGGTACGCTAAACGTATGCTCTGGGTCCAGAATCGAAAACGCCGGAAACGTCGTTCCAGCTCCATGCTTTTCTTGTGTCTCCCAGTTCGTGACGACACTTCCCCGATTCATTTCCGAACCAGTAGCAGCAAGCGTCAGGACGGTACCGAGGGGCAGAGCCTCTTGTGCGACCGCTTTACGGGTATAAAAATCCCATACATCTCCCTCATAAGGCACACCAATCGCGACTGCTTTGGCCGCGTCAATTACACTGCCACCACCAACAGCGAGTATCCAATTGACGCCCTCTTGACGGCATAGCTCAATTCCTTTGTTCACGGTACTCAGACGTGGATTTGGCTCGACTCCTGCCAACTCATGCACGCTACAGCCCGCAGACTGGAGGAGGGAAATCACTTTGTCGTAGAGTCCGGTTCGCTTTATACTGCCACCACCATATACCAAAAGAACAGTGGGACCTAGCTGTCTTGCTTTTTCCTCGAGCTGGGCCAATTGACCCCGTCCAAAAATCAGCTGTGTCGGGTTATGGTAAACAAAATTTTCCACGTTATAACCAGCTCCTTTTCCATGATGACGTCTTGTCACACTCATTGTAGCCAACTGTTTTCCATGATGCTAGGCGGGAATGTGCAATCTTATTTTCTCCCTAATTCGTGACAGTTGTTAACAATCGAAGCTGTTTCGACAAGAAATGAGAGATTTAGTGGATACCATCCGTGAATCGTGATGGTATAATGGATAAGATGGGAATTCCCGCTGTTTTTCAACAAGGTATGGCAGCGGTTGCTAGTGGGTAGAGGGGTTTTGTCGATTTTTACTTTAAAATTCAGGATCAAGATACATAGACAAGGATCTGACGAAGTAGGATGTGATTGGCTTGATCGAAATGTTCGATGTGTGGAAAACATACCCGAATGGAACGAATGCTTTGAAAGGTATCAACATTCGGATTGAGAAAGGTGAATTTGTGTACGTAGTAGGCCCCAGTGGTGCGGGTAAATCTACGTTTATCAAATTGATGTACCGTGAAGAGAAGCCGACGAAAGGACAAATTTTTTTGGGTGGCTTCAATGTCAGCAGAATCAAAGAGCGACAAATTCCATTGGTCCGCCGCAGTATCGGTGTCGTGTTCCAGGACTTCAAGCTGCTGCCGACGTTGACTGTTTTCGAAAACGTCGCATTTGCGATGGAAGTAATCGAGAGCAACCCGAAACAAATCAAGCCGCGCGTGATGGATGTTTTGGGACTGGTAAAGCTCAAGCATAAAGCAAAAATGCTGCCAAGCGAGTTGTCCGGTGGTGAGCAGCAACGTGTTGCCTTGGCGCGTGCACTGGTGAATAGTCCGGGAATTATTATCGCGGACGAGCCGACGGGGAACTTGGACCCTGAGACCTCTTGGGAAATCATGAAGCTGTTTGAAGAAATCAATCAGCGTGGCACGACAGTCGTCATGGCTACCCACAATAGAGAAATTGTCAACACCATGAGAAAACGGGTGATTGCGATCGAAGCAGGCCAAATTGCCCGTGATGAGCAGAGAGGGGAATACGGTTATGAAGATTAGAACGCTGGGACGCCATGTCCGTGAAGGGGTCAAAAACCTCGGGCGGAACGGCTGGATGTCGTTCGCTTCTATTAGCGCCGTGACCATTACTCTCTTTATTTTGGGCGTTTTCCTCATCCTGGCGATGAACGTCAATTACTTTGCGCAAACCGTAGAAAAACAAGTAGAAATTCGCGTCTTTATGGACTTGCTGGCGACGAAAGAAAACATCACGCAGGTTGAGAATAACATCAAGAAGCTTCCGCAAGTGGAGTCCGTTTCATTTATACCGAAAGACGAGGGGCTGAAGCAGTTTAAAGAGAGTCTTGGTGAAAAAGCGTACTTGTTTGAAGGATTGGAGGAAAGCAATCCTCTGCCGGATGCGTTTGTCGTGAAAACGAAGCAACCGCAAGACACTGCTGCTGTTGCCGCTCAAATTAAAAATCTTCAGTATGTCAAAAGCCTGACCTACGGGGAAGGCACTGTGGAAAAGCTGTTTTCCTTGACAGGAGCAGTCCGTAATGTCGGGATTGCCTTTATTATTGGACTTGGCTTTACAGCGATGTTCTTGATTGCCAACACGATTAAGCTGACAATTGTGGCACGTCGCAGAGAGATTGAAATCATGAAGCTGGTTGGTGCCACGAACTGGTTTATCCGTTGGCCATTCTTTGTGGAAGGGCTCATGATGGGTGTGGCAGGAGCATTGATTCCGACCATTATGTTAACGGTTGGATATTACTACCTCCTGGATGCCATTCACTCCAGCTTTGAAGCTTCCCAACTGTTTAAACTGTTGCCGCTATTCCCGCTCGTGTATCAAGTTGCGTTGGCTTTGCTGGCGATTGGTGCATTCATCGGGATTTGGGGAAGTTTGGTGTCCGTACGTCGCTTCTTGCGAGTTTAATAATTTGAAGAGCGTGGGAGGAGTATCATGAGAAAGAGAATCCTGCTAGCACTCGTAATCACTGGGCTTGTAGTCGGTACTGTGATCCCGACGAATGTGAGCTTGGCAGCGCCTAGTAAGGCTTCTTTGGACAAGATTAATCGAGAGCTAAAAGAAATCCAAAAGAAGAAGAAAAGCCAGCAGCAGCAATTGAAGAAGACCGAACAACAGATCAATGTCGTGCAAAAAGAGAAAAAGGGCTTGGAAACGCAATTGATGCAAATCGATTTGCGTCGCAACGATACACAGAGAAAGCTGGACAAGCTTGAGCAGCAAATGGATGATACCAAGGAAAAAGCAGCACACGCGCAGGATCAGCTGGATGAGGCAAAAGACCGCGTGGCGAAAAGGGATGCCTTGCTCAGAACACGCGTGACTTCCATGTATGAACGCGGTACGATCTCCTATTTGGATGTACTTCTCGGTTCCTCTGACTTTGGGGACTTTTTGACGCGTATGCAGGCCTTGCAGCTTATTTTGGAGCAGGACACGCGTATTTTAGAGGATAACATTCGTGATAAGGAAACTATTGAGACCAAAAAGAAAGAAATTGATCATCAGCTGACTGTGTACGCCGGGATGTTCGATGAGGCTGAGGAGCTCAAAGTCGAATTGGACAGGCAGTACAAGCAAAGTATGGTGGTCAAGGCTGAATTGGAAAAGAAAGAATCCGCCCTTCAAGAAGATTTTGTTCAGTATGGACAGGAGCTTTTGACGATCACTAAAATGGAATCAGCTAAATACGCCGAGCGGGTACGAGCAATGAGTTCTTCCAGTACAGCCTACAAGGGCGGAAAGTTTGCTTTACCAGTAGCGAGTGGTCAGTTTCGCTTCACTTCTGGTTTTGGTGTACGAAAGGACCCGTTTACAGGGAGATCTGCTGGGCATAATGGTTTAGATATGGCAGCACGAAAAGGAACTCCAATCATGGCAGCGGCTGACGGAATAGTGATCTATGCCGGATATTCCAACGGCTACGGGAATACTGTAATGATCAAGCATAACTCGGAATATACCACCCTGTACGGTCATATTCGCGAGGGCGGAATCAAGGTGTCTGCTGGCCAGTCCGTATCGAGGGGTCAAAAGATAGCGGAGGTAGGCTCTACCGGTCGCTCAACTGGGAATCACTTGCATTTTACCGTCTATAAAAACGATGTTGAGGTCAACCCAATGCCGTACTTGAAGTAGACCCTCGTGCGACCAGACAAATATTGTTAACGGAACATGCATACACTAGCAGCATATCTTTTTCCGGTAGCACAAAGGATGGTGACGTAACAGTGAGATGGAAAGGACGTACCGTAATCGCGCTTGTACTCATCTCGATGGTAGCCAGCAGTTTTGTTACGATGGCAATCATGAAGACATCGGCTAGCGCTAGTTCAAGTCAAGGTGGGGCTTTAACAGCATCCAGCATGGCGCTGTTTTCTGGGAGCGGAGATTATCCGAAAGAGTTCCAGAAGCTGTACGAGGCGTTTTCAGCAATCAAGAAAGATTACATCCAAAATGTCACCAATGAGCAGTTAGTAGAGGGTGCAATTGGCGGAATGGTCGGGTCGCTCGAAGATCCGTACAGTGATTACATGGACCCTCGTTCTGCTGAGGAGTTCACATCTACCCTACACTCGACTTTCCAAGGGATCGGGACAGAGGTAACGATGCAAAATGGTCGGGTAACGGTTGTTTCGCCATTCAAAAACTCTCCAGCTGAGCGTGCAGGGCTACGGCCAAACGACCAAATTTTGAGTGTAAATGATGAATCCCTTGAAGGATTGGATCTGCATCAGGCAGTGACGAAGATTCGTGGTCCAAAAGGAACGAAGGCGGTTCTCAAAGTAGTGAGGGCCGGAGTGCCAGAGCCTCTTACTATCGTGTGTGTACGTGACGATATTCCGATTGAGACGGTGAACAGTCAGATCATCGAGAAGAACGGTGTTAAAGTAGGTGTGATCAACCTTACCCAATTCTCGACAGACACAGCTAAGCACTTCAAAGAACAGCTGGCTGCTCTCGAGCAGAAGGGGATTGGTGGTCTGGTTATTGACGTTCGGGGCAATCCGGGCGGGTATTTGCTGGCTGTGAAAGAAATCGGAGAAATCCTCGTACCGAATAAAGGCAAGATCGTGCAAATCGAGTATGGAAATGGCGGACAGCAAAAAGAAGAGTATTTCTCGACTACAGAAGCTGCGAAGCCTTACCCAATCTCGGTACTGATTAATGGCGGAAGCGCCAGTGCTTCGGAGATTCTCGCAGGTGCTCTGCGGGATAGCGGCAACTACAAGCTGGTCGGTGAGAAGACCTTTGGTAAAGGAACCGTTCAGAGTACAATGGAAATGAACGACAAGAGCCAATTGAAGCTGACGATTGCCAAGTGGGTCACGCCGAAGGGTGAATGGGTCCATAAAAAAGGCATTACGCCAGACTTTGCAGTCAAGCAACCAGACTATTTCAACGCGACTCTGTTGCCGGCAGACAAAGTATTGCAGCGCGATATGGCTGGCACTGACGTGAAAAACCTGCAGCTCATCTTAAAGGGCTTGAATCTGTCCCCAGGACGAGAAGATGGCTATTTTGATGAAAAGACAGAGGACGCAATCAAGCAGTTCCAATCCTCCAACAAACTGGAGGTAACTGGCAAAGTAGACGCGAAGACACGCTCTTCGCTGGAAGAAAGTCTCCGTAAAACGATGACGAAGCCAGAGAATGACCTGCAATTGCAAAAAGCTCTGGATGTCGTCACGGGCAAGTAATGAATAATCAAGAAAATGGAAGCAGGTAATTACCTTCTATCCGTAGAAATGATAACCACGGCAAATCAAATGCCGTGGTTTTTCTTTCTTTTAGTTGAGGTGAGGCAATTGGCGATACAGGCAGATATGCTTACCATTGCATATGGCTTTGCCGCATTTTTTATCAATCCTGTCTTCTATCTCTTTCTGGTATTTATTTATTTGCATTATCGCAGACAGATGAATCTGGAAAGACAGCTTTTTGCTGCACGCATTCAGTCCCCCTTGCTCTCGACGATACGGACTGTAGGAATGGGCTTGGTGGGAGGCTTGCTTATCTCTCTTCTTAGTGCAGGTCTCGGCGTGGTCGTGCAAGCACAGGATTTGTGGATACTATGGGGATTGGCGCTCATCTTGGCGCTGATTCGTTTACGGTTTCTCTGTTTCGCATATGCTGCAGGGATTTTGGCGATTTTACACGCGATCACACAGGTCATTCCACCGGTTACGGATGTTCCTGGATTGAGCTATGTCTGGGAAATGATTCGTCAGGCGAAACCTTTGCCGTTGCTTGCGTTAGTTGCGGTCATGCATCTGATTGAAGCGATGCTCGTACGCTGGAATGGCGGGCGGGACGCTTCTCCGCTGTTTGTGGAAGGGCAGCGTGGTCGGATCGTCGGTGCCTATTTGCTTCATTCTTTTTGGCTGACACCAGCCGTGCTGTTCGTACAGATGGAGCCAGGTGCTATCAGTGGTGCGTTGTATCCAGGGTGGCCGTTCTTTTCGCCGGAAGCGGCTTCATTTGGACTGATGCTTTTGCCGACGGTGACCGGATTCTCCGATATGACGCAAACGATGACACCTTATAGAAAAGCAACGCAGGTTGCGAAAAATTTGACGCTGTATGCGATCGGGTTGTTGGGTTTGTGCGCTCTGACTGTATGGTTTTATCCGTTGGTCTTGCTGGCTGCGATTTTTGCGCTATTCGGTCATGAGGCGTTGTTTTTCTGGAGTCAGTATCAAGAAAGAAAGCGTTCGCCTTATTTCATTCAGTCTTCGCGTGGTGTAAAAGTAATGGGTGTCATTCCGGGTACGAGAGCAGAGGAGATCGGCATCACGCCCGGTGAGATTATCGTGAAAGTAAATGGCATTTCAGTGCGGGAAAAAGAAGATTTATATCCAGCACTACAAGCCAATCCTGCCTTTTGCAAAATGGAAGTACTCACGCGTGAAGGCGAGCTGAAGTTCGTACAGTGTGCGGTCTATGCGGGCAATCATCACCAACTGGGGATCATTGTGGTTCCGGATGCAAATACCCGTGCATTTGTTGATTTGAAACGCGCCAGTGTAGTCGAGCTGATCAAGCAAAAGCTGGAGAAGCTGAATGTGGGAGCATAAGGATAGTAGGGGAGAAGGTATGCAGACAAAAGTGCATACCTTCTTTTTTTCGAGAAAGGCTTGTCTATTCGGTAACTTACTGGTGGCTGTTGCGTCTCAATGGAGGAGGAAATAAGGGGGAGTGGGTTCGGTGTTCAAAGTAAAAAGAACGGTCTCGTGGTTTTTGTCGGGTACATTAGCTGCCGCCACAGTTTTTGCCGGCCCCTTATCAGGAGCAGTCGCAACGAGTCCTGTGAATGTAGCGCAGGCTCAATCGGTTGTGGCAGTGCCGATGCATGTGACGAAAGGTGTCCAAAAGCTAGTCAAGCTTTTACCGGAGCTGTCTTCGCGCTATGTCGTTTACGGTGGGGATGTGGATGGACCCGGTGTTAGCGGGGTGGTAGTCACGTTTGCACAGTCTGCTGCTGAGGCTGAATCGTCCATGGATGATGCAATTTTTGACGGACAGACAGGGGAGTTGCTCAGACTGAATCTGACTCCAAAAGCAGCAACAAAGCCTGCCTACCCGACTGAGCAGCAGGCTAAAACACGTGCGCTGGCTTTTGTCGCTGGTTTGCAGGGAACAGGTAACACCTATCAAACGAGAGAGGTTTATAAAAATAAGGACCTATTGACGGTTCGACTGGTACGAGTCCTGAATAATGTGGTGCTCGATGACGACTATGATTGTCTCGTCAGTTTTGATGCAGCGGGAAGAATCGTTTGGTTTTCTACGTTTGATGGCAGATTATACGAAAAAGTAAGTCCCTCTTCACTCCCATCTCCGCAGCGCGTCATCTCCTCCGAACAAGCTGTACGAAAGTGGCAAGAAAGCCGGCCATTGGAACTCGTTTATTTATTGCCCATTCGTAATCAAAGCGATCAGGTAGAAGCAAAGCTCGCTTATGTCCTGAAAAATGGAATCATAACACAACAACATACAGGTAGTGCATTGGATGCCTTCAGTGGCAAACGATTGGTAACAAAGAATACCCAAGCGACAACCACCCCGTCTCAGACTATCCATGTGACTGGAACAGGTGAGAAGTGGGTAGCGCAAACAGAGACGCAAGCGCGTGATTTGTTACGCATGCTGTTTAGAATCGAAACAGAAAAGCTGCCACTGTCCATCTACGAGGCGAGTTACGATGATGGTCGAGCCATTCGTTATTTCATATGGGGAAATTTTGACGAGGGGGTTCCCGATGCTGAAAAGATAACTCGAATGACTGCCTTTCCTGAGGGAAGCAGTAACGGTGAGCAACGTCATCTCCTTGTAACAGATGCAAAAACTGGTGAACTGCTTGAATTTTCCACGAGGGTGAACAATCCGCAATGGTCTAACGTGAAAACAGATAAGAAGCGGGATCGAATGGAAGCGGATAAGCTTTTGAAAAGACTGACTCCGTCCGGAAGAAATCAAATCCAAATAACGGAGGATGGAGATGAAAGGTACACCTCGCTCATAGCTGATCCCCTTGTGAACGGAATTCCGGTATATGGGATCAATCAGAGTGTGGAACAGGGGATGTATACGATTCGAATTGATTCATGGACGGGTACATGGGATCAGGTGAGCATAAACAAACCGGCCAGTGTTAAATACCCGGCCCGTTCCCAAGCACTTAAAGAACAAGTGGCCATGACCCGGTTACTGCAAACCTTTCCACTTGAGTTGACCTACATCCACCAGCCAGATTATAAAAAAGACACGATTACCTGGAAGCTCGGCTATGACCTTTCGTTTCGTCAAACTCGCTCGCATTGCTTCTGCGGGGGAGCATTTAAAGTAGATGATACGTTTTATGTGGATGCGATAACCGGAAAAGTGATTGTAAACGAATAGCATCCTGCAAAAGAAAGAGCCGCCTTCTCCGTTTTTGGAGAGTTGCGGCTTTTAACTATGCTTCTAGGCAGTTGCTTCGAATCCTGTGATTTGATTGAGAGCGACTTTTTTATCATCCTTGAGGACGAATTCTACTACTCCGTTTTTCATGCTGACAGCTTTAACCACTCCGGTAAGAGGAGTATTAGTAGTGGTGCCGTCCGGATTCGTTTGAGACTGGTTGTACGTGATGTTGTAGCCGATCATTTGCGCGTAGGCAAGAGAGTTGCCCATTGTTCTGTTTTCAGGTTTCACCGTCATGCCTACGATTTCTTCGGCTTTTACGGTTGATCCATTATCCAGTTGGAATTGTGCGGTACCGTTTTTGGTGGTAAAGCCAGTGATGACGCCATTCAAGATTTCATCAACTTTGGAAACGTCGTGTGTGGTAGCTGGATTGCCATCCCGGTCGACTTCCTTGGTTACTTTATAGGAAATCTCTCGACCGATCATTTCCATGTACTTCACGCTGTTATCAAGCGTATTGCCAGCCAGACCTTGCGATTCCAGTCCGGAGACGTCTGCCAGCGGAATCGGTGTCGATTCGCCTGCGATACGGAAGTAGATTTTGCCTTGATCCATGTAGACGGCATCAAGTACGCCTTCTTTCTGCTCCGTCGAAGTTTCTCCCGTCATTTCGTCTTTTGTAGTAAGGGAATACGAGGCTGTACGACCTACCAGCTTTTCATACTTTTCCAAAGTGACCATGCTGTTGTTCGATTGCTCCATCAGCGTGGTCATTTTTGTGATTTTTTCTACCATGGTCAGCATACTTGTTTGCTGGATGAACTGAGAGTTGTCCATTGGGGACATAGGGTCTTGATGCTTTAACTGCTCCAGCATGAGCTTCATAAAGGCATTTTGGTCGAGCTCGGTGGAGAATTCCTTTTTGCCTTTATAGCTCATATGCGGTTGTATATAAGGGTTATTTTTGACGGTTGTTCCGGTATCTGACATGTCAATCCTCCCTGAAGGTGGCGAGTCTATCTGCGTATGTTTGTTCTTCCTTCATCTTATATCGGAGAAATCGGCGGGAAGATGAAGACAAACATTTGTTCGAATTTTGGGCTTAAACTAGCCGGAATTGTGTTATAATGGAAGTAGAAACAGTCATGCTATGAGGAGATGAACGAGGGAATGGAGCGTTTTGAATTGGTATCGGAGTTTCAACCGTCCGGTGACCAGCCGACCGCCATTGCCGAGCTGGTGGCAGGGTTAAAGGCTGGCAAGCGACACCAGACATTGCTGGGTGCGACGGGAACGGGAAAGACTTATACGGCTGCCCAGGTAATTGCTCAGGTGAACAGGCCAACACTCGTGATGGCACACAACAAAACTCTGGCAGCTCAGCTTTGTGCAGAGTTTAAGGAGTTTTTCCCGAACAACGCGGTGGAATACTTCGTCAGCTACTACGATTACTATCAACCCGAAGCATACATTCCCCAATCGGATACGTTTATTGAAAAAGACTCGAGCATTAACGACGAGATCGACAAGCTCCGTCACTCGGCTACCAGTGCTTTGTTCGAACGTCGAGATGTCATCATTGTTGCCTCCGTCTCCTGCATTTACGGATTAGGTTCACCTGAAGAGTACCGTGAATTGCTCTTGTCTTTGCGTGTTGGCATGGAAACAGGACGGGACGAGATTTTGCATCGTCTGGTCGATATCCAGTACACACGCAACGACATCAACTTCACGCGCGGTACGTTCCGTGTGCGGGGTGACGTCGTGGAGATTTTCCCTGCCTCAGAGAGTGAGCAGGCGATTCGCGTTGAGTTTTTTGGAGATGAAATAGAGCGGATTACTTCGATTGACGTACTGACCGGCGAGATTTTGGGACAGCGTGATCACATTGCTATTTTCCCTAAATCTCACTACGTGACGCGCGAAGAGAAAATGAAGCTGGCTGTCCAAAGCATCGAGGCCGAGCTGGAAGAAAGATTGAAAGAATTCCGTGATGCGGGCAAGCTCTTGGAAGCACAGCGACTCGAGCAACGTACACGGTACGATATTGAGATGATGCTGGAGATGGGCTTTTGCTCCGGTATCGAAAACTACTCGCGCCATCTGACAGGACTGCCTGCCGGGCATGCTCCGTATACCTTGCTGGATTACTTTCCAGAAGATTTTATCGTCATGATGGATGAGTCTCATATGACCTTGCCGCAGGTTCGGGGGATGTATAACGGTGACCGCGCACGGAAGGATGTACTGGTCGATCACGGATTCCGTCTGCCTTCTGCGCGCGATAACCGTCCACTCAAGTTCGAGGAGTTTGAAGCAAAGCTGAAACAAGCGATCTATATTTCAGCTACGCCTGGTCCTTATGAGCTGGAGCACAGCCCGGAAATGGTGCAGCAGGTGATTCGTCCGACAGGCTTGATTGACCCAACGGTTACGGTACGTCCGATCAAGGGACAGATAGACGATTTGATTGGCGAAATTCAAGCCACGATTGCGAAAAATGAGCGAGTTCTCGTCACGACTCTGACGAAGAAAATGTCTGAGGATTTGACGGACTATCTGAAAGAAATCGGAATCAAGGTCCGCTATCTTCACTCGGATATTAAAACGATTGAGCGGATGCAGATTTTACGTTCATTGCGCTTGGGCGAGTTTGATGTGCTGGTCGGGATTAACCTCTTGCGGGAAGGTCTAGACTTGCCGGAGGTATCGCTTGTGGCGATTTTGGATGCAGACAAGGAAGGCTTCCTGCGCAATGAGCGCTCTCTGATTCAGACGATCGGTCGGGCTGCGCGGAACGCAGAGGGACGCGTTATCATGTACGCGGACAAAATGACAGATTCGATGACCTCTGCGATTCGAGAGACAGAACGTCGTCGTTCCATTCAGATGGCTTACAATGAAAAGCACGGCATCACGCCGCAAACCGTGAAAAAGTCCGTCCGCGAAGTGATCGAGGCGACCAAGGTAGCGGAGGAAAAAGCAGATTACTTGCCACATGCAGACTTCAAGAAAATGCCGAAGAAGGATCGCGTGGCTGTCATAGAACGTATGGAAGAAGAAATGAAGGAAGCGGCACGCAACCTCATGTTCGAGCGTGCGGCCGAATTGCGTGATTTGATTCTTGAACTGAAGGCGGAACTCTAAGGAGAGGTTTTTTTCATGCCATTAGAACATATTGTCGTAAAGGGTGCACGTGCCCACAACCTGAAAAATGTTGATGTAGTCATTCCGAGGGACAAATTCGTCGTTTTGACGGGTTTGTCTGGCTCGGGTAAGTCCTCGCTCGCTTTTGACACGATTTACGCAGAGGGACAACGACGCTATGTCGAGTCTCTGTCTGCATACGCCCGTCAATTTCTCGGGCAGATGGACAAGCCGGACGTGGATTCGATTGAGGGACTTTCCCCTGCGATCTCGATTGACCAGAAAACGACGAGCCGCAACCCTCGCTCCACGGTAGGGACGGTTACGGAAATCTACGACTATTTGCGCCTTTTGTATGCGCGTGTCGGTAGAGCGGTTTGCCCGGAGCATGGTATCGAGATCCAATCCCAGACCATTGAACAAATGGTTGATCGACTATTGGAGTATCCTGAGCGCACGAGAATGCAGATTCTAGCTCCCATGGTACAAGGTCGTAAGGGAGAGCACGTCAAGCTGCTCGAGGACATCCGCAAGCAAGGCTTCGTCCGTGTGCGGGTCAATGGTGAAATTACCGATTTGTCCGAAGACATCAAGCTGGAAAAGAACAAGAAGCATAACATTGAGGTTGTCGTTGACCGGATTGTCGTAAAGCCGGATGTACAGTCTCGTCTGGCAGACTCCTTGGAAACGGCACTTCGTTTAGCAGATGGCAAGGTCATCGTCGATGTGATGGAGCAAGAAGAGCTGCTGTTCAGTGAAAAGCATGCTTGCCCGGTATGCGGATTCTCCATCGGAGAGCTGGAGCCGCGGATTTTCTCCTTTAACAGCCCGTTTGGTGCTTGCTCGGAGTGCGACGGATTGGGTGTCAAGCTGGAGGTAGACCCGGATATGGTCGTTCCCGATGCGACGAAGACGCTCGATGACGGGGCGATTGGCGCATGGGAGCCGAAGACTTCTACTTACTATCAACAATTGCTGGAATCGGCTTGTCGCCATTTTAACATTCGGATGGATGTGCCATATGAGGAGCTCACGGCAGCGCACCGACAAATCTTGATGTACGGCAGTGAAGGCGAAAAAATTCACTTCCGTTATGAGAACGAGTTCGGGCAAGTGCGCGAGGCAGTCGTACCGTTCGAGGGTGTCGTCATCAACCTGCAACGACGTCATCTGGAGACCAGCTCGGATTACATCCGCGAGCAAATCGAAGGATTTATGAGCCAAAAGGCGTGTCCTGTCTGCAAAGGCCAACGTTTGCGTCAGGAGAGCTTGGCGGTAAAGGTCGGGGAGCGGAGCATTTCCGAGCTGACTACGCTGTCGATTCTCGATGCACATCAGTTTGTCGATGGGCTGGAACTGACAGAGCGGGAAACGAAGATCGCGAACCTGATCGTAAAAGAAATCAAGGCGCGACTGAACTTCTTGATTGATGTCGGACTGGATTACCTGACACTGAGCCGGGCGGCGGGAACACTGTCCGGGGGAGAAGCGCAGCGGATTCGATTAGCTACACAGATCGGTTCTAGCCTGATGGGCGTTCTCTACATTTTGGATGAGCCGAGTATCGGATTGCATCAGCGGGATAACGCCCGTCTGATCAAGACGTTGGAGCATATGACCAAGCTGGGGAATACATTGATCGTCGTCGAGCATGACGAGGATACGATGATGGCCTGCGATTATATTATCGATATTGGCCCGGGCGCTGGCATACATGGCGGTCAAATCGTAGCGGCAGGAACCCCGGAAGAAGTCATGAAGGACCCTAACTCCTTGACGGGTGCTTATTTGAGCGGGCGCAAATTCATCCCCGTACCGATGGAGCGTCGCAAGCCTTCGGACAAATGGATCAAGATTGAGGGCGCGAAGGAAAACAACCTGAAAAACGTCACTGCGAAGCTTCCTCTAGGCGTTTTTGTTGCCGTAACAGGTGTATCTGGCTCAGGAAAAAGTACGCTGATCAATGAAATTTTGCAAAAGACACTGGCTCGTGATTTGAATAAGGCAAAGGTGAAGCCAGGTGAGCATCGTCGCATCCTGGGACTGGAGCATCTGGATAAGGTGATCGACATCGATCAATCTCCAATTGGTCGTACACCACGTTCCAATCCGGCGACGTATACAGGTGTTTTTGACGACATTCGCGACCTGTTTGCTTCCACCAATGAAGCCAAAGTGCGCGGCTATAAAAAAGGACGCTTCAGCTTTAACGTCAAGGGCGGCCGTTGTGAAGCGTGCAGCGGTGATGGGATCATTAAAATCGAGATGCACTTTTTGCCGGATGTGTATGTGCCTTGCGAAGTTTGCCATGGCAAGCGCTACAACCGCGAGACGCTCGATGTGAAATACAAAGGCAAGAGCATTGCTGATGTCTTGGAAATGACGATCGAGGATGGGGTAGAGTTTTTCCGCAATCTGCCGAAGATTGAGCGCAAGCTACAGACCATCGTCGACGTAGGACTGGGATATATGAAGCTTGGACAGCCTGCTACCACGCTCTCTGGCGGTGAAGCACAACGCGTCAAGCTGGCCTCCGAGCTGTATCGACGCAGCACTGGACGTACCTTGTACATTTTGGATGAACCGACAACCGGTCTGCATACAGATGATATCGATCGTTTGCTGAAGGTACTGCAACGATTGGTAGAAAACGGCGATACAGTGCTGGTCATCGAGCACAATCTGGATGTCATCAAAACGGTGGATTACATCGTGGATTTGGGGCCGGAGGGTGGTACCCGTGGCGGAGAAATTGTCGGAACGGGAACACCGGAAGAAGTGGCAAAAATGGAAGGCTCTTATACGGGTATCTATTTGAAGCCGATTTTGGAACGTGATAGAGAACGGACGAATGCCAAGCTAGAGCAATTCGTTTCGAAGTAATCGAGAGACAGCCTCCCTGATTCAGGGGGGCATCTTTGCTAGGTGGACGCAAAGGGGGAGGAAAAGATGGATTACGTGAAGGATTCTCTTGCCGCATTACCTGCCGATCTGGTGGCAGAAGCACAGAGGTGCTTTGATGGACAAGATCCTGCTCACGATTGGCAGCATAATTTGCGTGTGATGGCGATGTGTGAGCGAATTGGCCGCGAGGAAGGGGCAGATATGGAAGTGCTGCGCCTCGCTGCTTTGCTGCATGATATCGGGAGAGCAGAAGAACGGCAAACAGGTGAGTGCCATGCCGAAATCAGCGCGAGACTAGCAGGAGAATGGCTCTCCGAACGCAGTATGACGGAAGCATTCATCTCACGTGTACAGTCTGCCATTCTCGCCCATCGTTTTCGTAAAGACCGACCTCCACATTCCTTGGAAGAAAAGATCCTGTTTGATGCTGACAAGCTGGATTCGATTGGGGCTATTGGAGTGGCTCGGGTTTTTGCTTATACTGGGGTTATTGGGCAGCCCATACAATCGGATGACCCGAATCAGCATACACCTTATAAAGAATACACGTGGAAGCTGCAACGCATCAAAGACAAGCTCTTCACCAAGACTGCCCAGAAAATCGCCGAAGACAGGCATCGATTTATGACAACGTTTTTTGAGCAATGGGAATGGGAAGTAACGGGGATTCGTTAATCGTTGCGCGAAGGCAAGACTGTTACAGGGGGAATGCACCATGAGCCGCTGGATAATCAAAATGCTTTTAAATGGGGCTGCGCTGCTTTTGATCAGCAATTGGTTCCATTCCATTTATGTCGCGAATTTCACAGTAGCACTATGGGCTACGTTGATTTTGGGGATGGTCAACACAGTGATTCGACCGATTCTGCTGTTTTTTACTTTTCCCTTGCAAGTATTGACGATCGGATTGTTCTGGTTTGTCATTAATGCCGTGACGTTTGCGTTGACTGCCTACTTTATTGATGGATTTGAAGTGGGGCCATGGCCTGACAACATTGGTACTGTCATCGTGGCTGCAGCACTGATGAGTATTTTTGGCTACCTCATTGAAGTGGTGGTAGGGATGAAAAAAGAAAAGAGGTAGTATATTCGCAAAAGCCCCGTATTCTCTCAAACGAGTCGCGGGGCTTTTGCCTAAAAAGATGCGAGGTCTTATTAGGTTGTCGTAAGTACAGAGGTTTCGATACAATAGAGACACAACCATAGGGACGGAAAATCCCATGTGAGGGGGAAGCTTCATGCGTAAGACGAATGTGAGCCATTTAGTGGACCATTTCAATATGACGATCTTGAGCGGGGAAGAGGGCTTGGGGCGTGAGATTACCGTAACGGATTTGAGTCGTCCCGGCCTGCAATTAGCCGGTTACTATTCGTACTATGCGGAAGAGCGGATTCAATTGTTCGGCTTGACGGAAATCAACTTTTTTCAAACGCTGACTCCAGAGGAACGGCTGGAACGGATGAATTTTCTCATGCAAAGCCAGGTTCCTTGCTTCTGTGTGACCCGTAATCAGATGGTGCCTGAAGAGATGATTGACGTTTCCAATCGGTTGGGGGTACCTGTCCTTCAGTCCCCGCTGGCAACGACGACGCTAGTCGGGAAAGTGACCAACTTTCTGGAGAATCGTCTTGCACCAACGACGACGATTCATGGGGTACTCACAGACATTTACGGCGTCGGCGTTTTGATTATGGGATCGAGCGGGATCGGGAAGAGTGAGGCTGCACTTGAGCTTGTAAAGCGCGGACACCGACTCGTAGCAGATGACGCAGTGGAGATTAAGCAGACTCAGGGCGGGCAGCTAAGCGGTAGTGCTCCTGAGCTGATTCAGCATCTCTTGGAAATCCGCGGTGTGGGGATTATCAACATTATGACGATGTTTGGTGCAGGTGCCGTGCGCAATGTGAAAAACATCGAGATGGTTGTTCAGCTAGAGCTATGGGAGCCTCATAAAATGTACGAGCGGTTGGGGCTCGATGAGGAAACATTGAAGATCATGGATACCGAAATTCCGATTATTACCGTTCCTGTTCGACCAGGACGAAACTTGGCAGTCATCATTGAGGTTGCAGCGATGAACTTCCGTTTGAAACGGATGGGTTACAACGCAGCGATGCACTTCACACGTAAACAGTCGAATGCCATTTTGGAAGATGCCGATTCTGACTTGTAGGAGAAAGAGACGCATATGAGGAAGACAACACGTTATCCCGTAAATGGGGTAAACCCGCTTTGGCACATGTATCGAACGGTAAGCTTCTGGAAAGTCATGAAAAATTTCATCGTCATCCAACTTTCGCGATATACGCCGATCGTTTCGTGGAAGAACTGGATGTACCGCACATTTTTGCGTATGGAAGTAGGGCAGCATAGTGCGGTTGCGTTGATGGTGATGATGGATATCATGTTTCCCGAGAAAATCAAGATCGGTCGTAATTGCGTGATCGGGTACAATACGACCATACTTGCCCATGAATATTTGATAGATGAATACCGCTTGGGAGAAGTGATTATTGAGGATGCTGTCCTGGTGGGGGCCAACACTACCATTTTGCCGGGAGTAACAATTGGCAAAGGGGCCATTGTCGCAGCGGGTACGGTTGTTCATAAAGATGTTCCGCCTGGTGCCTTTGTAGGTGGGAATCCCATGCAGCTCATTCGAACGAAAGCTTCAGAAGAAGAAGGCATGTAGCGCCTCTTCCCTTTTGATCAGCCGTCAGGTGTTTATCCTGGCGGTTTTTTGTTTTGGGTGAAATTTTCCGACTATTCTCATCTTGGTTGACCTAAGATTCTCGACGTGGTAATCTTCTTCATAACACTTTAGTTTGTTACCATATTAGCAGAGTAAAGCGAATGTGATGGAGGGAACAAGGATGGCAAAGCCGTTGGGATTCGAAAAGCCGCTCGGGATGCGGGACATACTGCCGGAATCACTGGTGAAACAACGGCACTTGGAGCGGGAGCTGCGGCAGTGTATCGAGAGATGGGGCTATGAGGAAATATCCACACCCTCTCTGGAGTACTTCGACACGGTAGGAGCAGCAAGTGCGACACTCACAGACCGGATGTTTCGCCTCCTGGATAAACAAGGCCACACCGTAGTCCTGCGTCCGGATATGACGACGCCAATTGCGAGGGTTGTTTCCTCCCTTTATAAAGATGTTCCATTGCCGATTCGGTTGTATTACCAGGCAAATGTGTTTCGGGCACAAGAAAAGGAAGCGGGACGGAATGCAGAGTTTTCACAAACCGGAATCGAGCTGATTGGAGATGCGTCTGTCGATGCGGATGCGGAAGCCATTGCGCTTGCTGTGTTTTGCTTGCGGGCAGCGGGTGTGGAAACGTTTCGCATTGCCATTGGACATGTCGATTTTGTCGACGGTCTTTTGGAGGAAGAGATTGAGGATGGGCATGTTCGCAATCAATTCCGCCAGTTTTTGTACGAGCGGGACTTCGTTGGCTTCCGGCAGCTACTTGCGACAGTAGACATCCCTATGGAGGCAAAAAGTCGATTGGAATCCTTGTTGCGCCTGCAAGGGGGAAAAGGGAAGATTGAGGTCGCCCGCGATCTGGCAGGCAACGGAAAGGCACGAAGGGCAGTCGAGACGATTGCTTCCTTGTGGGAGTCATTAGAAGCCTACGGGGTAACGGAAGATTTGTTGATCGATTTCAATCTGATCATCAATTTGAACTACTATACAGGCGTCGTTTTCGAAGGATACGCCGCAGATTTGGGCTCTCCGCTTTTGGGCGGAGGACGCTACGATCAATTGCTCTCCCAATTTGGGCGTGCTGCATCCGCCACAGGCTTTGCGATCAAGATGGATCGGCTGCTTCAGGTCACTCCTTTTGTAAAAAGGCAAGCATCTGCGCGAGTTTTGCTTGTTTACACGGAGGATTGCCGCAGCGCCGCTTTGGCAGAGGCACAGCAATTGCGTGAAGACGGGCTCGTAGTAGTGACACGTCTCGTTTCCAGAAGCGATGAGAAACAGGTTGGACAAGAAGCGGGATATACCAAGGTCATTTGCATGACACAACAGGAGGAGTAGGAGATGGCACTCACGAAAAACGACCAAAAGCTGACGATCGCCATGCCAAAAGGGCGGATTTTTGAAGAGGCCGTCCACTTCCTCCAGCAAGCTGGCTTGCAGGTCACTGCGGATCTACAAGATTCTCGTAAACTGATCATCCCTGTGGAAAATGCCAAGCTTGAATTCATTATGGCAAAGCCTACCGATGTTCCTACTTATGTAGAGTATGGGGTGGCTGACGTTGGCGTGGTCGGCAAGGATGTTTTATTGGAAGAAGAACGAGATGTTTACGAGCTGTTGGATTTGCATATCGGCTATTGTCGAATGATGGTAGCGGGTCTGCCAGATTGGAAACCGACGGAAGCACTGCGTGTTGCGACGAAATATCCGAAGATTGCGTCACGTTATTTTCGTGAGCAAGGACAGCAGGTTGAGGTAATCAAGCTGAATGGTTCAGTAGAGCTTGCACCGATGATTGGACTGGCTGATCGTATTGTGGATATTGTCTCAACAGGCAGGACATTGCGGGAAAATGGATTGGTTGAACTGGAGAGCATCTGTGAAATTACCACGAGACTGATTGCCAATCGAGCCAGCTATCGGATGAAAAGTGAAGCGGTGGACGAGATTGCCGGAAAATTTTTAGAGGTCATTCCTCGCGGGAACTAGAGAAAAAGGGGAGACAGCTATGCGTATCATGTCAGCCAGCCAGTATGACGGAAAACGATCGGTAGACGCAGGGACGAGAGAACAGCAAGAGGCGGTGAAGGCGATTCTCACCTCGGTTCGCCAGCAAGGGGACGAAGCGCTGCGCTATTACACGGAACGATTTGATCGTGTGCTTCTACAAAACTTCCGCGTGAGCGAAGGCGAATTTGCTGAAGCAAGTGAGCTCGTTTCTCCACATGTCAAAGCGGCATTGGAAGAAGCAGCCGAAAATATTCGGGCGTTTCACGAGCGACAAGTGCGTCAGTCCTGGTTTACCACCAAAGAGAGTGGCACATTGCTGGGCCAGCTGATACGTCCATTGCAGCGCGTTGGATTGTATGTACCAGGAGGAACGGCAGCTTATCCTTCCAGTGTATTGATGAATGCCATCCCTGCCAAAATCGCAGGTGTTCCACAAGTCGTCATTACGACACCACCAGGAGCGGATGGGAAAATTAATCCGGCGATCCTCGTGGCGGCCCAAATTGCAGGTGTGACCGAGATATACAAGGTAGGCGGAGCACAGGCGATTGCGGCACTGACCTACGGAACGGAGCAAATCAAAGCGGTTGATAAAATCGTTGGCCCCGGCAATATTTTCGTGGCACTGGCAAAGCGAGAAGTTTTCGGATTGGTCAGTATCGACATGGTGGCAGGGCCTAGTGAAATTGCGGTGATCGCAGATGAGACGGCCAACCCGCAATACGTCGCGGCAGACCTGCTGTCTCAGGCCGAGCATGATCCGATGTCAGCCGCTATATTGGTTACGACATCACAATCGTTGGCGGAGCAGGTGTCACAGGAAGTCGAGCGACAGCTTTCCGATCTTCCACGCAAATCGATTGCGGAAGCGGCGATACGCGACTACGGCGCTATTTTACTCGTCGACGATTTGGACGAAGGTTTTGCCGTCATCAACCGTATCGCCCCCGAGCATTTGGAAATCATGGTGGCGGAGCCGTTTGAGTATCTCGGCAAAGTGGAAAATGCAGGCGCGATTTTCCTAGGCCCATACAGCTCAGAGCCAGTCGGTGATTATTTTGCCGGTACCAATCATGTGATTCCTACGAATGGAACGGCGCGATTTTCCTCGCCATTATCCGTCGATGATTTTATCAAGAAGTCGAGTGTTGTTTCCTACAGCAAGCGAGATTTGCGAGACAATGGACATAAAATTGTGACACTGGCCGAGCAGGAAGGATTGTCTGGGCACGGTCGAGCGATCCTTGCGCGATTGCGAGATTTTGAGACCGAAGAGCAGGAGAGTGAAAAGAGATGAGTGAAGGGAAACAACGTGCAGCACAGATCGAACGCAATACGAATGAGACGCAGATCGCGCTTTTCTTTGGGGTAGACGGCGCGGGTGAGAGCAAGCAAAATTCGGGTGTACCATTTTTGGATCACATGTTAGACCTGTTTACCCGACACGGACATTTTGATCTGACTGTCAAGGCAAAGGGAGATATCGAAATCGACTATCACCACACGGTGGAGGATATCGGGATTTGTCTTGGGCATGCTCTGCGGGAAGCGTTGGGAGACAAGAAAAGCATCAAGCGTTATGGAAATGCGTTTGTCCCCATGGATGACGCGCTCGCGCAGGTCGTGATTGACATTAGCAATCGCCCTCATCTGGAATATCGCGCTGCGTACCCCACAAATATGGTTGGTCAATTTCCGACGGAGCTGGTGCACGAATTTTTATGGAAACTCGCACTGGAGGCGCGGATCAATCTGCATGTGATCCTGCACTACGGTCACAATACGCATCACATGATCGAGGCGATTTTCAAAGCGCTGGGCCGTGCACTGGATGAAGCGACGACGATCGATCCGCGTGTAAAAGGGGTCCCGTCAACAAAAGGGGTTTTGTAACATGATCGGCATCATCGATTACGGCATGGGGAATTTGTACAGCTTGAGCAAGGCGTTGGAAAGGCTGGGCTATTCGTATGAGTTCGTATCTCAGGCAGAGCGTCTGCAAAAATATAGCGGGTTGATTTTGCCGGGAGTTGGGGCGTTCGGAGATGCTATCGCCAACATACGTGAGCTTGGATTAGAGCAAGCAATCAAGGGATACGCAGTATCTGGTCGTCCGATCTTGGGCATTTGTCTCGGCATGCAGCTTTTATTTGAGAAAAGTGCGGAGCATGGCGCGCATACGGGCTTGGGACTGCTCGGTGGTGAGGTCGTTCGTTTTCACGGGGATTACAAGGTACCGCACATGGGCTGGAACCAACTGATGATAAAGCAAAAGCAACCGTTACTAAACGGTGTGCAGGATGGCGATTACGTCTATTTTGTCCATTCGTATCATGTCTTGTGCGAGTCTGATGTCTTGCTTGCGACGAGTGACTATCACCAGGAGGTCACAGCCATTGTGAATCGTGACAACGTATACGGTATGCAGTTTCACCCGGAAAAGAGCGGAGAGACAGGAATGCTGCTACTGCGCAACTTTGCCGTTCAATGCGAGGGGGTTTTGACATGAGCTTTATCGTTTATCCGGCGATCGATATTCGCGGGGGCAAGTGCGTTCGACTTTTCCAAGGAGATTACGGGCAAGAGACCGTGTACGCTGATTCACCGCTCGCGATGGCGAAGCGCTGGGTAGAGCAAGGCGCGTCCTGGGTTCATCTCGTAGATTTGGACGGGGCAAAGGAAGGCAAGCCTGCAAATGCAGCGCTCATCAAGGAGATAGCGCGCTCGATCCCTGTACCCGTGCAGGTAGGAGGCGGTATTCGAACAGAAGAGCAGATCGCGGACTATTTGGAAGCGGGTGTCGCGCGCGTGATCGTCGGGACTGCTGCTATCGAAGACGAGCCTTTTACGAAGCGGATTCTTCAAAGCTATGGGGACAAAATCGCGATTGGTCTGGACTGCCGGAATGGGCTGGTGGCTACCAGAGGTTGGTTGACCACGACAGAAGTGCAAGCAACAGAGCTTGCCAAGCGGTTGGTTACGTATGGCGCCGAGACGTTTATTTACACCGATATCGCCCGTGATGGCACGATGACAGGACCCAATGTAGAAGAAATTGCAGCGTTGGCGACGGCTACAGGTAAATCGGTGATTGCCTCGGGAGGCGTTAGCCAACTGGATGACTTGTTGACGCTGGCTGCCCATGCTTCGGACGGAGTCTCTGGCGCCATTGTTGGCAAAGCACTCTACACGGACGCTTTTATATTGGAAGAAGCGCTCCAGCGTATGGAGGGGCGTGAATCGCATGCTGGCTAAACGAATCATCCCGTGTCTCGATGTAAAAGACGGACGGGTGGTAAAAGGCGTGCAGTTCGTCGGACTTCGCGATGCAGGAGATCCGGTTGAACTGGCAAAAAAATATAGCGAAGAGAGAGCGGACGAGCTGATCTTTCTCGATATTTCTGCGTCCCACGAAGGGCGCAAGACGATGGTGGATGTCATAGAAAAAACGGCTGCAAACATTACGATTCCTTTCACGGTGGGTGGTGGCATTAACAGCGTAGACGATATGAAAAGGATATTGCGTGCGGGTGCGGACAAAATCTCGTTGAATACAGCGGCTGTTTTGCGTCCGGAATTGATCCGCGAGGGAGCGACGGTCTTCGGCTCACAATGTATCGTCGTGGCGATCGACGCGAGAAGTGTTGGGGAAGATCGCTGGGAAGTGTATACCCACGGTGGACGGAATGCGACGGGGAGAGACGTCATCCGTTGGGCACAGGAGGCAGAAGCGCTCGGAGCGGGTGAAATCCTTTTGACCAGCATGGACGACGATGGAGAAAAGAAAGGCTTTGGACTCGAATTGACCAAGCGAGTATCAGAAGCGGTTGGAATTCCGGTCATTGCTTCTGGGGGAGCGGGCTCGAGGGAGCATTTTTACGATGTGCTGACGCAAGGAAAGGCAGATGCCGCGTTGGCCGCTTCCATTTTTCACTATGACGAAACGTCGATTCACTCGGTGAAAGAGTATTTGCAAACCAAAGGAGTTGTCGTACGACCATGACAGGAGCAGAAGCGTTTGCAGTGGAAAAATTGCGTTTTGACGAAAAGGGCTTGATCCCTGTCATCGTGCAGGATGCCGGGAGCAAGACAGTCTTGACGCTTGCCTATATGAATGAAGAATCGCTACAAAAGTCATTGGCGACCAAAGAAACATGGTTTTGGAGCCGTTCCCGACAACAGTTGTGGCACAAGGGTGAGACTTCGGGTCATATACAGCGGATCGTCTCTATGCGGTATGATTGCGACGGAGATGCACTGGTTGTGATGGTCGAGCCGAATGGGCCTGCTTGTCATACGGGAGCTTACAGCTGTTTCTCGCAGGAAGTTCTCTCGCATACAGATGGTGAGCCGGTACAAGCAGATCGGTTTGCGATCCTGGGCGAGCTCGAAGAACTGATTGCTGCGCGGGAGGCAGAGCGCCCGGAAGGCTCCTACACCACGTACTTGTTCGAAAAAGGCGTAGACAAAATCCTGAAAAAGGTCGGGGAAGAGACTGCCGAGGTCATTATTGCCGCGAAAAATCGAAGTCGTGAGGAACTGCGGTACGAGGCATCTGATTTGATCTTTCACTTGATGGTTCTGTTACGGGAGCAAAAGCTGCCGCTGGATGAAGTACTGACGGAGCTTCAAAGGCGTCGTTAACAGATAAAGTAATAACCACCTCTGTTTCCAGAGCGTGGTTTTTTTGTTAGAATAATCGGTATCTTATTGCGAGAGGTGTGGTGACCATGAACAAATTCAAGCTCACTTCACTTGCAGCTGGATACGACGGGCAGTATTACGACACCATCATGATAGGTCTACTGCGCGAAGAGTTTTACCAGCAAGCAAAGAAATAGATCTCTGTTTATTTTTCACTAGCGGCATTTGCATAAGGAGGGATGGATTTGGGTTACAAAAGAGGGCATTGGCTTCTCTTCTTGCTTTTCTTGATCGGTTTTTTTCCCGAGATGGTCAAAGCGGAGGAGAAGATCGTACGGGTTGCCTTTGACAAATCTCTCCCCCCTTTTTCCTCGATGGAACCAGATGGAGAGTTTACGGGTTTTACGATTGATCTCATCAGGGCGATTGCAAGCCAAAATGACTGGAAGCTGGAATACGTGCCGCTGGAATGGGAAGAGGCAGTTGGTGCTTTACATGCAGGTAAGGTGGACGTGCTGTTGGGAATGAAGTACACCAATCGATACGATCAAGTATTTGATTTTAGTGAGTCGTTTTTTACGATGTCTGAGGTGCTGCTCGTCCCGCGTGATGATCAAGGGATATACACCTTGAACCAGCTGTCGGAAAAGGTAGTGGCTGTACAGCGGGCCCACACGAGCATGGATTTGCTCGAAAGTGTCAGAAGAGTGAAAATGATCGTTTCATTCAGTCAACCAGAGGCGCTGGCGAATCTGACGCGCGGGCGTGCTGATGCGTTCCTCGGAAATCGCTGGACGGCGGAGTATATTTTGCGCAAAGAGAATCGTTGGGAAGACTATTCGATGCGCTCTGGACTCATTAATCCGACTGATTACGCATTCGCCGTGAGAGAAGGACATTCGGAGCTGTTGGACAAGCTCAATGAGGGTCTGAATCAGCTCTATCGTGATGGAACCTATACGCGCTTGTACAGTCACTATTTTGAACCATATTCGCCTCATTTAACGGATTGGTGGCGGAAGCTAGTCATCGGATTGCTACTCGTTTTGGCAGTTGGGATCGTGTCTTTGCTCACCTTTTTTCTGTGGAACAAAAGGCTGCAGGCAGAAGTGAAAAGACGGACGGCAGAATTGGCTGACGTGATGGTTTTTCAGCGGAAGGTGCTGGATCATACGGATAGTGCGATTTTATCACTCGACACCCAAGGGTACATCACATTGGTCAACCAAGTGGCGATCACCATGCTCCCCATACGGAAAGAAATGTTGGGACGCCATATCCTCGATGTCCTTCCTCAACTGCCGTGGGATGCATGCTGTTTGGATCGCAGACGTCAATATGAGGGTGAAATCCATGATGAGCGATCCTTTGTTTTTCATTATTATGTGGCCCCCTTTCTCAACGCCATGTCCGAGCATGTGGGGTGGATTGTCACTGTCCAGGATCGAACCGAACAAAAAAGAATGCAGACAAGACTGATCTCTCAAGAGAAGATGCACGCATTGGGGCAATTAGTGGCGGGAATCGCACATGAGTTGCGCAATCCGTTGACAGCGGTAAAAACATTCATTGAGCTATTGCCCAAAAAGGTGGATGACCCGCGCTTTCGCTCTGAATTGCTTCGCTTTGTGCCCGAGGAATTGGAGAGGATGAATCGCATTGTCGAGGAACTGCTTGATTATTCCCGTTCCAAGCCACTTCTCATTGAGAGCACGAGCGTGGCAGACTTGGTCTATTCGGTCGTCGGACTGTTTGTCCGACGATTTGAGAGTGAACAGGTGAATATTGTCGTAGATATCTCCGATCAGCTGGAACTACAGGTAGATCGGGGCAGAATCAAGCAGGTGCTGATCAACCTGATGCTCAATGCGCTGGAGGCGATGGCGGGGAGCACTGAAAAGCAGTTGCAGATAAAGGCTGGCAAGAAGAGAGACGGTGTATGGATCACGATCTCAGACACGGGTGAAGGCATGCAAAAAGAACAGCAGTCGCGCCTGTTCGAACCGTTTTATACAACGAAGTCGCAAGGGATTGGCCTCGGCTTGTACGTAAGTCAAAAAATAATGCGTGAACATAGCGGACAGTTGGAGGTAAGCAGTGTTACGCGAGTAGGTACGACATTTACACTGCGTTTTGGACAGGAGGATCACGATGCAGAAGCTGTTGATCGTCGATGATGAACCTTCTATTTGCGTATCGTTGTCGTTTGCGTTAGAGGATGACTACCATATATGGACGGCGAACGATGCTGAGACGGCCAGGGCAATCGTTCAGGCAGAAGAAATTTATTGTGTGCTTCTGGACCAGAGTCTGGGAACTGCCAGTGGTTTGGTGTTGTTGCCCCAATTAAAGGCGACACGTCCACAGATCACCGTCATTATGATGACGGCATATGGCACGATCGAGTCCTCTGTAGCAGCGATGAAGGCAGGGGCCTATCATTATTTAACCAAGCCTTTGCATTTGGAAGAGGTCAAGCTCTTGCTGAATAAAGCGATGGAGCATCAGTATTTGCAGCGACAAGTACAAACTTTACGCGAGCAAATTCACCAAAAGCAATCGTACGCAGGAATTCTCGGCAAAAGTCCGCGAATGGAAAAGCTGTTTCACTTGATCGAAAAGGTAAAGGATATCTCTTCCAGTATTTTAATCACAGGGGAGAGCGGTACGGGAAAGGAGCTAGTGGCTCGGGCGATTCATCATGAGGGGAACCGCAGGCATGCACCTTTTTCTGTCATTAACTGTGCGACAATCCCTGAAGCCTTGCTGGAAAGTGAGCTGTTTGGATATGAAAAAGGGACGTTTACCGGAGCCTATCAAAGTAAAAAGGGATTGTTCGAACGTTCGCACGGCGGAACGGTCTTTCTCGATGAAATAGGCGAAATGCCGCTTTCTCTGCAAGCAAAGCTGCTTCGTGTCATTCAGGAAAAGCGGGTTACTCCTTTAGGTGGATACGAAGCCAAAGAAGTTGATATTCGGATTATTGCGGCTACCAACCGGCAGATGGAAGCTGAAGTGGCAAGGGGAGCGTTTCGCGAGGATCTGTTTTATCGGCTTAATGTCATTCCCATTCGTACACCACCTCTGCGTGATAGAACTGAAGATATCCCGTTGCTGCTTGAACATTTTCTCCAGCGCATGGCTGCGGAAATGGGGAAAGGACCGAAGTCGTTAACACCGGAAGCGAGAAAATGGCTGTACGCGTATACGTTCCCAGGCAATGTACGTGAGCTGGCGAATATTGTGGAATATGCCGTGGCACTTTCCCAAGGGGACAAGCTGACTATGGAGGATTTTCCTCCCGCACTGATTGAACGCCGGAGTAATGTAAGATCTGTTCAGTCGAATAAAGACGGGCTGACGATTCCCGAGGGCATCTCGTTGGAGGAAGTGGAGCGGCGATTCATTCTGTATACGCTGGAAAAAAACGATGGTCATCGGAAAAAGACAGCTGATCAACTGGGAATCAGTGAGCGAGGCTTACGGCAAAAGCTGAAACAGTACTTCGAGAAAGAGTAGAGGAGCGATCCGGCAAAAAATTCCGCATGGACGGGACTTTTTTGCCGGATTTTTGTTACAGCGAGTTAGATGTACCGTAAAAAGGACGGGTACGCTTGGCTAATCCATGTTGGCATAAGAGTTGCTACTAACAGATAAATGAAAGCGGTTCCATTTTTGCGTAAATAGAAGGGGGTATTTGAAGATGATACGTAACAAAATGCTAGCGATTTTGACTTCCGCTCTGCTTGTTCTTACGGCAACAGCATGTGGGGGGCAGTCAGCCGCGCCCGGTGCAGCATCAGGAAGTGGCGGTGCCACTGAACAAAATTTTCTTACGATAGCAACAGGCGGTAGTTCAGGGCCTTACTACACGCTAGGTGGTGCCATGGCGAAAATTTACAAGGATAAGCTCGGGTACAATGCCTCTGTTCAGTCCACGGGAGCGTCTGTTGAAAACATTAACCTGATCAAGACGAAAAAGGCCGATGTGGCATTTGTCATGTCAGATGTAACGACTTTTGCTTATGCGGGTCAGGAAAATTTCAAGGAGGGCGGGGCTATCAAAGACCTGCGTGCCCTAGCTGGCCTGTACCTTAATTACGTGCAGATCGTGACGCTGAAGGATAGAAATATTAAATCAGTAGCTGATTTGAAAGGAAAACGGGTTGGGGTCGGAGCTCCTAACTCTGGTGTCGAAGTAAATGCACGCATGGTGCTCGCTGGTCATGGAATTACGTACGACGATATCAAGGCGGATTTCCTGTCATACGCTGAAGCGATCGAGCAGTTGAAAAACAACACGATTGACGCTGCTTTTGTAACCTCTGGATTGCCGAATTCGGCTGTCATCGATCTGGGAACCACGAAGGACGTGGAAATCGTGCCGATTCAAAAGGCTGATGTAGACAAGATGGCTCAGCAGTATCCGTTCTTTGTTTCGGCAGAGATTCCGGCTGGTGTGTACAAGAATAACCAACCGGTTCAGACAGCGGCGATTCGCAATATACTGCTCGTACGCAGTGATTTGTCTGAGGAACAGGTGTACAAGCTGACGAAAACATTCTTCGAAGAAATGGAAACATTGAAATCCGCACATAGTGCCGCCAAGGAAGTGGATGTAAAAGAGGCCGGGAAAAACTTGGTTGTTCCCCTTCATCCTGGTGCAGAAAAGTACTACAAGGAAGTCGGCGCATTGAACTGATAGATGCTTTTGCTGGAGGAAAACGGGGGTAAGGAAGATGCAAATCTGGAAAAAATGGCGAATCCGCTTACTCCTAGTGCTGACGATGGGGCTCATGATAATCGGGCCCCAACCGTATTTGGAATTACGTGATTTTCATCGACAA